>NZ_CAMLFY010000184.1 GCF_946479415.1 uncultured Shinella sp. | reverse complement strand
GTCAGCGACAGGCCCTGGTCGACATGCTGGGTGGCCGCCGCATAGGTGTCGATGATCTTCTCGGGGCCGATCTCGTAGGCATCCTGGTAGTAGTCGAGATTGTCATTGGTCATGAAGGCTGCCGGGTAATAGACGCGGCCGATCTTGCCTTCCTTGCGGATCTCGATCTTCGAGACGATCGGGTGGATCGAGGAGGTCGAGTGGTTGATATAGGAGATCGAGCCCGTCGGCGGCACGGCCTGGAGATTCTGGTTGTAGAGCCCGCCTTCGATCACGGCCGCCTTCAGTTCCAGCCAGTCCTGCTGCGTCGGGATATGGATGCCGGCCTCTTCGAAGAGGCCCTTCACCTTCTCCGTCGCCGGCAGCCATTCGGCTTCGGTATATTTGTCGAAATAGTCGCCGGAGGCGTATTTCGAATTCTCGAAGCCCTTGAAGCTCACGCCCTTCTCGACCGCCAACCGGTTGGAGGCGCGGACGGCGTGATAGGTCACCGTGTAGAAATAGATATTGGTGAAATCGATGCCTTCTTCCGAACCGTAGAAGATGCGCTCGCGGGCGAGATAGCCGTGCAGGTTCATCTGGCCGAGGCCGATGGCGTGGCTGTCATCATTGCCCTTCTCGACGGAGGGAACCGAGGAGATGTGGCTCATCTCGGAGACGGCGGTCAGCGCTCGGATCGAGGTTTCAATCGTCCGGCCGAAATCGGCGCTGTCCATCGCAGCCGCGATGTTGAGCGAGCCGAGATTGCAGGAAATGTCCTTGCCCATTTTCGCATAGGAGAGGTCGTCGTTGAATTCGCTCGCCTCGCTGACCTGCAGGATTTCCGAGCAGAGATTGCTCATGGAGATACGGCCCGCGATGGGGTTCGCCCGGTTCACCGTGTCCTCGAACATGATGTAGGGGTAACCGCTCTCGAACTGGATCTCGGCGATGATCTGGAAGAAGTCACGCGCCTTGATCTTCTTCTTCTTGATGCGGCCGTCCTCGACCATCTCGCGGTACTTTTCCGTCACCGATATCTCGGTGAACGGCACGCCGTAGACACGCTCCACGTCATGCGGCGAGAACAGGTACATATCTTCATTGTTGCGGGCGAGCTCGAAGGTGATGTCGGGAATGACCACCCCGAGCGAAAGCGTCTTGATGCGGATCTTCTCGTCGGCATTCTCTCGCTTGGTGTCGAGGAAACGCATGATGTCGGGGTGATGGGCATGCAGATAGACCGCGCCCGCGCCCTGTCGCGCGCCGAGCTGGTTGGCGTAGGAGAACGAGTCCTCCAGGAGCTTCATGACCGGAATGACGCCGGACGACTGGTTTTCGATCTGCTTGATCGGCGCGCCCATCTCGCGAAGATTGGTCAGCGACAGCGCCACCCCGCCGCCGCGCTTGGAAAGCTGGAGCGCCGAATTGATCGAGCGGCCGATGCTCTCCATGTTGTCCTCGACGCGCAGCAGGAAGCACGAGACGAGTTCGCCACGCTGTTTTTTGCCGGCATTGAGAAAGGTCGGCGTCGCCGGCTGGAAGCGGCCGGAAATGACCTCGTCGACGAGATCGCGGGCAAGCACCTCGTTGCCGCGTGCCAGCGTCAGCGCCACCATGCAGACGCGGTCCTCGTAGCGTTCCAGGTAGCGCTTCCCGTCGAAGGTCTTCAGCGTGTAGGACGTGTAATATTTGAAGGCGCCGAGGAAGGTCGGGAAGCGGAACTTCTTGTCATAGGCGTGATCGAAGAGATCGCGCACGAAATTGAAGGCGTACTGGTCCAGCACCTCCTGCTCGTAGTAGCCCTCGGTGACCAGATAATCGAGCTTCTCCCTGAGGTTATGGAAGAAGACGGTGTTCTGGTTGACGTGCTGGAGAAAGTATTGCTTGGCCGCCTGCCGGTCCTTGTCGAGCTGGATCCTGCCCTCGTCGTCATAGAGGTTCAGCATCGCGTTCAGCGCGTGATAGTCCAGCGCCGTGATTTCCGGGGTCTTCACCGGTTTATCGAGCGTCATCGTGTCCAAAATCGTTCCAATCCGTGTTTGACATTGGCGACATCTTCCGCGGTGCCCAGAAGCTCGAAGCGGTAGAGATAGGGCACGCCGCATTTGGCGGAGATGACGTCACCGGCGATCCCGAAGGTCGCGCCGAAATTGCTGTTGCCCGCGGCAATCACGCCGCGAAGGTTCGCTCGGTTTTCCGCATCGTTGAGGAAGCGGATCACCTGCTTGGGAACGGCACCTTTGCCGTCCTCGCCGCAATAGGTCGGCACGACGAGGACGAAAGGCACGCTTGCCTTCAGCACTTCATCGGCGCGAAGGGGGATGCGGGAGGCCGGAAGGCCGAGCTTTTGCACGAAGCGATGGGTGTTTTCCGACCGGGTGGAAAAGTAGACGAGCTCACCCATTGCCACGGCTTCAGGCGAGCGCGCTGATCATGTCGGGACGGAAGCCTGCCCAATGCTGCTCCCCGGCAATGACCACGGGAACCTGGCGGTAGCCGAGGCCCTGAACGAGCGCGAATGCTTCGGCATCCTCGGAAACATCGACGACGCTGTAATCGATGCCCTGACGGTCGAGCGCGCGGGTGGTCGCGGTGCACTGGACGCAGGCAGGCTTGGAATAGACGGTGATGGACATGATTTCCTCGTGATGTGGCGATTGGGCATGGAAGATCGTTCGGTCATCCGCCGATGACCGTTCGATGCAGTGAAACTGGATGGACGACCCCCTTAGGGACGGCCGGACGCGGGGCGCCGCTTACACGCGCGGAGGCACTGGAAACACATTCGACATGACTTCACCCCGAAGCTATTCATACGGGGCATCTGGGGAGACGGCGGGGCGGCATCATTCCGCAACCCAACGCTCGCCTGCCGGGCACCCCGCCCGTGGACGTTCATGTGCGAGGCAGGTCTCCTGGCTTGCGGGTCGCGGCATTCGTTCCCCTTCCCAAGGCATTTGCGCCTCAGTGGCTTTGTCGAACGAATGCTCGCCGCTTACAGTTGCGGGGGCAGCTCCGGATTGACGCGGCCATCATGGCCACCCCGGATTCCCGTCTTAGCCTTCGACACTTTCGAATCGAAGGAACCTCGAACACTAGATATAGTAGACAAGGTAAAAATTGCGTCAATCACTATGATTGCTTATCAACGGTTTCGTGACGGCCGACAGAGACAGGACGATCTGTCCATCCCAGCAAGTCGGGCATCTCCGAACAGCGTTCCGTGGTGATTGGTGTCGCCGGGAAACACCAGGCGGCTGGTCGATGCCGGGATTGCTCCCGGCATCGGTGTGTTTTCGAGCCTTCGGCTCATTGCGCGGCCACGGCGGAAGTGTCGGCTTCCCGCAGGCGGCGGGCCGCTTCCACCATGTTCACCAGAGCCGGCCTGACCTTGTCCCATTTGCGGGTCTTCAGGCCGCAATCGGGATTGATCCAGAGCTGGCGGTCCTGCAGCCGCTCGCGGGCAAGCGACAGGAGATCGGTCATTTCCTTGACGTCGGGCACCCGCGGCGAATGGATGTCGTAGACGCCGGGGCCGATCTCGTTCGGGTATTTGAAGGTTCTGAAAACATCGAGCAGTTCCATCTTCGAGCGCGAGGTCTCGATGGAGATGACGTCGGCGTCCATCGCGGCAATCGCCGAGATGATATCGTTGAACTCCGAGTAGCACATATGGGTGTGGATCTGCGTCCCGTCCGCAACGCCCGTCGAGCACAGACGGAAGGATTCGACAGCCCAGTCGAGATAATGCTGCCAGTCCTTCTGGCGAAGCGGCAAGCCTTCGCGCAGGGCCGCCTCGTCGATCTGGATCATCCGGGCGCCGGCGCTTTCCAGGTCGGCGACCTCGCCGCGAATGGCGAGCGCGATCTGGCGGCACGTCGCGCTGCGGGGGATGTCGTCACGCACGAAGGACCAGTTGAGGATGGTCACCGGACCGGTCAGCATGCCTTTCACCGGCCGGTCGGTGAGCGACTGCGAATAGGCCCACCAGCGTACGGTCATCGGGTTCGGCCGCGAGACATCGCCGAAGATAATCGGAGGACGGACGTAGCGCGAGCCATAGCTCTGCACCCATGCATGTTGTGTAAAAGCGAAGCCTGAAAGCTGCTCGCCGAAGTACTGGACCATATCGTTGCGCTCGAATTCGCCATGCACCAGCACATCGAGCCCGATCTCCTCCTGCCAACGGATTGCCGCCTCCGTTTCCTTTTGCAGGAAGGTCTCATAGTCCTTGTAGCTCAGCAGACCCTTGGCGTGGGCCGAACGTGCCTTGCGCACCTCGCCGGTCTGCGGGAAGGACCCGATCGTCGTGGTCGGAAAGAGCGGGAGGTTGATTGCCCCCGCCTGGATCTGGCGGCGCGTCTCGAAGGTGCTCTTGCGCGTCACCATGGCGGTGTCGATGTCGGCGATGCGCCCCCGTACGATAGGGTCGGTCACCTTCGGCGAGGCGGCGCGCGCGGCGATAGCCTGCGATGCACCGTCGATCGCTTCACGGACGGCCTCCTCGCCCTGCGCCAGACCCTTGCCGAGAACCACCAACTCGCCGAGCTTCTGGGTGGCGAAGGAGAGCCAGGACTTCAGATCCGCATCGAGCCCCGTTTCCAGTTCAAGATCGATCGGCACGTGCAGCAGTGAACATGAGGCCGCGATCTCGATCGTATCGTCACCGCGCGCGGCGGCGACCGGAGCCAACCGCTCGAGGATGGCAGCAAGGTCGGCCCGCCAGATGTTGCGTCCGTCGATCACGCCAAGCGACAGGACCTTGTCGGCTCGCACGGCATCGAGCACCGCTTCAAGCTGTTCCGGCGCGCGCACGAGATCGACATGAAGCCCTGCGACCGGCAGCGCGGTGACGGCGGAGAGATTGTCCGCCAGCGCGCCGAAATAGGTCGCCAGCATGATCTTCAGGTTGGGCGCGGCCTTGGTCAACGTCGCATAGGTCACTGCGAAGGCATGACGTTCGCCTTCGGTCAGGTCGAGGGCAAGGATCGGCTCGTCGATCTGCACCCAATCCGCACCGGCAGCGGCAAGCCTGCGGAACAGCTCTTCATAGACGGGCAGCAATTTGACGAGGAGATCGAGCGGCTTGAAGGTCGAAGGCCGCGCCTTGGCAAGCTTGAGGAAAGTGACCGGGCCGAGCACGACCGGACGGGTGTGGATCCCGAGTGCTTTCGCCTCCAGGAAATGGTCGACCGGCTTCTGCGAGGCGAGCGTGAAAGCCTGATCCCCGCAAACCTCGGGAACCATATAGTGGTAGTTCGTATCGAACCACTTGGTCATTTCAAGTGCCGAAACGCCATGGTCGTGATGGACATGGCCGCAATCCGCATGACCACCACCCTGGCTGCCGCGCGCCATCGCAAAATATGTGGCAAGCGAGACATCGCCGCCTGTCCAGCCGTAGGCTGCCGGGACCGCGCCGACCATGACGGCGGTATCGAGAACATGGTCGTAGAGAGAGAAGTCGTTCGACGGAATCTGCGTGATCCCGCTGTCGCGCTGGAGCGACCAGTTTTCGGCACGCAGCGTCCTGGCCGTTTCGAGGAGATCCTGTTCGGCGATCTTGCCGGACCAGAAGCTTTCGAGCGCGGCCTTCAATTCGCGATGCCGTCCGATGCGTGGAAAGCCGAGAGATGCGGTGGAGAGAGTTTGTTTGGACATTGTCATACCCCATTGATGTGTGGGGGCATGGGTAAAGCGGACGCGTGCGATTGCCCGTACAGTCACGGGTCGCAGCAACCACCGGGACACCCCGCCCGTGGACGTTAGTTCGTCTTGGCAGGTCTCCTGGCTCACGGGTCATCGCCGCTGTCCGTCTTCCCAAGGCTTTCGCCTCAGTGACATGCTGGACAGCGGCTCACCGCTCACAGTTGCGGGGGCAGCCCCGGCTTTGCCGAACAATCGGCGCACCGGATTCCCTCTTAGCCCTGGAATGGCATAGCCGCTCCAGGGAACCACGACGCGCAGACTTCACGTCATCAAGGGACGTTTGTCAATAGATATAAAGATATGCTTATGTCTTTATCTTTATGGGCGGCTGATTTCGTCGAGATACCAGTCGATGTAGCGAAGCTCATTGTGCTCCATCGGGGCGATTGGGCCGGGAACGAAATAATGTGACCGCACACCCCGCGCCGTGTGCTCGATGATCGCCTTGTCTTCCGCCGTCGTGACCTTCCACAGCCAGGTCAGCCGGTCGAGATCGTAGTCCTTGCCCTCTTCCGCCTGGCCATCGACAAGCCAGATCAGTTCCATCTCGCAGGTCTCTGCCGTCTTCGGAATGAAGCGGTAGATCATGCCGTGATCGGGATA
>NZ_CAMLFY010000183.1 GCF_946479415.1 uncultured Shinella sp. | reverse complement strand
GCTTGATGTGGCTGTCGATGGTGCGGTCGTCGACATAGACCTGCTCATCATAGGCTGAATCCATCAACGAATCACGGCTTTTTACCACACCGGGACGCTGCGCCAGCGAGTGCAGGATGAGAAATTCGGTCACGGTCAGCGTCACCGGCTCGCCCTTCCAGGTGCAGGTGTGGCGCTCCTGGTCCATGACGAGCTGGCCGCGCTCCAGCGAGCGGGCGGCGACTTCGCCTGTTTTGGCCGGGGTGCCGGCAGCGCTGCCGCCGGCAGACGCAGCGGCTTCACGGCTCGAGGCGCGGCGCAGGATCGCCTTGACGCGCTCGACGAGCAGACGCTGGGAGAACGGCTTGGTGATGAAGTCGTCGGCGCCCATCTTGAGGCCGAACAGTTCGTCGATCTCTTCATCCTTGGAGGTGAGGAAGATCACCGGAATGTCCGACTTCTGGCGCAAGCGGCGCAGAAGCTCCATGCCGTCCATGCGCGGCATCTTGATGTCGAAGATGCCGAGATGCGGCGGGCGGGCCAGAAGGCCGTCGAGCGCGGACGCACCGTCCGTATAGGTCTCGACCTTGTAGCCTTCCGCCTCAAGGGCGATCGACACGGATGTGAGAATGTTCCGGTCGTCGTCGACGAGTGCGATCGTCTGCATCCTGTTAGTCTCCATATTCATCGGCGCCTTTCCCGACCTCGGATCCGAGTTCCTGTCCTGGATGTGATGCGCCTTCCTGGGGGTAAAGGTGGAACAAATTGTGGCAGACGTAAAGGATGACGTTTCAGCCTGGATTTCGAGCGGGCTTTTAAATCGATTATTCAACCGATTAAAAAAGTCAGACAAATATTTAAATCGATTAATTAATTGATATTATTGCCTAATTTCCATTTCCCTCTTGTTTTTATGACAGGAGCAGATTAGCTTCCGGAAAAGTTCACCATGGGTCTTCGTCCACGGAGGAAATCTGGACCATGCAGGAAATTGGCGTTCGCAACCCCGATCTGGGGCTCACCGCGATGGGTATCAACACCAACGGCACGGTCCGGTATAACTTTGCAGCAGAGGCTCTTTACGAAGAGGCCCTCGGTCGCGGCGAAGCTGTCAAGACCGCCCACGGCGCCCTTCGCGCGCTGACCGGCCAGCACACCGGCCGCTCGCCCAAGGACAAGTTCGTCGTTCGCGACGAAAACACCGAAGGCGCCATCTGGTGGGACAACAACAAGGCCGTGTCGCGCGAGCATTTCGACGCGCTGCATGCCGACATGCTGGCCCATGCCGGCAGCCGCGATCTCTTCGTGCAGGACCTCGTCGGCGGTGCAGACACCGATTACGCCCTGCCGACCCGCGTCGTCACCGAGCTTGCCTGGCACTCGCTGTTCATTCGCAACCTGCTCATCCGCCCGGAAGAGAAGGATCTCGCCGGCTTCGCCCCGAAGCTGACGATCATCGACCTGCCGACCTTCAAGGCCGATCCGGCCCGCCACGGCGCGCGCACCGAGACCATGATCGCCTGCGACCTGTCGCGCGGTATCGTTCTCATTGCCGGCACCTATTATGCCGGCGAAATGAAGAAGTCGGTCTTCACCGTTCTGAACTGGCTGCTGCCGTCGGAAAAGGTCATGCCGATGCACTGCTCGGCCAATGTCGGCCCCGCCGGTGACGCCGCCGTGTTCTTCGGCCTGTCGGGCACCGGCAAGACGACGCTCTCGGCCGATCCGAACCGTACGCTGATCGGCGACGACGAGCACGGCTGGGGCGAAAACGGCATCTTCAACTTCGAAGGCGGCTGCTACGCCAAGACCATCCGCCTTTCGGCGGAAGCCGAGCCGGAAATCCACGCCACGACCCAGCGTTTCGGCACCGTTCTGGAAAACGTCGTGCTCGATGCGCAGGGCGTTCCGGATTTCAACGATGGTTCGCTGACGGAAAACACCCGTTGCGCCTATCCGCTGCACTTCATCCCGAATGCCAGCGAGACCGGCCGCGCGCCGCACCCGAAGACGATCATCATGCTGACGGCCGATGCCTTCGGCGTGATGCCGCCGATCGCCAAGCTGACGCCCGACCAGGCCATGTACCACTTCCTCTCCGGCTACACCGCCAAGGTCGCCGGTACGGAGCGTGGCGTGACCGAGCCGGAAGCCACCTTCTCGACCTGCTTCGGCGCCCCCTTCATGCCGCGTCACCCGACGGTCTACGGCAACCTGCTGAAGGAACTCATCGCCGAGCACGGTGTCGATTGCTGGCTGGTCAACACCGGCTGGACCGGCGGTGCCTATGGTGAAGGCCGCCGCATGCCGATCAAGGCGACGCGCGCTCTGCTCGCCGCCGCCCTCGACGGCTCGCTGAAGAGCGCGCTCTTCCGCCGCGACGACAATTTCGGCTTCCAGGTCCCGGTTTCGGTTCCCGAGGTCGATACCAAGATCCTCGACCCGCGCTCGACCTGGGCCAATGGTGCCGCCTACGACAAGCAGGCGCAGAAGCTCGTCGACATGTTCATCGCCAACTTCGAGAAGTTCGAGGGCCAGGTGGATGGCAGCGTGCGCGATGCGGCGCCTGGCCTCAAGGTCGCCGCCGAGTAAGCTTTCGGTCATGATTCACGTGAAACCCGGCTCACAAGGCCGGGTTTTTCGTCTCTGCAAACGGCTTTCCGTTTGCCGGTCTGCCGGTTACAACGGCCCGGAAAGGAATTTCCATGGCCAGCGACCCTCTCTATATCAGCAACACGATCACAATTGCCGGCTGGGAACTGACCGAGCAATTCGTGCTGGCGGGCGGTCCCGGCGGGCAGAACGTCAACAAGGTCTCCACCGCGGTCCAACTGTTCTTCGATTTGAGGAATTCACCTTCGCTGAGCGAGCGGGTCAAGGCGAACGCCGAAAAGCTCGCCGGCCGCAAGGTTTCCAAGGATGGTGTGCTGATGATCGAGGCGAACCGCTTCCGCAGCCAGGAGCGCAACCGCGAGGATGCGCGCGAGCGGTTGAAGGAGCTGATTCTCAAGGCTGCCGAGCCGCCGCCACCGCCACGCCGGAAAACCAAGCCGACGAAAGGTTCGGTCGAGCGCCGGCTCAAGGAAAAATCCGGCCGCTCGGACGTCAAACGCATGCGGGCCAAGCCCGGCGGCGAATGATTGCCGCAACTTGGCCGTTTATGCATGGGATGAAAACGAAACCTTTCCTTTGCGGGAAGGCTCTGCTTTAGTTCGGAAAACCAGGGAGGTTGGCATGGGTCTCTTCAGCTTTATCAAGAACGCCGGCAAGAAGCTCGGCATCGGTGACGACGAGGAAGCGCCGGCAGCCGAAGCGGTCAAGAAGGAGCTCGATTCCTTCGATCTCGGCACCAAGAATGTCGAGGTTTCCGTCGAAGGCGACAAATGCGTGCTGAAGGGCGTCGTGGCTGACCAGACCGCCTTCGAGAAGGCCGTCATTGCCGTCGGCAACACGCTCGGCATTTCCAAGGTGGAAGCCGCTGAGCTGAAGGTCGCACCCGAATCCGGCCTGAAGCTCGAAAAGCTTGATCTGACCGAGCTCCTGAAGACCTCGACGCCGGCCGCAGCGCCGACACTCTATACGGTCAAGAAGGGCGACAATCTCTGGAAGATCGCCGAGGCGCATTACGGCAAGGGCAAGGGCACCAAGCACACGGTGATCTTCGACGCAAACCGGCCTATGCTGTCCCATCCGGACAAGATCTATCCCGGTCAGGTCCTGCGCATCCCGGACCTTTCGGAAGCGTAAATGGCGATGCCCGAGCGCGGCCTCGCTGCGGGGCTGCGCTATTTCCCCGACCACTTCGACCGTGCCGCGCAAGAAGCCCTCGTCGCGGCCATCAGGCAAATCGTGACGGAAGCGCCGCTCTTCGTGCCGCGCATGCCGAAGACGGGAAAACCGATGTCGGTCCGCATGACCAATTGCGGATCGCTCGGCTGGGTGACGGACAAGGAGCGCGGTTACCGCTACCAGTCCACCCATCCCGAGACCGGCCGCCCCTGGCCGGCCGTTCCCGAGGCGCTTCTGGTGCTGTGGAAGGATGTTTCCGGCTTCGACAAACCGCCCGAGGCCTGCCTCGTCAATTTCTATGATCCCGACGCCAGGATGGGCCTGCATCAGGACCGCGACGAAAACGAATTCGGCGCGCCGGTCGTCTCCGTCTCGCTGGGCGATCAATGCCTGTTCCGCGTCGGTGGCGTATCACGCAACGATCCGACGCGGTCGTTCCGGCTGTCGAGCGGCGATGTCTTCGTGTTCGGGGGCGAAAGCCGGCTGATTTTTCACGGCGTCGACAAAATCTACCCCGATACATCGACGCTTTTGAAGAATGCCGGTCGGATCAATCTCACGCTTCGCCGGGTGAATTCATAAGCCGGCTACAGTTTGCGCAGCGCCACCGTCTCGATGAGGTGGTCCTTGCCCTTTTGCAGGATGAGGTCGGCGCGCGGGCGGGTCGGCAAAATGTTCTGGTGCAGGTTCTTCAGGTTGATGTTGCGCCAGAGATTTTCCGCGATACCCAGCGCCTCGGCCTGGCTGATCGTCGCATAGCGATGAAAATAGGAATCCGGGTTGCGGAAGGCGGTTTCGCGCAGACGCATGAAACGATCGACATACCAGGTGTGGATCAGCGTCTCCTCGGCGTCGATATAGATCGAGAAGTCGAAGAAGTCGGAGACCATCGGCACGATCTTGCCGTCCGCCGGCAGATTGCGCGATTGCAGCACGTTGATACCCTCGAAGATCAGGATATCCGGCCGGTCGATGGTGCGGAAGGTGCTGGGCAGCACGTCGTAGGTCAGGTGCGAATAGGTCGGCGCCTGCACGGCCTTCTTGCCGGCCTTGATGGCCGAGAGGAAACGCAGGAGCGCGCCGATATCGTAGCTCTCGGGAAAACCCTTGCGCTCCATCAGGCTTTCGCGCTGGAGCACGGCGTTCGGATACAGAAAACCGTCGGTCGTCACGAGATCGACCTTCGGGCTCGAGGGCCAGCGCGATAGGAGTTCCATCAGGATACGCGCCGTGGTCGACTTGCCGACGGCCACCGAGCCGGCAATACCGATGACGAAGGGCGTCTTGGCCTCGTCCGAGAGCGTGAGGAAGCGCTTGCGCTGCTCGAAAAGCATCTGCGAGGATTCGACATGCGCCGACAGCAGGCGCGACAGCGAGAGATAGATGCGCCGGACTTCGTCGAGATCGATCGGGTCGTTCAGCGAGCGCAGACGCTGGACCTCGTCCGCCGTCAGCGTCAGCGGCGTATCGGCCCGGAAATGCGCCCATTCCTCTGCGGAGAAGAAGCGATACGGAGAATAGTCGTGGTTGCCGAAATCATCGGGAATGTCGGCCTGGTTCTTGTCACGCGCTGCCTGGATCATCAGCTTTTCCGGCTGGCCTTCTCCGCTAGGCCGGACTGGCTCGTGCGCCTTTCCAGCTCTTCCATGACATCTTGTAGCGGCACGCCGCCGATTTTCAATACGACCATCAGATGATAGAGCAAATCGGCCGTTTCGCTCGTCAAGGCGGCCCTATCGCCCTCGATGGCCGCGATAACGGTCTCGACGGCCTCTTCCCCGAGCTTTTTTGCCGCTTTCTGCTGTCCGGCCGCCACGAGCTTGGCCGTCCAGCTTTCCGACGGATCGGCCTTGGCGCGGGCGTCGACGATCTCGACGAGGTCTGCAAGAGTGAAGGTGCTCATGGGGGCCTCCTCAGTCGAGCCGCATGGCAATGCCATGCTCGGCCATGTAGCGCTTGGCTTCGCCGACCGTGTAGGTGCCGAAGTGGAAGATCGAGGCGGCGAGAACCGCTGTCGCATGGCCGTCGCGCACGCCCTCGACCAGGTGGTCGAGCGTACCGACGCCGCCGGACGCGATGACCGGCACGGAAACGCGGTCGGCGATGGTTCGGGTCAGCGCAATGTCATAGCCGCCCTTCTGGCCGTCGCGATCCATCGAGGTGAGCAGCAGTTCGCCCGCCCCGCGCTCGACCATCTTTTCGGCGAAGGTCACGGCGTCGATGCCGGTCGCCTTGCGGCCGCCATGGGTGAAGATCTCCCAGCGGTCCTCTTCGCCTTCGGCCGAGACTTTCTTCGAATCGATCGAGACGACGATGCACTGGTTGCCGAACTTGTCGGCGGCTTCCGCCACGAAATCCGGATTGGAGACGGCGGCCGAATTGATCGAGACCTTGTCGGCACCGGCGAGCAGCAGCTTGCGGATATCGGCGACCGTGCGCACGCCGCCACCGACGGTCAGCGGCATGAAACAATGATCGGCCGTACGCGCCACGACGTCGAAGATCGTGTCGCGGTTGTCGGAGGAAGCGGTGATGTCGAGGAAGCAAAGCTCGTCGGCACCGGCCGCATCATAGACCTTGGCCGATTCGACGGGATCGCCGGCATCGACGAGATTGAGGAAGCTGACGCCCTTGACGAC
>NZ_CAMLFY010000182.1 GCF_946479415.1 uncultured Shinella sp. | reverse complement strand
CGCAAGATCATCGTCGACACCTATGGCGGTGCGGCTCCGCATGGCGGCGGCGCCTTCTCCGGCAAGGACACGACCAAGGTCGACCGTTCGGCCGCCTATGCCGCGCGCTATCTCGCCAAGAACGTCGTGGCCGCCGGCCTCGCCGATCGCTGCACGATCCAGCTGTCCTACGCCATCGGCGTCGCCCAGCCGCTCTCGGTCTATGTCGATCTGCACGGCACGGGCAAGGTCAGCGAAGACGCCGTGGAAGCCGCGATCCGTCAGGTCATGGACCTGTCGCCGTCGGGCATCCGCCGCCATCTCGACCTGAACAAGCCGATCTATGCCAAGACGTCCGCTTATGGCCATTTCGGCCGTAAGGCCGGCCGCGACGGCTCGTTCTCCTGGGAGCGCGTCGATCTCGCCAAAGCCCTCAAGGACGCCGTGAAGAACTGAGACCTGATATGAGCGATGCCGAGCACCCCACCCGCGCAAGCGAGGCCTTCTTCGGCCGGCGCAAGGGCAAACCCCTGCGCGAGCGGCAGGTGCAGCATCTCGAAACCCTGCTGCCGGAGCTGAAGGTCGACCTGTCGACCGAGGCTCCGGCTGATATCACCACGCTCTACGGCTTCAAGCCGGAGCGCATGCGCCTTGAAATCGGCTTCGGCGGCGGTGAGCATCTCATCCACCGCGCGCTGGAAACGCCCAAGACCGCCTTCATCGGCGTCGAGCCCTTCGTCAATTCCATGGCGAAGCTGATCGGCCGCGTCGAGGAAACGGGCGCGAAGAACATCCGGCTTTACGACGATGATGCGACGGAGCTGCTCGACTGGCTCCCGGCCAGTTCGATCGACCAGATCGACCTGCTCTATCCGGATCCGTGGCCGAAGAAGAAGCACTGGAAGAGGCGGTTCGTTTCCAGGGTCAACCTGGACCGCTTTGCCCGGGTGTTGAAGCCGGGCGGGCTCTTCTGCTTCGCGTCCGACATCGACACCTATGTCAACTGGACGCTTATGCACTGCGGGGCTCATCCCGCTTTCGTGTGGACCGCTGATAACGCGGCCGATTGGCTCACGCCCTATGCCGGCTGGCCGGGCACGCGCTACGAGGCCAAGGCCAAGCGCGAAGGCCGCAAGTCGGCCTATCTCACCTTCCGTCGTCTCTGACGGAAGGCCCGGTCTTCAGGCTTAGTGCAGGCTGACGGTGCGCAGCTCGTCCTCGGCAGCCTTGTAGAAGGTGCTGGAACGGTTGTCGGTCAGAAGGATCGGCGTGCCGTCGGCGCCGAACAGAGCCCACAGGTCCAGGCTCGGATCGATTTCCGGGGCTTCCGGGAAGACGCGCGACACTTCGTCGGCCTTCATTTTCCGGATATAACCGACTTCGCCGGCGCCGAGATGCGCAAGGTCTGCCTTCGAAACGGCGGTGGGGGTTGCGATTTTCAGTCCCATCTTTGCCTCCATGGCAATGCCGGCAGATGCCGGCCGCTGGGCGCCCGCGGCCACAATGGCGCTCGGTGCGTCAACGATCAGGTTACGCTCGAGACGGTCCGGCGGTTGTTCCCGCAGGAACGGCTCATGATCTAGTCTGATACGGAAATGTTAATTTTCTTTACCATTCGAACCGGCTCGGGCCGGACGAGGTCCACCGACAGGAGACCGTTCTTCAGTTCGGCGCCCGACACGCGCATGCCATCGGCAAGCACGAAGGTGCGCTGGAACTGGCGGGCGGCGATACCGCGGTAAAGATAATCCCGCTCGCCGCTATCGACCTGGCGGCCGCGAATGACAAGCTGGTTTTCCTCCGTCGTCACGTCGAGTTCCTCTTCGGAGAAACCCGCGACGGCGAGCGTGATGCGCAGGCGCTCGGGCGCGCCGGTATCGCCATTCGGACGAAGACGTTCGATATTATAGGGGGGATAGCCATCATTGCCCTTGGCGATACGCTCGAGGGTCTTTTCCATGGCGTCGAAACCCAGCATCAGCGGGCTGGCAAAAGGGGTCATGCGTGTCATCGTCTAGTCCTTGGCTTTCAAGCGACTGTGGCGGGACCCGGTCTCGGCATCCCGATGGCTGCAATATGGTGATTGCGCGTCTGCGGCGCAAGACGCTTGCGAACGGCGATTTCGCAAATATAGTCGCCGCTTCGCCCGCGCGAGACGCGCCACGAATCATAAGAAACACGGGATGGAAACGGCATGTCCGAGCCACGGAAAATCATCATCGACACGGATCCGGGGCAGGACGATGCCGCCGCGATCATGCTGGCGCTCGGCAGCCCGGAACTCGAAATCCTCGGCATCACCACGGTGGCCGGCAACGTGCCGCTGTCGCGCACCTCGACCAATGCCCGCATCATCCTGGAATTCTGCGCGCGCACGGACGTGAAGGTCTTCGCCGGCGCCGACAAGCCGATCGCCCGCCCACTCATCACCGCCGAGCACGTGCACGGCAAGACCGGCCTCGACGGTCCCGAGCTGCACGAACCGCAGATGCCGTTGCAGGCTGAGCACGCCGTCGATTTCATCATCGAGACCCTGCGCAGCGAGCCCGAGGGCACCGTGACACTCTGCACGCTCGGCCCACTCACCAACATCGCGACGGCCCTCCAGAAAGCGCCCGACATTGCCGGCCGCGTGCGCGAGTTGGTCATGATGGGCGGCGGCTTCTTCGAAGGCGGCAACATCACGCCTTCAGCCGAATTCAACATCTATGTCGATCCGGAGGCCGCTGCCGTCGTCTTCCAGTCCGGCATCCCCATCGTCATGATGCCGCTCGACGTCACCCACAAGGTGCTGACGCTGAAGAGCCGTGTCGCCAAGCTGCGTGAGATCGGCAACCGTCCGGCGACCGCGCTGGTCGAGATGCTCGAATTCTTCGAGCGCTTCGATGTGGAGAAATACGGCTCCGATGGCGGGCCGCTGCATGATCCGACTGTCATCGCCTATCTCTTGAAGCCGGAGCTCTTCGCCGGCCGCGATTGCAATGTCGAAGTCGAGACGGCCTCGCCGCTCACCGTTGGCATGACGGTCGTCGACTGGTGGCAGGTCACCGACCGCAAGCACAATGCGCGCGTCATGAAGGATGTCGATGCCGACGGCTTCTTCGCGCTGCTCACCGAGCGCGTCGGCCGTCTGTGATGCGTGGCCCGCGCAGCGCCAGCCCCGCCGTGGAGGCCCGTTTCCACAAGGAAATGATGGGCCTCTACGACCGCTTCGCCGAGCTCGGCTTCCGCCCGGTGCTGCTGCGTCGCTTCGTGCTGTTGAATGGCGGCGTGGCCGCCGCGAAGGACCTCGTCTTCAAGCCCGGCACGACCGGGCTGGAGCGCCTGCTCGACGCGGGCAAGGCCGAGCTTTCCATGGAAGCGCTGATGCTGCGGCCGGACTACCAGCCGCTGTTTACCGAGCTGGAGCTGAAAGAGGCGACGCAACGCCTCGCCAGTGCGGCGCGCTCAAGGTCGCGCGGCCGGCTGCAGGCACAGCCGACCGAACGCAAATAGGCGGGGGCGGAGCGCCTCAGCCGTGCGCGGCTGCCGCGTTTTCGGCTTCCATCTTCTCGTAGAATTTGACGATGATGTCCCAGGCCTCGTCGGCGGTCTCGACGAACTGCATCAGCTCGACATCGCCGGGCGCGATCGTGCCGAAGGCGGCGAGCGCCTCGAAGTCGATGATCTTGTGCCAGAATTCCTTGCCGAACAGGATGAGCGGCACCAGCGCCATGCGGCCGGTCTGCATCAGCGTCACCGTCTCGAACAGCTCGTCCAGCGTGCCGAAACCGCCCGGAAACACCGTGACCGCCTTGGCGCGCAGCAGGAAATGCATCTTGCGGATCGCGAAATAGTGGAAGTTGAAGCTCAGTTCCGGCGTCACATAGGGGTTCGGCGCCTGTTCGTGCGGCAGGACGATGTTGAGGCCGATCGAGGGGGCGCCGACATCGGCCGCCCCGCGGTTGCCCGCCTCCATCACGCCCGGTCCGCCGCCGGTGACGACGACATATTCCTTGTAGCCGAGCTCCGCCGACTTTTCCGAGCAGAGCCGGGCGAATTTCTGCGCCTCCGTATAATAGATCGAGGCCGCCTCGAGATTGGCGCGCTGCGTCTCGTTGCGCGCCGCCCACGCTTCCTGGCCGGGGGCGGGGATGCGCGCGCCGCCGAACATCACGACGGTCGATTTGATGCCGCGCTCGGCGAGCATCATCTCGACCTTCAGGAGTTCGAGTTGCAGGCGCACCGGGCGCAGCTCCTCGCGGCAGAGGAAATCGTCGTCGACATAGGCAAGCCGGTAGGCGGGATGGGCCGATTGCGGCGTCTGCGGCACCACCGCGGCGCGGTGTTTGTCCTGCGCGCTGTCGGCCAACGGATCCCACACGCCGTCCTTGCGGCGCAGGCTCTTCTTCTTCAGTCTTGCCATGTCATGTCCTGCTTTCTTCGCCCACGGGATTACCATTTCGCCCGTGCGACAGTATCTGCCGGAAAGGGGCTTCATCTTTCCCGGCACTTGCTCTAGAGCATCTGCTGATTGATGAAATCGACCTTCCGGCATCCCGACAACAGAAAATAAGCGTCGAAGTTTAAGGAATTCCGATGAGCACGTCCAACCTGTCCACATTGTCCGCAACCATCGACCGCGCCTTCGAGGAACGGGACGGCATCAACACCGGAACGCGCGGCGAAATCCGCGACGCGGTCGAGACGTCGCTGAACCTGCTCGATACGGGCAAGGTGCGCGTCGCCGAGCGCGGCGAAGACGGCAACTGGACGGTCAACCAGTGGCTCAAGAAGGCCGTGCTGCTCTCCTTCCGCCTCAACCCGATGGAAATCGTCAAGGGCGGCCCGGGTGAATCCTCGTGGTTCGACAAGGTGCCTTCCAAGTTCGACGGCTGGAGCGTCAACGAATTCGAGAAGGCCGGTTTCCGCGCCGTGCCGAACTGCGTGGTGCGCCGCTCGGCCTATATCGCGCCGAACGCCATCCTGATGCCCTCCTTCGTCAATCTCGGCGCCTATGTCGGCGAGGGCACGATGGTCGATACCTGGGCCACCGTCGGCTCCTGCGCCCAGATCGGCAAGAACGTCCATCTGTCGGGCGGCGTCGGCATCGGCGGCGTGCTGGAGCCGATGCAGGCCGGCCCGACCATCATCGAGGACAATTGCTTCATCGGCGCCCGCTCGGAAGTCGTCGAAGGCTGCATCGTGCGCGAGGGCTCCGTGCTCGGCATGGGCGTCTTCATCGGCAAGTCGACCAAGATCGTCGACCGCGCCACCGGCGAAGTGACCTATGGCGAAGTGCCGCCCTATTCGGTCGTCGTCGCCGGCTCCATGCCGTCCGACAAGACCATGCCGAACGGCCTGCCGGCCCCCGGCCTCTACTGCGCCGTCATCGTCAAGCGCGTCGATGCCCAGACCCGCTCGAAGACCGGCATCAACGAACTGCTGCGAGACTAAGCCATGGCGACAGTCGAAGAGCAGGGGCCGAGCCTCACCTGGCTCTTCTTCGGCTGGTCCGGCCGCCTCAGCCGTGCGCCCTTCGCGCTCGGCTGGGCCTTCTGGTTGATGCTGCTCTCGGCCGCGCTGACGCAGATCGTCATGGTGCCCAAGGAAGACCCGTCCTTCCTGTTCTGGTCCTTCGTCTTCGTCGGCGTCGGCATCGCCTCGACGATCTCCTCCATCCTTTTGACGATCAAGCGGCTGCACGACATGAACCTGCCGGTGGCGCTGATCATCTGCCTGTTCATTCCCGCGATCTCCTTCTTCGCGCTCATCGCCTTTCTGGTCTGGCCCGGCACCAACGGCGCCAACGACTACGGCCGCGTGCCCAACCGCCCGAAGGACTGACGCTCGCTGCCCCTGACCGCGCGTGACAAATCCCCGGCCGGTCGCTACATCTCGATTTTCCCTGTTCTCATGCCGTGACCGCGTGCCTCATGACCTCTGCCGATCCGATCCAAAACCTCGCCACACTCATCCGCTGCCCCTCCGTAACGCCAGCCGAAGGCGGCGCGCTGACCGCGCTTGCCGCCATGCTGGAGCCGCTCGGCTTCAAGGTGGAGCGTATGGTCGCGACCGAGCCCGGCATGCCCGATATCGAAAACCTCTATGCCCGGATCGGCAGCGAGGGACCGCATCTGATGTTTGCCGGCCATACGGACGTGGTGCCCGTCGGCGACGCGGCGGCCTGGACGCATGATCCGTTCGGCGCCGAGATCGCCAATGGCGAGATGTTCGGCCGCGGCGCCGTTGACATGAAGGGCGGGATCGCCTGCTTCGTCGCCGCCGTCGCCCGCCATATCGAGAAACATGGCCCGCCGAAGGGCTCCGTCTCCTTCCTGATCACCGGCGATGAGGAAGGCCCGGCCGTCAACGGCACGATCAAGCTTCTGCAATGGGCGGCCGCGCGCGGCGAGCGCTGGGATGCCTGCCTCGTCGGCGAGCCGACCAATCCGGACCAGCTCGGCGACATAGATCGGAAGAGCACACGTCTGAACTCCAGTCACTTGACAGGAGCTCGT
>NZ_CAMLFY010000181.1 GCF_946479415.1 uncultured Shinella sp. | reverse complement strand
GTCTCGAGATCGACCTTCTCGGTCAGGTTCTCGAAGACCCAGGTTGCGCCGCCCTGCGGACGGGCGGTGGCGAAGACGCGTAGCGTCTGGCCGTTCGGCAGGTGCCAGAGGTCGGTCTGGGTCTCGATGGCGCGGTAGACGGAAAGCGCGGTTTCCTTCCACTGCTTCCAGTTCAGCTGTTCCGGCAGCTTTCCGGCGGCGCGCAGCTTGTCGAAGAGCTCGCCATTCCCGGGCTTGCCTTCGAGGAAGGCCATGTCGACCTCCCACATATGCTGGAAGGCCTGGTTGTAGAATTGCAGGCGCTGGTCGCCGTCGAAGATCGCAACGGGCGTGGCGAGATGGTCGAGCGTCTCGGCGTGGCTCTTCAGCGTGCGCATCAGCTCTTCGCGCACGGCCTCGACATCCGAGACATTGACGGCGATGCCGGCCGAGCCCGTCGGACTGCGGGCATCGACGACGTCGAAGAAACCACGATTGCCATGCACGACGGTCGAGACCTTGTCGCGATAGGCCATGTCATAGGTGCTGGTGGCGCGGATCTTTTCGCGCGCAATCGTCGGCAGCAGTTCGCGGCCTTCATGCACGGCGCTTGCCGCGTCCTTCGCCTCGACGGCCTCGGCATAGGCCTCGTTGACCCAGGCGAGCGAACCATCGGCGGCGCGCTGCCAGACGGGCAGGTCGATCTGGTCGAGCATGCCCTGAAGGGTGGTCAGCGCCGCGACCAGCCGGTCGCGCTCGAGCTTCAGCTCGGCGGCTTCGGCGCGCAGGTTGTTGAGCGCCACGAAGCGCACGAAGGCCTGCCCGCCGGACACGCGGCCCTGGGCTTCCAGCACCTCGTCGCGGCTGGTTTCGACGACGAGGTCGAAACTCTGGGCCTGGGAGCGCAGCTTTTCGACGGCGCGTTCGATCTCGCCCGCCGAGGTCGGCTTCAGCCAGCGGCCGAAGGCGAGGAATTCGTTATCGGCCTGGGGGGCGCCGGTCTCGGGCGGCAGCTGGCCCAGAAATTCCGGTTTGCCGGAGCGGCCGTCCCACACGACGATGCGCCGATCCTTGTCGCCGATCAGCGCCTGCAGGCGGGAAACATTGTGCCGGGCATCGGAAAGGCTGGCCTGCAGCGTACGGCTTTCAGCCGCCATCTTCGCGCGCTGGCGGCCCATCCAAAGGGCTGAAACGACGGCTGCCGACATGACGCCGAGCAGCATGGAGCCCGTAACGATTTCCGTGGTGGCGAAATAGCGGCCGGCGGCATGGGCCGGGCTCGCAAAGGCCATCAGCGCCGAGCCGGCCGACAGTGCCGAAACGAGACGACGCCGACCGCCCGTAAACCAACCATTAACCATAAATGCATTTTGCAGCGCAAAGCCATGCGCGCAATCCCGCTCCGGCACGCCAAAAGCCTGCCCGGAACGGCCTCGTTTCAAATCCGACATCATCCCCGGTATGTCTCCGTCCGTTTGCCGCCTGATCGACAAGACATCCCAATCCGGCGCGAAGGGTCCGCATCTGCACGCCGAATCAATGCTTTAAACGATACTTGTTTCCCGAATCGACGGGAAGGCACCGGCCCAAAAAAGAGGCGGCGCGCTTGTGTCAAGCGCGTCGCCTCTAGATGTTGTGGATAATCCGGGTAAGGATCAGTACCTGTAGTGTTCAGCCTTGAACGGACCGGTCGTCGTGACGCCGATATAGCCGGCCTGTTCGTCCGAGAGTTCCGTGAGCCTTGCGCCAAGCTTGGCGAGGTGCAGGCGGGCGACCTTCTCATCGAGCTGCTTGGGCAGGACGTAGACTTCGTTCTTGTAGGCGTCGCCCTTGGTGAAGAGCTCGATCTGCGCCAGAACCTGGTTGGAGAACGAGGCGGACATCACGAAGGACGGGTGGCCGGTGGCGTTGCCGAGGTTGAGCAGGCGGCCTTCCGACAGAAGGATCATGCGGTTGCCTTTCGGGAACTCGATCAGGTCGACCTGCGGCTTGACGTTCGTCCACTTGAGGTTCTTGAGCGCGGCAACCTGGATCTCGTTGTCGAAGTGGCCGATATTGCCGACGATCGCCATGTCCTTCATCTCGCGCATATGCTCGATGCGGATGACGTCCTTGTTGCCGGTCGTGGTGATGAAGATATCGGCGGAAGAGACGACGTCTTCAAGCTGAACGACTTCAAAACCGTCCATGGCGGCCTGGAGTGCGCAGATCGGGTCGATTTCGGTGACCTTCACGCGCGCACCTGCGCCGCGCAGCGAGGCGGACGAACCCTTGCCGACATCGCCGTAGCCGCAGACGACGGCGACCTTGCCGGCCATCATCACGTCGGTGCCGCGGCGGATGCCGTCGACCAGCGATTCCTTGCAGCCGTACTTGTTGTCGAACTTCGACTTGGTGACCGAGTCGTTGACGTTGATCGCCGGGAAGGGCAGGAGGCCCTTCTGCTGGAGCTGGTAGAGGCGGTTGACGCCGGTGGTCGTCTCTTCCGTCACGCCCTGGATGGCGTCGCGCTGCTTGGTGAACCAGCCAGGCGAAGCGGCAAGGCGCTTCTTGATCTGCGCGAACAGGATCTCTTCTTCTTCCGAACCCGGATTGACGAGCACGTTTTCACCGGCTTCGGCGCGGGCGCCGAGCAGGATGTACATGGTGGCGTCGCCGCCATCGTCGAGGATCATGTTGGAGAAGCCACCATCGGTCCACTGGAAGATCTTGTCGGTGTATTCCCAGTATTCCTTGAGCGTCTCGCCCTTCACGGCATAGACCGGGATGCCGGCGGCGGCGATCGCGGCGGCGGCGTGGTCCTGCGTGGAGAAGATGTTGCACGAGGCCCAGCGCACGTCGGCGCCAAGCGCCACCAGCGTCTCGATGAGAACGGCGGTCTGGATGGTCATGTGCAGCGAGCCGGTGATGCGCGCGCCCTTGAGGGGCTTGGATGCGCCGAACTCTTCGCGGCAGGCCATCAGGCCCGGCATTTCCGTC
Organism: uncultured Shinella sp.; assembly: GCF_946479415.1. The sequence continues at coordinate 3,529 of NZ_CAMLFY010000181.1, read as the reverse complement.
TCGGCGATCTGGATTTCCTTGCGGCCGAAATCGGCAAGCGCGATGTCGGCGACGTGGTAGTCATGGGTGGTGGTCATGAGGTCTCCAGCCTTGTGAGCAATTCCAGCAAAAGTGTTTACGGTTTTGCGTTCGGAATTGCGAAAAACAAAAAGTTCTTTTGATTGATGGCGCTTCCTATCAGGAAACAGCCGCTGGAGCAACCAGACATAAAGAAGTCTTTATATCCTTATATTAACGGGAGGCTTACATCTCCTCGCCGAACTTGTCGGCGATCAAAGCATCGAGCGCATCGAGAACGGCCTCAGCCTGCGCACCCGTCGCCGTCACAAGCACGGAACAGCCGGGGCTGGCGGCCAGCATCATCAGGCCCATGATCGAGGTGCCGCCGACCGTCATGCCGTCCTTGGAGACGGTCACTTCCGCGTCGTAGCCATCCACCGTCTGGACGAATTTGGCCGAAGCGCGGGCGTGCAGGCCGCGCTTGTTGATGATGAGAAGCTCTTTCGAGACGGTCATGGAGGGCAGGGGACCTTACTTGCCGCTGAGGACGCGGCTTGCCACGTTGATATATTTCCGACCGGCTTCGGACGCGTCGATCAGCGCCTTTTCCATGTTGTTTTCGCCACGGATGCCCGCAAGCTTGATCAGCATCGGCAGGTTAACGCCGGCGATCACCTCGATCTTCTCGCCCGACATCACTGAAATCGCGAGATTGGAGGGCGTGCCGCCGAACATGTCGGTAAGGATGATGACGCCGTGGCCCTGATCGGCGGACAGGACCGCTTCCAGGATGTCCTGGCGGCGCTGGTCCATGTCGTCCTCGGGGCCGATGCAGACGGTCTCGATCGCCTTCTGCGGACCGACAACATGCTCCAGCGCGTGACGAAATTCCTCCGCCAGCCTGCCATGGGTGACAAGCACCAGTCCGATCATCAGCAATCGCTCCACTTTCCCAACTCGAAACGGTCGGCCGAATACCGCAATGCAACAATTCCGTCCACCGCTGGGGTGGCCATCTTGTCAATGAAAAGGCCAAGTGCAAGCCCTAATCGGCCGATTTTACGTTTTGACGGGGCTTTTGCGATCAAGGACGAAGCAATTCCGGGTGAATTGCGATCAAAGTTGAAAAGGCGGTGGCACCGGTAAAGAGCGGCAGGCGGGTCAAGGGCAAAAAGCGGGAGGGAAGAACCTCGAGGCGTTCACCCTCCGGTGGCAATCGCTCGGCAAAAGGTGCCTCTGTCAGCCTGATGGCCCGATGCAGCACCGCCGCCTCGATCGTTTCGACGCGGATGATGCCGGCACCGCGCACCTCCGCAAGCCCGGCAATGGATTTCGGCGCACGCGCGATCAGGCGATCGTTTGCAACGGGAACGAGCACCTGGTCGTCGCTGACCAGGGCCGAAAACAGCCCCCTTGCCCGCGCTTCCTCGATGCAGTGAAGCGCAATCGCGCTCTTGCCGCTGCCGGAAGGGCCGGTGAAGAAAAGTCCCGTCGTGCCGATGACGATGGCCGTTCCGTGCACATTGGCGGGATCGCTCATTTTTGCGTGCCGGCGGGAAGGGCAAGGGTGAAGCGTGCGCCGCGAACCGTGCCGGTCGCTTTGTCGATGATGTTTTCCGCCTTCAGCGTGCCGCCATGCGCTTCGGCGATCTGTCGCGAAATGGAGAGGCCGAGGCCGGAATTCTGCCCGAAATCCTCGCTTTCCGGCCGGTCCGTATAAAACCGTTCGAAGATGCGGTCGATATCCTCGGCCTGGATGCCGGGGCCGTTGTCCTCGATCTGGATGATGCAGCGGTCGTTGCGGCCGCGCGACAGCCGCGCAACGATGCGCCCGCCGGGATCCGGCACGAAGGAGCGGGCATTCTCGATGAGGTTGGTGACGATCTGGCCGATGCGCAGCTCGTAGCCGGAGACCTCGAACTTGACCTTGGGATTGTCCTTGCGGTCGACGACGAAGTCGAGGCTGACGGGCTTCTTGCGCGTGTTGACCTGCCGCGAGATGTCGATGAGGTCGGCGAGCAGCTTTTCCAGGTCCACCGTGCGGGCGTCGCTGCGCGCGAGTTCCGCATCGAGCCGCGAAGCATCGGAGATATCGCTGATCAGGCGGTCGAGACGGCGCACGTCATGCTGGATGATATCCATCAGCCGCTTCTTCGAATCGTCCGTGCGCGCCAGCGGCAGGGTTTCGACGGCACTGCGCAGCGAGGTCAGCGGGTTCTTCAGCTCATGGCTGACATCGGCGGCAAAACTCTCGATGGCGTCGATGCGGTCGTAGAGGGCATTCGTCATCTGGCGCAGCGCGATGGACAGATTGCCGATCTCGTCCTGGCGCACCGAGAAGTCAGGGATTTCCTCGCGTTCCTTCGCACCCCGACGCACGCGGATCGCCGCCGCCGCCAGCCGGCGTAGCGGATTGGCGATGGTCGAGGATAAAAGCAGCGACAGCGCGATATTGACGAGGCCGGCGACACCGGCGACGCGCATGATGGCAAGGCGCTCGGCATGCACGATCTTGTCGATATCGCCCGCCTGCGTCGACAGGAGGAGAACGCCGAGCACGGCGCGAAACCGCTGCACCGGCACGGCGACCGAGACGATCAGCTCGCCCTTGTCGTTGACGCGCACGACCGCACCGCGCACGCCCGTCAGCGCATTCATCACTTCCGGATAGATCGAGCCGTCACCGCCGGGCGCTTCCTTGTATTGCGGCAGGTTGCCCGGTTGCAGCATGCGGTTGAACCAGACGGTCAGCCGCTCGGCGATGCTGGTGCTTTCCGGCTCGACGGGCGGCAGGTCGAAACGCAGCACCTGGCCCTGCGTATAGAGATGGCGCGAATCGAGCAGCAGGTTGGCATCGGTATCGTAGATGCGGGCACGCGTGCGGGTCGGCGAGATCAGCCGACGGAGAACCGGGGCGACACGCTCGGGATTGATCGGGAATTCGAGATCCTCGTCGTTCGGCAGCGGCGTGATGCTCTGGCCGGCCTGCAATTCCAGCAGCTTTTCCGGGTCGATGGTGATCGAATTCGTATCGACGGAGGCCGAGGCCGAAATCGCGCCGGCGATGATTTCGCCCTGCGTCAGCAGGCTTTCGACGCGCGCATCGATCAGCCCTTCGCGAAACTGGTTGAGATAGAGAATGCCCGCGACGAGCACGACCAGCGCGACGAGATTGAAGAACAGGATGCGGCGCGTCAGGCTGGAAAAGACGGCATTGCCGAAGATGCGGCGCGCGATGGTGAAGGGATGCGTCCAGCGGCGGCGCAGCGAGCGCGGCGCGGGCTTGCCCTCGACGTCGTCTCCATCCCTGTCCGGCACGGTCTGCAACACCTGATTCTGTTCCTCATGCGGGCGGCATTACGCCACCGACCGCGGCATGCCATCGCTGCCGCGGTTCATGCAAGCGATTTTATGCCTTAAGCCGCTTCGCGGAAACGGTAGCCGACGCCGTAGAGCGTTTCGATCATGTCGAAATCGGTATCGACCATCTTGAACTTCTTGCGCAGCCGCTTGATGTGGCTGTCGATGG
>NZ_CAMLFY010000180.1 GCF_946479415.1 uncultured Shinella sp. | reverse complement strand
CTGGGATGCCTGCCTCGTCGGCGAGCCGACCAATCCGGACCAGCTCGGCGACATGATCAAGATCGGCCGGCGCGGCTCCGTTTCCGGCACGATCACCGTGCAGGGTGTGCAGGGCCACGCCGCCTATCCGCATCTCGCCGACAATGCCGTGCGCGGCGTCGTCGCTCTGACGGACGCCCTGATGTATCCGCCCTTCGACGCGGGCACGGAGAGCTTCCAGCCGTCGAACCTCGAAGTCACGACCATCGACGTCGGCAACCGCGCGACCAATGTCGTGCCGGGCAAGGCGACGGCGAGCTTCAACATCCGCTTCAACGACACCTGGACGGCCGAGACCGTGATGGGCGAGATCGTGCGCCGCCTCGATGCCGCGGCCGCCGACGAGAAGCTGCGCCCCGGCCGCGCACCGCTTTCCTACGACATCACCTGGGCCGAGCGCCCGAGCCATGTCTTCCTGACGCGCAACAACAGCCTGATCGCCTCCATGTCCGGCGCCGTCGAAGCCGTCACCGGCCGGGCACCGAAACTCTCGACGACGGGCGGCACGTCGGATGCGCGCTTCATCAAGGATTATTGCCCGGTGCTGGAATTCGGCCTCGTCGGCCAGACCATGCATATGGTGGACGAGCGCGTGGCGGTTGCCGATCTGGAAACGCTGACCGTGATCTACGAAACCTTCATCCAGCGCTGGTTCGGCGATGCCCGGACTTGATGAAGTCCTCTACTATCTGACCGGTGTCTATCTGCTCCTGAAACAGAAGCAGGAAGGCTTCGACTGGCTGGATCTGACGATGCGCGGCCTTGCCCGCTCGTTCTGGGCGGTCGTCTGGTGCCTTCCCGCCTTCGCCGTCATCTGGGCGTCGTGGCGTATCTATTATCTCGCCGGCATGCCGGCGGAGACCTCCGCCGGCGTCACCTTCTTCGTGAAGCTCGCCTTCATCGATCTCGTCGGCTGGCTGCTGCCGCTGGTGTTGCTGGCCGTGCTCGCCCGCCCCCTGGGCTACGGCAAATATCTCGCAACCGTCGTGACGGCGAGCAACTGGATCGCCGTGCCCTTCGCCTATGCGGTGGCCGTTCCCTTCGCGCTGACACTGGTCCTGCCCGCCAGCGCGCCTTTTGCCGGCCTGCTGCTCTATGTGGTCTTCGGCGCAAGCGTCGTGCTTCAGTTCCGGCTGGTCTGGATGTGCGTCGGCAAGCAGACGCTACTGGCCGCTGCCATCACGGCGATCTTCGTGCTGCCGCCGATGATCGCCGGGCAGGAATTACAGGGCCTGCTCGGCACGCTGCCGGCTTAATAATCGACCGCCATGAAGTAGAGCCCATCCGGCGGCGCCACGGGGCCGCAGGCCTTGCGATCCAGCGCTTCCAGCGCTCTGCGCACGTCTTCCGCCGTCCACTTGCCTTCGCCGGCCAGTTTCAGCGTGCCGGCGAAGGAGCGGATCTGGTTGTGCAGGAAACTCTGGGCCGAGACGCGCATCTCGATGAGATCGCCGCTGCGCGTCACCTCCAGCCGGTCGATCGTGCGGATCGGGCTGTTTGCCTGGCACTGGGCGGCGCGAAAGGTCGTGAAGTCGTGCCGGCCGACCAGCATCTGCCCGGCTTCATGCATCGCTTCATGGTCGAGATCCCTCGCGACGAACCAGGCGCGGTTCGCTTCCAGCGCCAGCGGCGCCTTGCGGGAGATGATGCGATAGAGATAGTGCCGCTTCTTTGCGGAAAACCGCGCGTCGAAATCGTCGGGCACTTCCGCCGCATCGAGAATGGCGACGCGTTCGCCCGCCATGCCGAGATGGGCGTTCAGCGCGTTGCGCAGCGTGTGTTCCTTCCAGTCGCGGGAAAGATCGGCATGGGCGACCTGTCCCATGGCATGCACGCCGGAATCCGTGCGTCCCGCGCCGCGGATCGAAACGGTCTCGCCGGTCAGCGACAGGATTGCCGCCTCGATGGCGCCCTGCACGGAGGGACCGTTGTCCTGCCGCTGCCAGCCGACATAGGGCGTACCGTCATATTCGATGCGCAGGCGATAGCGCGGCATCAGGCGAGGACCTGACCGGCGGCGACCGGCGTGCCGCGCAGGAAATCGCCGGCATCGAGCGGCTTGCCACCGGCCTTCTGCAACCGCACGAGCCGCACCGTACCGCCATCGCCGCAGGCGATGGTCAGATGGTCGTCGACCACCGTGCCGGCCGGCTTGACGGTCGTTTCAGCGGCAAGCGCGCTTGCCAGGACCTTCACCCGCTCCGGCTTGCCGGCGATCGGCAGCTCGAACCAGGCGCCGGGGAAGGGCGAGAGGCCGCGGATATGGTTGTGTACGTCGCGGGCCGAACGGCAGAAATCGATGCGCGTCTCCGCCTTGTCGATCTTGGCGGCGTAGAGCACGCCGTCCTCGGCCTGCGGCGTCAGCGGCAGGTCGCCGGCCTCGAGCTTGCCCATGGCTTCCGCCATCAGCTTGCCGCCCGCCTGCATCAGCTTGTCGTGCAACTCGCCGGCCGTCATCGTATCCGTGATCGCGATACGGCTGGTCATCGCGACGGGACCGGTGTCGAGCCCCTTGTCCATCTTCATGACCATCATGCCGGTCTCGGCATCGCCCGCCATGATCGCCCGCTGGATGGGAGCGGCGCCACGCCAGCGCGGCAGGAGCGAGGCATGGCCGTTGTAGCAGCCGAGGCGCGTGCCCGAGAGGATGGCCTCCGGCAGCAGCAGCCCATAGGCGACGACGACGGCGACATCCGCATCCAGTTCGCGAAACGCCGTGCGATCGGCCTCTTCGCGGAAATTGATGGGCGTGTGGACGGGAATGCCGAGCAGTTCGGCGGCCTGATGCACCGGCGACTTCACCAGTTCCAGGCCGCGCCGGCCGGCGGGGCGGGGTGGCTGCGAATAGACGGCGACGATCTCGTGGCCGGCCTGCTTGAGCGCTGCGAGCGTCGGAACGGAGAAATCCGGCGTGCCCATGAAAATGATGCGAAGGGCCATCGGTCAGCCTCCGTTCTATAAAAGCAAATGCCGCTCAGAGCGCCTTGCTGCCGCGCATCTTCGCGGCCTTGGTGAACTTGCGGATCACCATTTCGCGCTTCAGCTTGGAAATATGGTCGATGAACAGCACGCCGTTCAGGTGGTCGATCTCGTGTTGCAGGCAGGTGGCGAGCAGGCCGTCGGCCTCCGTCAGCTGTTCCTTGCCGTCGCGGTCCAGATGCTTGACGGTGATGCCGGCGGGGCGCTCGACTTCGGCATAATAATCCGGGATCGACAGGCAGCCTTCCTCATAGACCGAACGCGCATCCGTGGAGGCAACGATTTCCGGGTTGATGAAGACGAGCGGCCGCTTGTCCTCGCCATCCTTCGACACGTCGAGCACGAGCATGCGGCGCGCGACACCGATCTGGATCGCGGCTAGGCCGATGCCGGGGGCATCGTACATGGTTTCCAGCATGTCGTCGGCGAGCTTCTTCACCTCGCTGTCGATGGTCTCGATGGGGCTCGAAACCTGGCGAAGGATCGGATCGGGAAGGATAATCAGCGGCTTGATGGTCATGCGCCTCCTTAGCGCGGTTTTTTTGCGCTTTCAATCGGCTTGGCCGTTCCAGCGCGGCCGATGCTTTGAATTTGTTCACGTTATGATCTGGTTTCCGCGCCAAACCATGGTATGGTCGCCGCATGATTGATCCTTCCTTCGATAGTCTCGTCGCCTCTCTGCTCGCACGGCTCGGTGGTCCCGGCCCGGTGCTGGCGCTGCTTGCGGCCGTGCTTCTCGGCATTTTCGGCCTGCTGTCGGCGCGCCGCAGCCAGGCGCGCCAGCGCGCAGAGGCCGCGATGGCGGAGCTGCGGTTCACCGAGCTTCTGAAGGCGCAGACGGAAATGCAGGGGCGTGTCGCCGCCATGGCCGAGGTCTTCGGCGCCAAGCAGTCGGAGACCAACCAGGCGATCAACACGCGGCTCGACGGCCTGACCCAGCGGCTCGGCCAGTCGATTTCCGAACAGACCCGCGCAACGCATGAGAACCTGCGCCGCCTGCAGGAGCGTCTTGCCGTCATCGATACGGCCCAGACCAACATCCAGTCGCTGGCAAAGGATGTCGTCGGCTTGCAAGCCATCCTCTCCAACAAGCAGACACGCGGCGCCTTTGGCCAGTCGCGCATGGAGACCATCATCGCCGACGCCCTGCCATCGGGCGCCTACCAGTTCCAGGCGCAGCTTTCCAACGGCGTGCGCCCCGACTGCACCATCCGCATGCCCAACGGCCAGCCGCCGCTGGTCGTCGATGCGAAGTTTCCGCTGGAGGCCTGGAACGCCATGTCGGACGGGCGTTCGCCGGAGGCGGCCAAGGTCGCCGCCCAGCAGTTTCGCCGCGACATGGAAATCCATATCCGCGATATCGCCGAAAAATATCTGCTGGCCGGCGAGACGCAGGACACCGCCTTCCTCTTCGTGCCCTCGGAATCGATCTTCGCGAGCATCCACGAAAATTTCGAGGCCGTGGTGCAGAAGGCGCACCGCGCCCGCATAGTCATCGTCTCGCCCTCGCTCTTGATGCTTTCGGTGCAGGTGCTTCAGGCGCTGCTGAAGGACCAGCGCATGCGCGAGCAGGCCCATGTCATCCAGGGCGAGGTCGTTAGGCTGATGGACGATTTGACGCGGCTCGACGACCGGGTGCGCAAGCTGCACGGTCATTTCACCTCCGCCCAGAAGGATGTGGACCTGATTCTCACGTCGACGGAGAAGCTTGCGCGGCGCGGCGCGCGCATCGGCGAGCTGGAATTCGAGACGATTTCGCCGTCTTCTCCACAGGCGGAAACAACAGTTGAAAGCCGGTCGGGCCAGTTGCGCCTGAGGATAGTTGACGAAGACTGACCGCCTCGGGCAGTGTCCGGCGGAAACAACAGGGGCAACGCTCATGATCACCGTCTTCGGCTCCATCAACATGGACCTCATCGCCACGCCAGAACGCCTGCCGAAGCCCGGTGAAACCGTCATGGGCACCAGCTTCACCACCGCCGCCGGCGGCAAGGGCGCCAACCAGGCGCTCGCCGCCCGCCGGGCCGGCTCCATGGTGCGCATGGCCGGCGCCGTCGGCGACGATCGCCTCGGCAGCCAGGCGCTCGCGCTGCTCGCCGATGCCGCCGTCGACCTCAACGGCGTGCGCTATGCCGCCGATGCCACCGGCACGGCCCATATTCTTGTCGCTGAAGACGATGGCGAGAACGTCATCGTCGTGGTGCCCGGCGCCAACGGCACGGTGACCGATGAAGATGCCAAGCGCACCGTCGGCGGCATGACGCGCGGCGATTACCTGATGCTGCAGTTCGAAATCCCGAACTGATGCTCGACTACTGGACGCTGGCCGGCGCCGCCTATCTGAACGGATCCCCGATTGCCCGCGACGCGCATCTGACCGAACCCATGTCGCGTTCGTGGAACATGCCGCGTCGCTGGCTACTCTCTCCGCCCGTCCTGCGCGAGGGACGAAATGTCCTGCTCGTCCGGGTTTCGGGTTATGCAATCTACCAGCCGGGTCTCGGGCCGGTCGCGCTGGGCGATCCGGCGACGATACAGGCGCGCTACGATCGTACCCACTGGCTGCGACGCGTACTCCCCACCTTCAACCTCGGCATCACCGTCGCGCTCGCGACCTTCTTTTTCGCGATCTGGCTGATGCGGCGGCGCGAAGCCGCTTATGGCTGGTACAGCCTCGCGCTGTTCGCATGGTCAGGCTATTCGCTCAATCTGGTCGCGACCACCCCCTGGCCCTTTGCGACGACCGACGGCTGGTCGCGCACGACGCTGATCGCCCTCCTGCTGTTCACCGCCAGCTATTGCATGTTCGTGATCCGCTTCCTCGAACGGCGGCTCCCGCGCGTCGAGGCGCTACTGGGGGCCGGATTCCTCGCGGGCCTGACGCTCATGATCGCCGTCCCTCACGATCAGATCGGGCTGACACGCCTCATTCTGTCCGGCTTCGCCTCGGCGGTCTACCTCGGCACCATTTCGCTGTTCTTCGTGTCGACCTGGCGAAGCCGGCGCATCGATCACTGGATGCTTAACACCACGAACATCCTCACCCTCGCCGCGGCTGTTCACGATCAACTGGTGTTCGCCGGCCTATGGCACCGCAACATCTATTATGCGCCGATAACCTCGCAGATCCTGATCGTCTGCATGGCGATCGTCCTCGCCTGGAAATTCGTTTCCGCGATGACGCGGGTCGAACAATTCAACGACGAGCTGACCGGAAAGATCGAAGCGGCGCGGGAGGAACTCGCGGTCGTGCTCAATCACCAGCACGAGCTTCGGCTTGCCAGCAGCCGGATGGCGGAACGAATGCGTCTGGCGCACAATCTTCACGACGGCATGGGGGCGACGCTGGTCAACAATATCGCAGCGCTGGAACATGGCACGGGCGACATCTCGCCCGGGCGCTTCCTGTCGATGCTGAAGGACCTGCGCGATGAACTGCGCCTCGTGATCGATACATCGACGGGGACCTATCCGGCCGACCGCCCCCTCGCGGAGTGGCTCGCCCCCTTGCGCGCGCGGCTGACCCTGTTGTGCGAGAACCGCAATATCCTGTGCCGGTGGCAGATTGACGGGCTCGACAGCCATAGCCTTTCCGCCGAGCAAAGCCTTGACCTCATGCGCGTGGTGCAGGAGG
>NZ_CAMLFY010000179.1 GCF_946479415.1 uncultured Shinella sp. | reverse complement strand
GCCTTTTCGACGAGCTGCGCATTGGTGGCGAGCTGGCCCTTGCCGACATAGAGATTGTCTTCCAGGCCGACGCGGACATTGCCGCCGGCCAGTACGGACGCCGCCGGATAGGCCATGGCATTGCGGCCGATGGAGAAGGCGGAGAACGTCCAGTTGGCCGGCACGTTGTTGACCATCGCCATGAAGGTGTTGAGGTCATCGGGCGCGCCCCACGGAATGCCCATGCAGAGCTGGATGAGCACCGGATCCTCGATGACGCCTTCCTCGACCAGCTGCTTGGCGAACCAGAGATGGCCGGTGTCGAAGGCTTCGATTTCCGGGCGCACGCCGAGATCGGTCATCATCTTGCCCATGGCGCGCAGCATCGACGGCGTGTTGGTCATCACGTAGTCGCCGAGCGAAAAGTTCATCGTGCCGCAATCGAGCGTGCAGATTTCGGGCAGGCATTCGGCGACGTGGGACACGCGCTCGGTCGCGCCGACCATGTCGGTGCCGACGGGGTTGAGCGGCAGCGGCTGTTCGGTGTTGCCGAAGATCATGTCGCCGCCCATGCCGGCGGTGAGGTTCAGCACCACGTCGACTTCCGCATCGCGGATGCGCTCGGTCACTTCGCGGTAGAGATCGTTGCGGCGGCTCGGCGCGCCGGTTTCCGGATCGCGGACGTGGCAATGCACGACGGCAGCACCGGCCTTGGCGGCGTCGATGGCCGATTCGGCGATCTCTTTGGGCGAACGTGGAACGTGGGGCGATTTGCCGGCGGTATCGCCGGAGCCGGTGACGGCGCAGGTGATGAAGACATCACGGTTCATGGCTAAGGGCATGTGGTCTCTCCCAGAATTCTTGTTGGGTCCATTACGAGCCAAGAGGAGGCGCAGTGCTTTCACTTTTCGGATCCATCCTTGACAATTCGAGAGATGAAAAAGCAGGATATCGCCATGCTCGATCCATCCGCCGATACTCTCGACATTGATATTCTCGTGCTGCCCGAGACGAACCTCATCCTCGTCGCCTCGGTCATCGAACCCTTGCGCGCGGCCAACCGCATCTCCGGCCAGGACCTCTATCGCTGGCGCATCTTCTCGCCGGATGGCGCGCCAGTGGAGACGCGCAGCCGCATTCCCGTGCCCGTCGACGGCGTGTTCCGGCCGGAGCGGGAGGCCCATCCGCTCTTCGTACTCTCCAGCTATCAATGGCAGATGAGTGCGACGCCTCTGTTGCGGCGCCAGCTTTCGCAGACGGCGCGCTACCGCTCGATGATGGCGGGTATCGAATCAGGCAGCTGGCTGCTTGCCGAGGCAAGCCTGCTGAACGGCCATTCCGTGACGATCCACTGGGAGGACATGGAGGAATTCGCCTCGCGTTACCCGCAGATCGCGGTCATGCGCGAGCGTTACGTCATCGACGGCAAGCGCATCACCACTGGCGGCTCGCTGCCGACGCTCGACCTGATGCTGGAGATCATCCGCCGCCGGCAGGGCTATTCGCTGGCGCTGGAAGTCTCGCGGTTGTTCATCTACGAGCACGAGCGCACCGGCGGCCTCCTGCAGGTGCCGGCGCTCGGCAACATGCGCGTCGCCGACCAGCGCGTCAGCCAGTCCGTGCGGCTGATGGAGGAGACGGTGGATGCGCCACTCACTCTGACGCGGCTTGCCAAGCGCGTCGGCATCAGCGCCCGCCATCTCCAGGATCTCTTTCAGGAATCGATGGGTGTCGCCCCCCACCAGCATTATCTTGCGCTCCGCCTCAATGCCGCTCGGCGCAAGGTCATCGAGACCAAGGCCGAATTCGCCGACATTGCCGCACTCACCGGCTTCAACTCCTCCTCCGCCTTCTCGCGCAGCTATCGCGCGCATTATCACGAAAGCCCGACGGAGACCCGGCGGCGGCTGCGGGCGGGGGCGAAGGGTTAGGATCTCGCAAGCAGCTTGACCATCGTCTCCGCCGCCTGCCGAGAGAGGGCGTCGCGCGGCCAGACGAGGCTGAGGGATTGCTGGTAGGCGGTGTCGAGGGGGAGCAGCGTCGGCGGCGGGTTGATGTTGGCAACGGAATGTTCCGGCAGCACGGAGAGGTGGCCGTGGTCCAGCACGAGATTGATGATGACGGGGATCGAATCGACCTCGACCAGCGTCAGGCGGGAGCGTTCGGCGGGGGAAAGGGTCGCTTCCAGAAAACGGTCGGTCATCTGGCGCAGGCCGCTCTTCGGGCTCGGGACGGCAATGGGATAGCGGCGCAACAGGGCGGCGAAATCCTGCCGTTCGGTCTCCTCCAGCGCACGCGGGGCGGCGAGCGCCAGTTGTGAGCGGCCGATCAGCTGCCCATCGAATTCGGCGGGATAGTGGTCCGTGTCGAGCAGGATCAGGTCGAAGCGGCGATTCTTGAGGCCGGAGACGAGCTCGTCTGCGGTGGTGGAGGAAAGAAAAAGCGGCTGGCGGGGGCGTGCGCTTCGCCATTCCACGGCAAGCCGCGCCAGCATGGCGGCGATCTCGCTTTCGTGGCCGAAGGGGATGATCGTGCCGAGCCGCCAGGTGGCGGCGCTGCGGCGGAAGCGCTCGGCGGAGGCGGCGAAGAGTTGCTCCCACGTGCCGCCGATGCGTTCGGCGAGCGCCAGCGCTTCCAGGCCTTCCGGCGTGCAGCTTATGCCGGAAGCCGAACGGTCGAGCAGCTTGCAGCCGATGGCCGCCTCCAGATGGCTGAGCTGGCGGGTGAGTTGCGGCTGGCCGAGGCTGAGCGCCTTGGCGGCGGCGTTGATGCTGCCGGCGCGGGCTACGGCTGCGAAACGGGAGAGGGCGGTGAGCGGGATGGTGCCGTCGCCATCTCCCAAAGCGGCGAGTGCCGCGGCGGCGCGGGCGATGTCGGCGAAGCGGGGCAGACGGGCTTCCGCCTCCAGCGTCGGCACGAGGGCCTGGCCGTCGCGGCGCACCAGCGGCACGGACAAAACGGTCTCGACCCGTCGAAGGGCGGCGCTGGCGCTGGAGGCAGGGCGGCCGCAAGCGGCGGCTGCCCTGCGGATGCCGCGTTCTTCGAGAATGCTGTGCACAAGGCAGAGGGTGGATAGATCCACGGCGGGTCTTTCGGCGTCTTATTGGCTGTTCGACCTATAGCATGAACCGTACGGGTTTTGGGATATACGATCCGTCCCCGTTCCGCATAACATCCACATGCAATTCCTGACGGAAACCGCACGTCACCGTCCTGGGATTGCTTTTGAAAACAGGCTTTTTGAAACATGCTCGCTTCCGCCGATACGCTCTATCTCACCGGTCAACCGCTCGATTTCGCCACGCTGGAGGCGATCGGCACGGGTGCGCGGCGTCCGGTGGCCTGCGAGATCGGCATGGGACGCGTCGGCACGTCGCGCCTCGTGATCACCGACCGTCTTGCCACGGGCTTGCCGATCTACGGCGCCAATACCGGCGTCGGGTCGATGAAGGACAAGCTCTGGACGGCGGACGATCTCGTCGAGTTCAACAACAATCTCGTCAAGGCCCACCATTTCGGCACCGGCGAGCCCTTCACGCTGCCGATCGTGCGCAAGGCGATGGCGATCCGCGTCAACACCGCACTTGGCGGCTATTCCGGTTGCAGCCCGGAGCTGATCGACGCCTTCCTGGCGCTGCTCGAAAAGGATGTCGTGCCTGTCGTGCGGCGGCATGGCTCGATGGGTTGCGCCGATATCGGCCTGATGGGGCAGATCGCGGCCGTCATGACCGGCGAGGGTGAGGCCTGGTATGGCGGCGAGCGCCTGCCGGCGCCGGAAGCGCTGAAGCGCGCCGGCCTGAAACCCTACCGCATGCAGCCGCGCGATGCGCTGGCGGCGCTCAGCGTCAACGCCATCTCGCATGCCGCCGCTGCCAATGTCGTGCGCGAGGCGGCGAAGGCCATCCGCAATCTCATGGTGACGGGCGTGCTCTCCTCGCTGGCGCTCGGAGCTTCCGCCGATCCGTGGCGGGTGGCCGCACGGCTTTCGGCCCATGGCGAGGCGCTGGCCGGGACATGGTTCGAGGCGCAGGCGACATCGGGGCATTGGCCGAAACCGTCGGCCATCCACGATCCGCTGAGCCTGCGCATGACCGCGCAGGTTTTCGGCGCGTGCCTCGATACGTTGATGACCGCCGCCGAGCGACTGGTCGAGGCGACGGCGCAGTCGGATGACAATCCGGTCGTGATGGACAGCCATGTCATGGCCTCGGGCGGCTCGCTGCCGCTTTCGACCACACTCTATGTCGAGGCGGCGCAGACGGGTTTTGCCCATCTTGCCCGCAACGTGCTGAACCGCTGCGTGCTGCTGTCTAACGGCGTGCGCCGCAACCTGCCGGTCAATCTTGTGGCGCCGGGCGAGGCGGCGACGGGCTTCGGCCCGCTGCTGAAGCTCGCCGTCGAACTCTACATGCGCATCCAGTCGCTGGCGGTGCCGATCTCGGCGCAGTCCATCGTGGTGGCCGGCGGGCTCGAGGAGGAGGCGACCTTCCTGCCGCTCATCGTCGAGCGCATGGAAAGCCAGGTGCGCGACCTGCGTCAGCTTGCGGCGCTGGAGGCCATGCTGTCTGCCCAGGCGATCGATCTTTCCGGTGACAATACCGAGGGCGTCGCCGCCATCGCCTATCAGCGCACGCGGGCGATCAGCCCCTTCTACCGCAAGGACCGGCCGCTCTCCGCCGAAATCGAGGCGCTCGACCGAGACCTTGCCAGCCCCGAGGCGCTTGCCGCCTTCGTCGATGCCGCGCCGATGGCGGATGTCGACAGCTTCTTTGCCCTGAAACCCTGAGGACTCGCCGATGGCCGATTTCGATCTCGTTCTGAAAGGCACCGTGGTTCTGCCGGACCGCATCGTCGAAGGCGGCCATGTCGCGGTTCGTGACGGCAAGGTGGTGCATGTCGGCCAGGGTGCGATGCCGGCGGCGAAGGAGCGGCACGACCTCTCCGGCGCGCTGATCCTGCCCGGTGCCATCGATGCGCAGGTCCATTCGCTCTCGCAGAAGAACCAGGAGGATTTCATCTGGTCGACGCGCTCGGCGGCGGCCGGCGGCGTCACCACCATCGTCGATATGCCCTATGACGAGGGCAATCTCGTCTGCTCGGCCGAGGCGGTGAAGATCAAGGTCGATCATGCTTCGCCGCAGGCGCGCGTCGATTTCGCGCTCTACGGCACAGTCGATCCCGAGGAAGGACCGGCGCGCATTTCGGAAATGGTCGAGGCGGGTGTCGCCGCCTTCAAGTTCTCGACCTTCGGCACGGACCCGAAGCGTTTTCCGCGCATTCCGGCCGCCCTGCTGGAGGACTGCTTCCGCGCCATCGCACCCACGGGCCTGACGGCCGGCGTGCACAATGAGGACGACGAGGCGGTGCGCGCGGCGATCGCCAAGGTGAAGGCTGCCGGCATCACCGATTACCGCGCGCATGGCCTGTCGCGCCCGCCATTGACCGAGCTGCTCGCCTCCAATCAGATCTATGAAACCGGCGCCGAGACGGGCTGCCCGGCCCATGTCGTGCATTGCTCGCTCGGCCGTGGTTACGAGATCGCCGCCGCCTATCGCGCGCAGGGTTTTCGCGCGACCATCGAGTGCTGCATCCACTATCTCGTTCTCGACGAGGAGAACGACGTCGCCCGGCTTGGCGGCAAGGCGAAGATCAATCCGCCGATCCGCCCGCGCGCCGAGGTGGAAAGGCTCTGGCGCCATGTCGCCGCGGGCAATGTCACGCTGGTCTCGACGGACCATGTCAGCTGGTCGGAGGACCGCAAGACCAATCCGGATATGCTGGCCAATGCCTCCGGCGTGCCGGGGCTGGAGGTCATGGTGCCGCTCTTCGTCAAGGGCGCGCTGGAGCGCGGCATTCCGCTGACGCGCGCCGCCGAACTGATGACGCTGAATCCGGCGCGCCATTTCCGGCTCGACCATGTGAAGGGCGCGCTGGAAGCCGGCAAGGATGCCGACATCACCGTGCTGACGCCCGAGCCCTATACCTATGACGCGGCCGCAAGCGGCAACAATGTCGTGGGATGGTCGCCCTATCATGGCATCCGGCTGCCCTGGCGTGTCTCCGCGACCTGGCTGCGCGGCAAACTCGCCTTCGATGGCACGAAGGTGCTTTCCGAACCCGGCACCGGCGCCTTCGTGCGCCCGCTGCCGACGCTTGTTTCAACGGGAGCCTGATCATGGCTCGCGCAAGCAATCTGCCGGTCGATCCTGCCCGCATCGCGGATGTGATCGACGGGCTGGCCAGGCTCACTGAGCCGGGCCGACCCTATACACGGCGTGCCTTTACCGCTCTGTTCCCGGCGGGGCGGGATTTTCTCGACGAACGGTTTCGGGCCGCGGGGCTCGAGACACGCGTGGATGCCGCCGGCAATCTGATTGCCCGGCGGCCGGGCAAAAAACCCGGTCTAGGCACGATCATGCTCGGCTCGCATTCGGACACGGTGCCGGATGGCGGGCGCTATGACGGCATTGCCGGCGTGGCGGTGGCGCTGGAAGTGGCGCAGGCGCTCGCCGACAAGGGCATTGAACTGGAGCACGATCTGGAAGTCGTCGATTTCCTTGCCGAGGAGGTCTCGATCTTCGGCGTTTCCTGCATCGGCAGCCGCGGCATGGCCGGCGTTCTGCCTGCGGACTGGCTGCCGCGGGAGAGGGACGGACTGATACTGGAGCAAGGTA
>NZ_CAMLFY010000178.1 GCF_946479415.1 uncultured Shinella sp. | reverse complement strand
CAAGGAATATGACGTAATCATCGTCGGCGGCGGTGGCCATGGTCTGGGCGCGGCCTATTACCTCGCCAAGGAGCACGGCATCACCAATATCGCCGTGATCGAGAAGGGCTGGCTCGGCGGCGGCAATACCGGCCGCAACACGACCATCATCCGCTCGAACTATCTCTATGACGAGAGCATGGATATCTACGAGCATTCCCTGAAGCTCTGGGAAGGCTTGAGCCAGGATCTCAACTACAACGTCATGTATTCGCCGCGCGGCGTGATGATGCTGTCGCACAATGTGCATGACAAGCAGTCCTTCCAGCGCCACGTCCATGCCAATCGTCTCTACGGCATCGACAACGAATGGCTGACGCCGCAGCAGGCGAAGGAATTCGTGCCGGTTCTCGATATCTCGGCCTCCGCCCGCTACCCGATCAACGGTGCCGCCCTGCAGCGCCGCGGCGGCACGGCCCGCCACGACGCCGTCGCCTGGGGCTATGCCCGTGCAGCATCCGATCGCGGCGTTCACGTCATCCAGAACTGCGAAGTGAAGGGCATCCGTCGCGGTCCTGACGGTGCGGTGACGGGTGTAGAGACGTCGAAGGGCTTCATCGGCGCCAAGAAGGTCGCCGTATCGGCTTCCGGCCACAACTCGGTCATCCTGTCCATGGCCGATGTGAAGCTGCCGCTGCATTCCGTTCCGCTCCAGGCGCTCGTTTCCGAGCCGATGAAGCCGATCTTCCCCTGCGTGGTCATGTCCAACTCGGTGCATGCCTATATTTCGCAGTCGGACAAGGGCGAGCTCGTCATCGGCGCGGGTACGGACCAGTACAACTCGTATTCCCAGACCGGCGGCCTGCAGATCATTACGCACACGCTGGATGCGATCTGCGAGCTCTTCCCGATGTTCCGCCGCGTCAAGATGATGCGCCAGTGGGGCGGCATCACCGACAACACCCCGGACCGTTCGGCGATCCAGGGCGTG
This sequence comes from uncultured Shinella sp., assembly GCF_946479415.1. The sequence goes on along the minus strand of NZ_CAMLFY010000178.1, from coordinate 5,694 downwards.
ACGCCGGTGAAGAACCTCTTCGTCAACTGCGGCTGGGGCACCGGCGGCTTCAAGGCGACGCCGGGTTCGGCCCATCTCTTCGCGCATCTCATCGCCAAGGGCGAGCCGCACCGGCTGGCCGCCGGCCTGACGCTCGACCGCTTCCGCACCGGCCGCCTCATCGACGAGGCAGCGGCCGCGGCCGTGGCGCACTGATATCCCATTTCACCCGCGCGTCCGGCGGCCGAAGGGCCGGCCGGCGCGGGACAGGAGAAACCCGATGCTTCTCATCTACTGCCCCTACTGCGAGGAAGAGCGCTCCGAGCTCGAATTCCGCCATGGCGGCGACGCGCACATCGCGCGTTCGACCAACATCGCCGAGATCAGCGACGAGGAATTCCAGGATTACTTCTTCCTGCGCGACAATCCGAAGGGCCTGATCTTCGAACGCTGGCGCCATATCCACGGCTGCGGCCGCTTCTTCAATGCGGCGCGCGATACGGTGAGCGACAAGTTCTACATGAGCTACAAGGCCGGCCAGCCGAAGCCGGATATTCCCGGCGTGACCACCGCCACCGAAAAAAACCTCACTGAAAAAGTGGGCGAAACCTATGAAGCCACGGAAGGAACCGCGAAATGAGCGGTGCTAATCGCATTGCCGGTCAGGGCCGCCTGACGCCCGCCAAGACGGCGCGTTTCACCTTCGACGGGAAGACCATAGACGCGCTTGAGGGCGATACGGTTGCCTCCGCGCTGCTCGCCAACGGCGTGCATCTCGTCGGCCGTTCGTTCAAGTATCACCGCCCGCGCGGCATTCTTTCGGCCGGTCCGGAAGAGCCGAATGCGCTGATCGACGTCTCCCGCGACGCTGCCCGCCGCCAGCCGAACGTGCGCGCGCCGGTGCAGGAAGTCTTCGACGGCATGAAGGTGGAATCGCAGAACCGCTGGCCGTCGCTCGCTTTCGATATCGGTGGCGTCAACAACCTGATGTCGCCGTTCTTCGCGGCAGGCTTCTACTACAAGACCTTCATGTGGCCGAAGGCCGCCTGGGAAAAGGTCTACGAGCCCTTCATCCGCAAGGCCGCCGGTCTCGGCGTGTCGCCGACGGAAGAGGATCCCGATCACTACGCCGGCCGTTACGCCTATTGCGACGTGCTGGTCGCCGGTGCCGGTGTTGCCGGTCTTTCCGCAGCCCTGGCCGCCGCAGAGGCGGGCGCCCGCGTCATTCTCGTCGATGAACAGCCGGAGGTCGGCGGTGCGCTGCACTACGATACGTCCGTAAAGATCGACGGCCAGAACGGCTATGACTGGGCGCAGGCGACGGCCGCCAGGCTGAAGGCGATGGAGAATGTGACCGTTCTCACCCGCACGACGGCCTTCGGCTACTACAACCACAATTTCGTCGGCCTGGTCGAACGCGTCACCGACCACCTCACCAAGCCGGACAAGAAGCTGCCGCGCGAGCGTCTGTGGCAGGTCCGCGCCAAGCGCGTGATTATCGCGACCGGTTCGATCGAGCGCCACATGGTGTTCGCCAACAACGACCGTCCGGGCATCATGCTCGCCTCGGCCGCGCGCACCTATCTCAACCATTTCGGCGTTGCCGTCGGCCGAAAGGTCGGCGTCTACACGGCGAGCGATTCTGCCTATGAAGCGGCTTTCGACCTGAAGCGGGCCGGCGTCACCATCGCCGCGATTGTCGATAACCGCGAGAAGCCCGGCGATGCCGTGCTGACCGAAGCCCGCAGGCTCGGCATCGAGGTTCTGACCGGTCATTCGGTCATCGACACCAAGGGCAAGCTGCGCGTCTCCTCCATGTCGGTCGCCCGCAATGGCGGCGGTTCGGCCCGCTCGATCCCGGTCGATGCGCTGCTGATGTCCGCCGGCTGGACGCCCTCCGTGCACCTGTTCTCGCAGTCGCGCGGCAAGGTGGCCTATGACGCCGCCTCCGGCCGTTTCCTGCCGGGCACCTATGCGCAGGATTGCCTTTCGGTCGGTTCGTGCAACGGCACGGACGGTCTGCAGGCGACCATCGAGGAATCGCTGGCGGCCGGCGAGCTGATGGCCCGCGCCACCGGCAATGAAGGCGGCAGCAAGGTAGAGCTTCGCGGCGAAAACGCCTTCGAATGGACCGGCGGCATGGCGGGTGCAGCAGAGGGCGCTGGCGTCGATACGACGGTCAAGGCCTTCGTGGACTTCCAGAACGACGTGTGCGCCAAGGACATCCGCCTTGCCGTGCGCGAAGGCATGCACTCGATCGAGCACATCAAGCGCTTCACGACCAACGGCATGGCGACGGACCAGGGCAAGCTGTCCAACATCCACGGTCTCGCCATCGCTTCGGAAGTGCTGAACCGCGAGATCCCGAAGATCGGCCTCACCACCTTCCGTGCGCCCTATACGCCGGTCACTTTCGGTGCGCTGATCAGCCATTCGCGCGGCGAACTGTTCGACCCGGCCCGCAAGACGCCCATGCATCCTTGGGAAGAAGCGCATGGCGCCGTCTTCGAAGACGTCGGCAACTGGAAGCGCGCCTGGTACTATCCGCGTTCGGGCGAGACCATGCACGATGCGGTCAACCGCGAGTGCCGCACGGTGCGTAATGCCGCCGGCCTGTTCGATGCCTCGACACTCGGCAAGATCGAAGTCGTCGGCCCCGACGCCGCCGAGTTCCTGAATCTGATGTATACGAACGCCTGGGATACGCTGAAGCCCGGCCGGTGCCGCTACGGCATCATGCTGCGCGAAGACGGCTTCGTGTACGATGACGGTGTCGTCGGTCGTCTGGCGGACGATCGTTTCCATGTCACCACCACGACGGGCGGCGCGCCGCGCGTCATGCATCACATGGAAGACTATCTCCAGACGGAATTCCCGCATCTCAAGGTCTGGCTGACCTCGACCACCGAACAGTGGGCCGTCATCGCCGTACAAGGCCCCAAGGCGCGTGAAATCCTTGAGCCGCTCGTCGAAGGCATCGACATTTCCAACGAAGCCTTCCCGCATATGAGCGTTCGCGAAGGCAAGATCTGCGGCGTGCCGACGAGGCTGTTCCGCATGTCCTTCACCGGTGAGGCGGGCTACGAAGTCAACGTGCCCGCCGATTACGGCCAGTCTGTCTGGGAGGCCATCTGGGCACGTGCCGAACCGCTCGGCGCCTGCGCCTACGGCACCGAGACCATGCACGTGCTGCGCGCCGAAAAGGGCTACATCATCGTCGGCCAGGATACGGACGGCACGGTGACCCCGCATGACGCGAGCCTGAGCTGGGCCGTCTCCAAGAAGAAAACGGACTTCGTCGGCATCCGCGGCCTGAAGCGTCCCGACCTCGTCAAGGAAGGCCGCAAGCAGCTGGTCGGCCTTCTCACGAAGGATCCGAACGTGGTTCTGGAGGAAGGCGCACAGATCGTTGCCGATCCGAACGAGCCCAAGCCTATGAAGATGCTCGGCCACGTGACCTCGTCCTACTGGTCGGAAAACTGCGGCCGGTCGATCGCCATGGCGCTCGTCGCCGGCGGTCAGGCGCGTCTCGGCCAGACGCTCTATGTGCCGATGCCGGACCGCACCATCGCGGTCGAGGTCAGCGAAATGGTCTTTGTCGACAAGGAAGGAGGACGCCTCAATGGCTGATCAAGCTCTTCGCAAGGCGCCGCTCGCCGGCCGTCATGGTGGTTCCTCCGGTGCGCGCGTCACGCCGGCCGGCCCTGCAACCCGCCTGGCGCTGCGCGCCGGTACGGATGCCATCGGCACGCTGTCGCTGGCCTTCGGTCTCGAACTGCCGCAGCGCCCGAAAACCTCGGCCTCCGTCAGCGGCCGTCACGCGCTCTGGCTCGGCCCGGACGAGTGGCTGCTGATCGACGAAAACGGCGCCGATCTGATGGGCATCGCCTCGGGCGTCTCCGCACTGCATTCGGCGACCGACGTTTCCCACCGCAACACGGCGATCCTCGTCTCCGGTCCGGATGCTGCCGCCGCCATCGCCGCGGCCTGCCCGCTCGATCTCGGGAAGTCGATCTTCCCGGTCGGTGCTGCGGCCCGCACCGTGCTTGGCAAGATCGAGATCGTGCTGCTGCGCACGGGCGAAGAGGATTACCGCGTCGAATGCTGGCGCTCGTTCTCGCCCTATGCCTTCGGCATGCTGGTTGAAGGTGCGGAAGACGCCGGTCTCTGATCTCAGAGGAAGCGGTAGAAAAACAGGGCTGTCTCCCGGGTGCCTGGGGACAGCCCTTCGTATAGGTGCCGGTCGTAGCCGCCGAGCGTAAAACCCTGGCGCAGATAGAAGCGGCAGGCCGCGACATTGTTCGTCTGCGTTTCCAGCCGGATGCCCGGCAGGGCTTTTTCGCCCGCCCACTGGATGGCTTGCTGCATCAGCCGTTGCGCCGCACCCGTGCCGCGCCATTCCGCATCCACGGCGATATCGTCGACGACGGCGAAACGGTTCCAGCCCACCGAGAGCGCCAGATAGCCGACGGGTGTCTCATCGCCGAGAATGACGAACAGCGCCTTGTCTTCGGCGGACAGGATTTCCGCCAGTTCCGCCGGATCGAAGCCGTAGCTTTTGGGATAGGGTTCGACCGGCCGCGCATGTGCAAGCCAGTCGCCCTCGAAGGGCGGCGTGGCCTCGCGCGTGACGAGGAAGGAGAAGTCGCAGGCCTCGAGAACCGGCAGATCCTCGGCCAAAGCAGGGCGAACCTTCACACGTCCTCCGGCCGATCCTTCGGATCGAACTGGATGATGGTGATCCAGTCGGCGGTCAGCGCCGGCTTGTGTTCGTCCTCGATTTCGACGGAAACATCGTAGCGGATCGTTACCATGCCCGCGCCCCGGAAACGGGCTTCGGCGAGCACGAAACGGCCGCGCACCCGCGCGCCGCTCTTTACCGGCGCCATGAAGCGCACTTTCTCGAAGCCGTAATTGATGCCCATCGTCTGCTCGAGAATGCGCGGAACGCAATCGTAATTCATCGCCGACAACAGGGAGAGCGTCAGGAAACCGTGGGCGATCGTGCCGCCGAACGGGGTTTCAGCCGCGGCGCGCACGGGGTCGGTATGAATGAACTGATGATCTTCCGTCGCCACGGCAAAGCGGTCGATCATGGTCTGGTCCACGGTGAACCAGCGCGACAGGCCAAGCTCCTTGCCGACGAGGGCGGAGATGTCTTTCAGGTGGATGTCTGCGGGCATTTGGTTTTCCTGCCGATCGATTCGCGCCTTTTTAAAAAGACGGTTTGTCCAGGCAATGAAGTTCAGTGTGTTTCGACAAAAATTTCGACGCTGCGGGGAGAAAGCAGGCCGGAAGCGGGTTGGTTGACCGACAGAAGGCTCGTCCAGCAGCGCCCGTCAGGCGGTGGCAAAGCAAGTGCCTGTTCGGCATGCGTGCGGTTTATGGCGATGGCAAGACGCACCATCCGCTGCTGATCTCTATCCGGCGTCTTTAAAAGCGCAAGCATTGTCCCGGCAAACGGCGCCTCCCAGTCGGCGACGGTCATGGGGTGACCCGACAGCGTCAGCCATTCGACATCGCCTGCACCACTGAGAAACCTAGTCTCGGTCAGTGCCTGAAACCGTTTGCGGATTGCCGAGAGCATGGCGGCGTGTTCGATCAGGCCGTCATCCAGCCGGTCCCAATGCATCCAGGTGATTGCATTGTCCTGGCAATAGGCATTGTTGTTGCCGCCCTGGCTGCGGCCACCCTCGTCGCCGGCCGTCAGCATGA
>NZ_CAMLFY010000177.1 GCF_946479415.1 uncultured Shinella sp. | reverse complement strand
TCGGTGCGGCGCGGCGTGCCGAACTCGTCGCGCACGGCGGCGAGCTCATCCTTGACGATGGTCATGATGCGCAGGCGCGAGGAGAGGATATCGAGGTAATCCTTGATCTCTTCGCCGATCTTGTTGAGTTCCTCGTCGATTTCGTCACGACCCAGTGCCGTGAGACGGGCGAGACGCAGTTCGAGGATGGCGCGGGCCTGCTCTTCGGAGAGGTTGTAGGTCAGGTCCTCGTTGATGCGGTGACGCGGGTCGTCGATGAGCTTGATCAGCACGTCGACGTCCTTGGCCGGCCAGCGGCGCTCCATCAACTGCTCGCGCGCCGTCTGCGGATCGGGCGCGCGGCGGATCAGCGCGATCACCTCGTCGATATTCGCGACGGCGATGGCGAGACCCACCAAGACATGAGCGCGGTCGCGCGCCTTGCGCAGCAGGTACTTCGTGCGGCGGCTGACGACTTCCTCGCGGAAGGAGACGAAGGCGCGCAGCATGTCGAGCAGCGTCATCAGCTCCGGCTTGCCGCCGTTCAGCGCCACCATGTTGCAGCCGAAGGAGGTCTGCAGCGGCGTGTAGCGATAGAGCTGGTTGAGGATGACGTCGGCATTGGCATCGCGCTTCAGCTCGATGACGACGCGGTAGCCGTCGCGGTCGGACTCGTCGCGCAGATCGGAAATGCCCTCGATGCGCTTGTCGCGCACCAGTTCGGCCATCTTCTCGATCATCGTCGCCTTGTTCACCTGGAAGGGAACTTCGGTGATGATGATCTGCTCGCGGTCGCCGCGCATCGGCTCGATGGTGGCGCGGCCGCGCATGACGACGGAGCCGCGGCCGGTCTCATAGGCCTGGCGGATGCCGGCGCGGCCGAGGATCAGCGCGCCCGTCGGGAAATCCGGGCCCGGAATGTGCTGCATCAGGTCGAGCAGCTCGATTGCCGGATTGTCGATCAGCGCGATACAGCCGTTGATGACTTCGGAAAGATTGTGCGGCGGGATGTTCGTCGCCATGCCGACGGCGATGCCGCCCGCGCCATTGACCAAGAGGTTCGGGAACTTCGCGGGAACGACGACGGGCTCACTCATCGTGCCGTCGTAGTTGTCGCGGAAATTGACCGTTTCCTTGTCGAGGTCGTCGAGCAGGGAATGCGCGGCCTTCTCAAGGCGGCATTCCGTGTAACGCTGGGCGGCCGGCGGGTCGCCGTCGATCGAGCCGAAATTGCCCTGACCGTCGATCAGCGGCAGGCGGAGCGACCAGTCCTGCGCCATGCGCGCCAGGGCGTCGTAGATCGCCGAGTCGCCGTGCGGATGGTATTTACCCATCACGTCACCGGTCACGCGGGCCGATTTAACGTATTTCTTGTTCCAGTCGACGCCCATCTCGCTCATCGAGTAGAGAATGCGCCGGTGCACGGGCTTCAGACCGTCGCGCACATCGGGCAGCGCGCGGGACACGATGACGCTCATGGCGTAATCGAGATAGGACCGCTGCATTTCGTCGATGATGGAAATCGGCTCAATGCCGGGAGGGGTCTTGCCGCCGGGTGTCGATTGTTCTGTCAATTTCGGTCACGATCGTTGTTCAGAATCAGATGCAATTTTATAGCCTACCGAGGCTTGAAGCGCCAATTTCACGAGGGGTTGTGAACAGGCTTTTCCCAGGAAATCCGCCAATTTGCGCATTTTCATGGCCACTTTTCGGCCACCCTTCCCTTCCTTGCCACGCTCGCCTAACAATGGGGCGGCAAGGCCGTCCATAGCGGTCGCTCAACGGCGAGGGGAACGCCTGACATGCTCAATATCGATCTCGTGGTCAATGCGATCACGACGCTGCTCGTGACCCTCGATCCGCCCGGCCTCGCGCCGATCTTCCTCGGCCTCACTGTGGGCATGACGCGGCCGCAACGCAAGCAGGTGGCACTGCGCGGCTCCATCATCGCGTTTTGCATCCTCGCCGTCTTCGCGCTGACGGGTGCCGGCGTGCTATCGCTGCTCGGCATCTCCATCGGCGCCTTCCGCATAGCCGGCGGCCTGCTGCTCTTCTGGATCGCCTTCGAAATGATCTTCGAGCGTCGCAACGAGCGCAAGGAGAAGACCAGCGAGGTGGCGATTACCCGCGATCACATCCACAATATCGCCGTCTTCCCGCTCGCCCTGCCGCTGATTGCCGGCCCCGGCGCGATCTCCGCGACGATCCTGCTGTCGGGCTCCTTCCCCTCCGCTATCGAACGCACCGCTCTCATCGGCGTTCTCGCGCTCTGCATCGGCATCCTGTTCCTGGCGCTCGTCATCGCCGACCGTATCGACCGCTTCCTCGGCAATACCGGCCGGGCCATCCTGACGCGCCTGCTCGGCGTCATCCTGGCAGCATTGGCGGTGCAGTTCGTCGTGGACGGGGTGAAATCGGCCTTCGCACTCTGACGCGCCTAGGGCTGCGAGAGATAGGCCGGCGGCACGGCATCCGTCAGCCAGACGCCATTCTCCGCCTGCCAGAACACGAGACCATCGGCCTGCATCTGTTCGGCCGCAACCGTCAGCACGACAGGCTTGCCGTGCCGCTGGCCAACCTTTCCGGCCGTCATAGTGTCCGCCGAAAGATGCACCTTCTGCCGCCCCTGCGGCAGCAGGCCTTCCCGCAGGATCGCCTCCAGCGCGCTAACCGCCGTTCCGTGATACAGAGTGTCCGGCGGCGCGATCGGCATAAGACCGAGATCGACAGGCACCGAATGCCCCTGCGCGGCCCGGATGCGCAGCCCGTCTTCGGAAAGCGTGAAGCGCTGCTTGTCGCTTTCGGCGACGACGGCGCGCAGCCGCACCTCATCGATGTCGCGCCCCGCAAGCCGCGCCTTGGCGATCAGCTCGTCCACCGCCACCCAGCCGCCCGCATCCAGCGTGATACCGATCGCCTGCGGCTCATGCCGGAGCACGAGGCTGAGAAATTTGCTGATATCCTTGCTCATACGATCCTCGACCTGCATCTGCCGCAGCTGCAATCCGTGTCAGTGCAGCGGAAACGCACCACCGCGCGCATCTATTCGCTACGTCTTTCAAGGCTTTGGCAATCGACTAGGAAGCCTATCCGCCCGATAAATTCCTTCTCCTACGCGTGGTAAGGCAACGGCGAATGGACGAGAGCGCCAAAAAAGCCTGGAGCGTCCGCCCTGCCCTTTGGCGCCGCTTGTGCCCTTCCAGAAACGGCGAAAGCGACAGCCAAACGCTTCTTCGCAAAGGCTCTTCGCTCTCGTCAGAGCCTGAAGGCACATAAGGCCGCACCCGGCATCAGGGATTGTCCGCAAACCATTTGACGATGGAAGGCATGTTCTCCTCGAAACCGCCGGGCAGAAACACGTTGAGCAGGCCGACACGTTCCTCCGTCCGGTTTTCGAAATCGTGCATCACGCTTGCGGGAATGCGCACGAAGCTGCCGGTCGGCGCCTCCAGCCAGTCCTCGCCGGCCAGAATGCTCGCCACGCCTGAAAGTACGTAGAAGAGTTCGACATTGTCCGCATGGGAATGGGCGCCCGGTCCCGATGTCCTCGGCTCCAGCCACCATTCGGAAACGCAATAGGCATTGTCCGTCTCACCGTGATCGGCCTTGAAGACGGCATTCATGCGCCCGAGCGCATAGGTTCGCCCCTCGCCCGGCCGGAGGAAAAGCACGTCCGTCTCGGTCTTTTCCATGCCCCACCGCGCCTCCCGCGCAATCGACTGCACCAAAGAAAAAGGCCGGCTCGTGGCCGGCCTTTCGTCCGTTCTCAGAACGGAATGTCGTCATCCATATCGCGCGACAGCGAGCCACCGCCGCCCGAGCGGTTGCCACCGCCGCCGCTGCTGCTTCCACCGCCCGACGACGGACGCGAGCCGTAATCGTCGTAGCTCGGCGCGCCGCCGCCGAAATCGTTGCCGCCCCGGCCCGCACCGCCGCCTTCGCCGCGTCCATCCAGCATGGTCAGCGTCGAATTGAAGCCCTGCAGCACGATTTCCGTCGAATACCGGTCGTTGCCGTTCTGGTCTTGCCACTTGCGGGTCTGCAGCGCGCCCTCGATATAAAGCTTGGCGCCCTTCTTCACATATTGCTCGACGACCTTGCACAGGCCCTCGTTGAAGACGACGACGGTGTGCCATTCGGTCTTCTCGCGGCGCTCGCCGCTGTTGCGGTCGCGCCAGGTTTCCGATGTCGCGATGCGCAGGTTGGCGATCGGCGTACCGGATTGCGTGCGCCGGATTTCCGGGTCCGCACCCACGTTCCCGATCAAGATCACCTTGTTGACGCTTCCAGCCATACCCGTACTTCCCGTTGTCGCGCCGGGCTCATGGCGCCCGACATCATTTCACTACACGAATGCGGCATCTTATCGGCTGCCGCGCCGCCGCGCCGCCCCGCAAAAGGGATAATCCACAGATCAATTGCGAAATTTCGTTCTTTTTTTGTTCTAATAATTCCCTACACTCTTGTCAACCGAATCGGAAACGGGCACGGAATCTTCTGACCGCGCAATGGACAGGCCCCGATCAATCCCTACATAGGGGCCTACCCCTTTTAAGAATGCGCAACGACTTCTGACGCTGGACACCATGAGCGAACTCAAGACTATTTCCATTCGCGGCGCACGCGAACACAATCTCAAGGGCATCGATCTCGACCTGCCCCGCAACAAGCTGATCGTGATGACCGGGCTTTCGGGCTCCGGCAAATCGTCGCTCGCCTTCGACACGATCTATGCCGAGGGCCAGCGCCGCTATGTCGAGAGCCTGTCGGCCTATGCGCGCCAGTTCCTCGAGATGATGCAGAAGCCTGACGTCGACCAGATCGACGGCCTGTCGCCGGCCATCTCCATCGAGCAGAAGACGACCTCGAAGAACCCGCGCTCGACCGTCGGCACGGTCACCGAGATCTACGACTACATGCGCCTGCTCTTCGCGCGCGTCGGCGTACCCTATTCGCCGGCGACGGGCCTGCCGATCGAGAGCCAGACGGTCAGCCAGATGGTCGACCGCGTCATCGATTTCGGCGAAGGCACGCGCCTCTATATCCTCGCGCCCATCGTGCGCGGTCGTAAGGGCGAGTACAAGAAGGAACTCGCCGAGCTGATGAAAAAGGGCTTTCAGCGCGTCAAGGTCGACGGCCAGTTCTACGAGATCGCCGACGTGCCCGCGCTCGACAAGAAATACAAGCATGACATCGACGTGGTGGTCGACCGCGTCGTCGTGCGCGCCGATCTCTCCTCGCGCCTCGCCGACAGTATCGAGACCTGCCTGAAGCTCGCCGATGGCCTCGCCATCGCCGAATTTGCCGACAAGCCGCTTCCCGTCGAGGAGACGGCGGCCGGCGGTTCCGCCAACAAGTCGCTGAACGAGACGCATGAGCGGGTCATGTTCTCCGAAAAATTCGCCTGCCCGGTCTCCGGCTTCACCATCCCGGAAATCGAGCCGCGGCTGTTCTCGTTCAACAACCCCTTCGGCGCCTGCCCGACCTGCGATGGTCTCGGCAGCCAGCAGAAGATCGATCCCGAGCTCATCGTGCCGGAAACCGAGCGCACGCTGCGCGACGGTGCGGTTGCGCCTTGGGCCAAGTCCTCCTCGCCCTATTACAACCAGACGCTGGAAGCGCTCGGCGCTGCCTATGGCTTCAAGCTGTCCAACCGCTGGTCGGAACTGTCGGAAAAGGCGCAGAACGCCATCCTGCACGGTACGGACGAGAAGATCGAATTCAACTACAAGGACGGTGCACGCTCCTACAAGACGGTGAAAACCTTCGAGGGCATCGTGCCGAACCTCGAGCGTCGCTGGAAGGAAACGGATTCGGCCTGGTCGCGCGAGGAAATCGAGCGCTACATGTCGGCCGCGCCCTGCCCGGCCTGCGCCGGCTATCGCCTGAAGCCCGAGGCGCTGGCGGTCAAGATCAACAAGCTGCATATCGGCGAGACGACGGCCATGTCGATCCGCGTCGCCCGCGACTGGTTCGAGGCCCTGCCGGAGCATCTCAACACCAAGCAGAACGAAATCGCCGTCCGCATCCTCAAGGAAATCCGCGAACGCCTGCGCTTCCTCAACGATGTCGGTCTTGAATATCTCTCGCTGTCGCGAAATTCCGGCACCCTGTCGGGCGGTGAAAGCCAGCGCATCAGGCTCGCCTCGCAGATCGGTTCCGGCCTGACCGGCGTTCTCTACGTGCTCGACGAACCCTCGATCGGCCTGCACCAGCGCGACAATGCCCGCCTGCTCGATACGCTCCGGAATCTGCGCGATATCGGCAATACCGTCATCGTCGTCGAGCATGACGAGGATGCGATCCTGACGGCGGACTATGTCGTCGATATCGGCCCCGCCGCCGGCATCCACGGCGGTGAGGTCATCGCGCAGGGCACGCCCGGCGAAGTGATCGCCAATCCGGCCTCGCTGACGGGCAAATATCTCTCCGGCGAACTTTCCGTCGCGGTGCCCGCCGAGCGCCGCAAGCCGAAGAAAAAGAAGGAAATCAAGGTCGTCGGCGCCCGCGCCAACAACCTGAAGAACGTCACGGCCTCCATTCCGCTCGGCGTTTTCACGGCGGTGACCGGTGTATCCGGCGGCGGCAAGTCAACCTTCCTGATCGAGACGCTCTACAAGTCGGCCGCCCGCCGTATCATGGGCGCGCGCGAAATCCCCGCCGAGCACGAGCGCATCGACGGCTTCGAATATATCGACAAGGTCATCGATATCGACCAGTCGCCGATCGGCCGCACGCCGCGCTC
>NZ_CAMLFY010000176.1 GCF_946479415.1 uncultured Shinella sp. | reverse complement strand
CATGCACAAGGTCATCTTTGATACGGATCCCGGCGTCGACGACGCCATGGCCCTGCTCTTCCTGCACAATCACCCCGATATCGATCTCATCGGCATTACCACCGTCTTCGGCAATGCATCGATCGAGACCACGACGCGAAACGCGCTGTTCCTGAAGCGCGAATGGGGCATTCCGGCTCCCGTCGCGAGGGGCGAAGGCAAGACCTACAATCCCATGCGCAACCCGGTCGACTGGCCGGTGATGATCCACGGCCATGACGGGCTCGGCAACATCGATGTGCCCGAGACGATCGACCTGCCCGTCGATCCGCGCTCCGCACCGCGCTTCATCATCGAGACCGTGCGTGCCAATCCCGGCGAGGTCACGCTGATTGCCGTCGGCCGGATGTCGAACCTCGCCTATGCGCTGAAGGAAGACCCCGAGATTGCCGGCCTCGTCAAGCAGGTCATCATCATGGGCGGCGCCTTCGACGTACCCGGCAACATCACGCCGGCCGCGGAAGCCAATATCCATGGCGACCCGGAAGCGGCCGATGCCGTGATGACCGCACCGTGGAAGGTCGTCGTCGTCGGCCTCGACGTGACGATGAAGACCGTGATGACGCGCCGGCGCCTCGCCGAACTCACCGCGCAGAACGGCACGCATCTGAAGCTGCTTTCCGACATCTCGCAGTTCTACATCGATTTCTACGGCCAGCACGTGAAGGACGAGGGCATGGTGGTGCATGACAGCTGCGCCTGCATCTATCTCGTTGCCCCCGAACTCTTCACCACCCGCAGCGGCGCGATCCGCGTCGTGGCCGGCGGCATCGCCGATGGCCAGACGATCCAGAAGCCCGACGCCCGCAGCTTCCCGCCCGGCAACTGGGACGATCTGCCGAGCCAGCATGCCTGCATCGGCATCGATGCACAGAAAGTGATGGCGCTGCTCGACGAAACGCTCGTCCGCTGAAATCTAGAGTTTGTCAGGGAAAAGTGGGAACCGGTTTTCCCGAAAAGACAAACGAAAACAAAAGAATCTAGAGTCCGTCAGGTTCAGAATGAACCTGACGGACTCTATCGTGGCCGGTGCCCGCCACCGGCCACGTCCCACCAGCGCAGGATGCGCAAAGCTTTGAGCGTGATCCAGCGCGATGGCGCTCCCACCTCCTCCATCGCAAACCAGACAGGCCCCTTGAGCTGCCAGTCGAGCGGCCACGTGCCATCTTCCGATTGCCGTGCGCGCAGATGAGCGATGGCCTCGGCGAGGCGCGGATCGGGCGCGATGCCTGTCGCCAGCGCCGCTCCCCGGAAGTAGTCCAGCCCGCGCAGGATGTCGTAACGCCAGCGGTGCGGATACAGCAGTTTCAGATAGCGCTCGTCGACCACGTCGCCGGTTTCGAGGCGGCGAAAGAGGCTGCGTTTCAGCAGATACACCTCTCCTGCCATTCGCGCAGCCTGTGTTTCCGCCGTCGCACCCTTCGCCTGCTCATAAGCGAGCAGCGCTTCCAGCACATTGATCGTCGTATGGAAGGAAGAGCGGTGCGAGCCATTGCAGCGTTCGCAATTCCAGCCGCCATCCGGCTGCCGCTCGCCAAGCAGGCGCGTGACGATCGGCGTGACATCGACGCCGAAATAGATCCCGACCGTCACCGTGCGGGCATTGATACATTCCTCGACCTCGCCCTCCCAGAAGGGCTGGCCATCATGATCCCATCGGGAATGTTCACCGATGAGATCGACCATGCGCCGCGCCCGCTGTGAAGAGGGATCGAGGCCGAAATCGTAAAGCTGCTGCAGGGAAAAACAGGTCGCCGTCCAGGCCTGGCCCAGTTCGCGCCATGTCTCTTCCGTATAGCCCGCCGGCAGGAAGGCGCCGCCGGCCCATTGGCCGTCCGCATCCTGATGCGAAAGAAGCCGCGCGCCCCAGCCCTCGGTTTCGACCTTGGCGCGTTCCGCCTGCCATTCTCCTTCCGGCGCATCGGCAAGGTCGCGCATCACCTGCCAGCGGATCGCCGGGTCCGAATCCAGAAGCCAATCGATGACGGCGCGGGTGGATATCATACGGCAAGCCTAGCAGCACCGCCTGTTCATGGCTATTGCGCCGTGCCGGGCAATTGCCAGTCGATCGGCTTGCGACCGTGTTTCTCGAGGAAGGCATTCGCCTTCGAAAACGGCTTCGTGCCGAAGAAGCCGTTATGCGCGGAGAGCGGCGAAGGATGTGGCGAGCGCAGCACGAGGTGGCGCTTGCTGTCGACGAAGGCCGCCTTCTTCTGGGCGTAGGAGCCCCAGAGGATGAAGACGACGGGCTTTTCCTGCTCGTTGACGGCGCGGATCACGGCATCCGTAAACCGTTCCCAACCCTTGCCCTGATGAGATGCGGCGCGGCCCATTTCCACGGTGAGCACGCTGTTCAGCAACAGCACACCCTGTTTTGCCCAATGTTCCAGAAAGCCATGGCGCGCCGGCGGGATACCGAGATCATCCTGCATTTCCTTGTAGATATTGACGAGCGACGGCGGGATGCGCACACCGGGCTGCACCGAGAAACACAGGCCATGCGCCTGCCCTTCCCCATGATAAGGATCCTGCCCGAGAATGACGACGCGCACCTCATCCAGCGGCGTCAGGTCGAGCGCGCGAAAATACTCCGCCCCCTTCGGAAAGATACGGCGCCCCGCCTGCTTTTCTTCAAGCAGGAAAGCCTTCAGATCGGCCATGTAGGGACTGGAAAACTCTGCGGCCAGCGGCCCCTTCCAGCTTTCGCCGATCTTGACGTCCGTCGCAGCCATCGCCCCGCTCCTTCTGTTTCAGGAGCGGAGTTTAGCGCCGGATGGACGAAACGACCGGCAGAAGCGCCGGTCATCCACAGCAAATCGCATCTAGGCGAATCTCAGGCGACGCCAAGAACCGTCATCAGGCTTTTCATACGCGCGGCAGCAAGGTCCGGCCTGTCGAGCACATTGGCTTGATCGGCGAGACGGAAGACATCGGCATAATGCGTGACACCACGAGCCGCCTGCATGCCCGCCGGCATGGTGAAGTGATCCTGATGGCCGTTCAACCACGCGAGGAACACAACGCCCGCCTTGTAATACTGCGTCGGCGCTTCGAAAATCTTGCGCGACAGCGGCACGGTCGGCTCGATGACCGCGCGGAACGTATCGACGTCCCCGGCAGCGAGCGAGGCAAGCGCCTTGGAGGCTTGCGGTGCAACGGCGTCGAAAATGCCGAGCAGGGCGTGGCTGTATTTGCGTCCGTCGCCCTCGATCAGTTCGGCATAGTTGAAATCATCGCCGGTGAAGCACAGCACGTCCGCGGGCAGCCGGTCGCGGAGCGCGACTTCATAGGCATTGTCGAGCAGCGAGATCTTGATGCCTTCGACCTTCCCCCGGTTCTCCTCGATGATCGAGAGAACGGCATCCAACGCGGGCTCGAAGCTTTCGGAGCCCCAATAGCCGCGCAGCTGCGGATCGAACATATCGCCGAGCCAGTGCAGCACGACCTTGTCCTTTACCTGGCCGAGGATACGACCATAGACCTTGCGATAGTCGTCGGGCGACGTGGCAAGACGGGCGAGCGCCCGGCTCGCCATCATGATCGCACGGCCCCCGTGCTTTTCGACGAAGCCGATCTGCTCCTCGTAGGCGCGGATGACATCATCCAGCGAACGGGCATCGGCGGGGTTGAGATGATCCGTGCCGGTGCCGCAGGCAAGGTCGGTGCCCGGCACCGTCTTCGCCTCGGCGAGCGAGCGGCGGATCAGGTCCTGCGCGCCGGCCCAATCGAGCCCCATGCCGCGCTGCGCCGTGTCCATCGCCTCGGCGATGCGGAAGCCGAGCGACCAGAGATGATGCCGGAACGCCATGGTCCGCTCCCAATCCACCGCCGGCGCCTCCCACGGCCGCGTATCGCGGCGCGGATCGGAAACGACATGCGCCGCAGCATAGGCGATGCGGTTGAACGTAGGCACGGAAGCCGGCCGCGCCGTGGGCGTGCCCACGAGAGAATAGGCTTCGACGCCACCATCGGCACACGGCAGGGACAGGCTGATCGGCATGGAGTCCTCCCAAGGGTTTTTCAGGGCAATAATTTAGATCGTTCCAAATTTCAAGCCGGATTTTTTCGATGCCTGGAAGAGCAAGGCCGGCCACACCTGCGTAGCCAAAATGATGATCCCCGGCTCCACTTACCTCAAACGCAGCTCCGAAAGCCAATTATACAGCTTAACTAGTGGTGAGAAACATAATCGCCACCTCAAATCGAGGAGAAAAGCAACACGCCCTTTGCGCGGCGTTGTCGAGAGAATCCTGCATCATCTCCCTCTTGACAAATTTGGAACGATCCAATTTATTACCCACCAACAAGCGGACGAAACCTGTCCGCGCAGGGAGGAAGATCGTGAACAAGGGCCGGGTGACCGTCGTCGATATTGCGCGCGCCGCCGGCGTGTCGAAATCGACCGTCTCGCTCGTCCTGCAGGCAAGCCCCCTCGTCAACGAAGCGACCCGCGCCAAGGTCAATGCCGTCATCCGTGAGCTTGGCTATGTCTACAATCGCGGCGCGGCGAACCTGCGCCAGTCGGCGTCCTCGAAGATCATCGGCATCATCGTCAATGACCTCACGAACTCCTTCTTCGCGGAGCTTGCCGTCGGCATGGACATGGTCATGCAGTCGGCGGGCTATGTGCAGTTCCTGTCGAACTCCGCAGAAAGCGTCGATCGCCAGCGCGAGGTCATCGCCTCGATGCGCGAACACGGCATTGCCGGCCTCATCATCTCGCCGGCCCGCGGCACGGAAGCCGTCGACCTGAAGCCGCTGGCGGCCAGCGGCATCCCGGTCGTCGCGGTGGTGCGGAACGTGGTCGGCGCGAAGGTCTCCTCGCTGTTTTCCGACAACTATGCCGGCGCGAAGGATGCCGTCCGCCACCTTGTTTCGCTCGGCCACAGCCGCATCGCCTTCCTCGGCGGCATCGCCAACACCACCGTTTTTACCGAACGCGTCCAGGGCTGGCGCGATGCACTGGCTGAAGCCGGCCTTGCTGCGCCCGATACACTGGTCATCGGCTCCACGGCCTCGCGCGCCGGCGGTGTTGCGGCAATCGAGCGTGCCCTTTCGCTGCAGGATGCACCGACGGCCGCCCTTTGCTTCAACGACGCGGCCGCCTTCGGGGTCTGCGACGGCCTGCGCGCCGCCGGCAAGGAGCCGGGTCGCGATTTCGGCGTGGTCGGCTTCGACGACGTGATCGAGGCCGAAACCGCCGTGCCGGCGCTGACGACGGTCTCCGTCGATCCGCAGGGCATGGGCCGGCGGGCGGCGCAACTGCTTTTGAAACAGATCAATGCGGGCCGGGTAGAGCCCGAGGCGATCGTCGGCTCGGTGCGCCTCGTCGTGCGCCAGAGCTGCGGCGCCGGAGAAAAGACGCGGAGGATCTCGGCATGACGAAATGGGGTTTGATCGGGGCAAGCACGATCGCCAAGGAATGGGTGATCGGCGCGATCCGCGCAACGGGCGGCAAGGTCGTTTCCGTGATGAGCACCAGCGCCGAGCGCGGCAAGGCCTATGCCGAGGCACAGGGCATCGCCAAAGCGGTGACGACGCTCGAAGATATCGTCAACGATCCCAGCATCGAGGCCGTCTATATCTCCACGACGAACGAGCTGCACCGCGACCAGGCGCTCGCCGCTGCCAAGGCCGGCAAGCACATCCTGTGCGAGAAACCGCTCGCCATGTCGCTGGCTGATGCCCGGGCCATGGTGCAGGCCGCAAACGATGCCGGCGTCGTCATGGCGACCAACCACCATCTGCGCAATGCCGCAACCCACCGCGCGATGCGCGATGCCATCAAGGCCGGCCGTATCGGCACGCCGCTGTCTGCCCGTGTCTTCCACGCCGTCTATCTGCCGCCGCATCTGCAGGGCTGGCGCCTCGACAAGCCGGAAGCCGGCGGCGGGGTGATCCTCGACATCACCGTGCATGACGCCGATACGCTACGCTTCGTGCTGGACAGCGATCCGGTCGAGGCCATCGCCTTCGCCCAGTCGGGCGGCATGGGCAAGGCCGGGCTGGAGGATGCCGTGATGGGCGTGCTGCGCTTCGAAAACGGCGTCATCGCGCAGTTCCACGATGGTTTCACCACGAAATTCGCCGAGACCGGACTGGAAGTCCACGGCTCCGAAGGCTCGCTGATCGGCCGCAACGTCATGACGCAGCGCCCCATCGGCACCGTGACTCTGCGCGACGCCAACGGCGAGCAGGAATTGCCGCTCGATCCCCGCAATCTCTATGAGACAGCGCTTGCGGCGTTCCATGCCGCCGTTGCCGGCAATGAAAAGCCGTCTGCGACGGGTGAGGATGGCGTCTGGTCGCTGGCGACAGGACTTGCCGTGGTGGAAGCCGCGCGCACCGGCGGCACGGTCAAGATCGCACCGGGCCTTTGAGACGGAATTCGGAAGAAACGATGAGCAAGCACATCACCCCGCGCCAGGCCGCAGACCTCATTCCGGACGGAGCCGTCGTTTCGGTTTCCTCGTCCTCCGGCCTCGGCTGCCCGGATCTGACGCTGAAAGCCATCGGCGAGCGTTTCGACGAGACGGGCCATCCGCAGAACCTCACGACGCTGCACCCGATCGCCGCCGGCGACATGAGCGGCATCAAGGGCGTCGACTACATCGCCAAGACGGGGCTTCTGAAGAAGATCATCGGCGGCTCCTATCCCTCCGGCCCCTCCACGTCTGAACCGCCGCTGATCTGGCAGATGATCACCGGCAACGAGATCCCGGCCTACA
>NZ_CAMLFY010000175.1 GCF_946479415.1 uncultured Shinella sp. | reverse complement strand
TTGATGCCGACGAAGAAGAGGACCTTCTCGATCTGGTCGCTGGCCAAGCCGGCGCCCTTGGTGAAGTCACCGGACTCATCCTTGCGGCCAGCGCCGAGCAGCAGCCTGACGCCTTCGGGCCCGAACTTGTCGAGCTTGTCGATGGCGCGCAGCACGGTCAGACGCGCGCCTGCCTTGTCATCGCCGCCGAGGCCGATCGCTTCCAGTACGCCGTCGAGAACCTTGCGGTTGTTGACGCGGATGACGTAATCGCCGCGGGCAATGCCGAGCGCTTCCATCGTGTCGGCGAACATCATGCACATCTCGGCATCGGCCTGCACGCCGGCAGCGCCCACCGTGTCGGCGTCGAACTGCATGAACTGGCGGAAGCGGCCGGGACCGGGCTTCTCGTTGCGGAAGACATAGCCCGCGCGATAGGTGCGGTAGGGCAGCTGAATCTCGTTGAAATTCTCCGCGACATGGCGGGCGAGCGGCGCCGTCAGGTCGTAGCGCAGCGACATCCACTGGTCGTCGTCATCCTGCACGGAGAAGACGCCCTCGTTCGGGCGGTCGCTGTCGGGCAGGAATTTTCCCAGCGCGTCGGTATATTCGATGAGCGGGGTCTCGACGGGATCGAAGCCGTAGCGTTCATAGACCTCGCGGATCTTCGCCGTCATCTCGTTGACGGCGCGGATGTCCATCGCCTCGCGGTCGACGAAGCCGCGCGGCAGGCGGGCTTTCAGCTTCTGCGGTTTTTTCTGCTTTTCGCTCATCGGGATACCCGAAATTCCTGTATTTTCGTTGCCGGTTTCCTAGCGGATTGGACGGGCAGCGGCAAGGCGCAAAAGCCCCCTTACGGTCGGCGCGACAGCGTATCCCAACTGTGCACGATGACGGCGGAGGCGGTTTGCGCCTGCTTCTCGGGAATGAGGATCGAATGGGTGTCGCCGCGGATGATGCCGCGCATCTCCGACTGGAAGGACAGCCGCTTCATCTGCACATAGCCTTCGGGAATGGAGGTCACCGACAGAGCGGTTCCGCCATAGATCTCGACGCTCGCCACCTCGCGGGCATAGAGGCCGGCGACCAGCGCCTGATCCTCGATGCAGGCGCGGTAATGGCCGGTGAGGAAACGGCGGATGCTGGTGCCGACGACCGCGCGCATTTCCGGGCTCTCGCGATATTCCTGCTGCGAGCCGCCGAGATAGCGGATGTCGCGCCCCTCCCAGAGATTGCGGCTTTCCCCCGAGGCAAGAATGGAGGCAAGCAGGCGGCGTTCGGTCTGCGCATCCGCCCGGCGCAGGAAATCGACGATGGCGCCCGTCGCGCGCAGATCCGGCTCGGCCGTGCCGCGCTCCCAGCGCGAGACGGTTGCTGTCGAGAAGCCAAGCTTCCATGCAATATCAGCCTGGGTCAGACCGACCTTCCGGCGGTAGGCCCGCAATTGATCAACGAGATCATGGCCAGTGCTGAAGACAAAATCCGGCAATTTCAACCCTTCGGCGTGACGGCAGGCAAGAATGCTCCAGAAGGTGGAGCAAACTACCAGAGATACCGCTTCCGGCCGCCTTTGATGTCGGCTACCGTTAAGGATAGGTAAACGTCCGTGATTGCCGTTTTGCAAGCGGTGAGACGAACAATCGCAGCGTTTCCAGAGGCGACGGCCATGATGGCCGATCCCTGCGCCTCGCCAACCGGATGCCCGCGAGCTTCGGTTGTTCCTCTTTGGACCAGACCGCATGGCATTAAAAGCGACGATCCATTCCACCCAGCTCGCCTCCGTTGCCGAGATCATCGGCATCGACACAAGCGAGCTGGAGAGTGCTTTCGTTTGCGAGGAATGGAGTGCGGAACTCGCAACCGGCATCGTGCGGCTTGGGCCGGAAACGGCAAGCCTGCACGGAATATGCAGCAGTCCCTGCGGCATCATGGACCTCATTCGCCTCTACGATTCCGGGGATCTTGCCAAAGTCCTGCAATCCCTGGAGGACGCGGCGACGTCGCCCACCATCTTCACCTTTTCCACGACCCTTCGCCCCGGCCCCGGCCTCTACCGGCCCGTCTTCTGTTTCGGCCAGTCCGACACGGTCGATGGCACGAACGGCATGATCCGCGGCACCTTCGCCGTCGCCCGGCTCTGTATGAAGATGGGCTCAAGGCCGGAAGCGTTGAACTGACCCTTCCCTTTTGCCGGACGACTGCCTATCTCTTTCGTCATGAGGCAGTTTCTGTTCGTTCTCGCCATCCTGGGCGCTCTATTCTCCGGCTGGCTGCCGGCGATGGCGGCGACGATGGCTGTCGGCCAGCCTGCCGGCGTGCATGCCATGCATGATAGGGACGGCAAGGACGGTGGCGGCGATCATGGCAAGACCAAGCCGATGGCCCATCCCGTGGCCTGTTCCGCCTGTTTTGCGATAGAAGCCGAACGGATCGAACCCGCCGGGCGCCTGCTCGTCGTTTCGGAACGCACACCCGCCATACCGCCGGCCCTTGCCGGCCTTGAGTTGCGGCCGCTCGATCCCCCTCCCCGGTCCTGAACAAACCGAGAAAATTCCCTTGCTCTACTCTGTTCAGAACTGGAAAAGACAATGAACGCAAAACCGCTTCGCACTTTTGCTGGAATTGCTCTAGGCGCAGCCCTTTCGCTCGCCTTCACCCTGCCCGCCCTCGCCCAGGAGGCCGACCATTCCGCCCATCAGGGCATGACGATGGACGCGCCCGCAGACGGCAGCCCCTCCACGCAGGCCTTTATCGACGCCAATGCGAAGATGCATGCGGCCATGGCGATCGACTTCACCGGCAATGCCGATGTCGATTTCGTGCGCGGCATGATCGCCCATCATCAGGGGGCGATCGACATGGCGAAGGTGGAGCTGGAGCATGGCAAGGATGCCGACATCCGCAAGCTGGCTGAGGACGTAATCACCGCCCAGGAGGGCGAGATTGCCATGATGAAGGAATGGCTGGCAAAGAACGCCAAGTAACGCTTGACGAAAGCCAAGTCTAAGAACGAAGGCCCGCCGGGAAACCGGCGGGCCTTTCCGTTGATCGCTCAGACGTTGCGCAGCCCCTATTCGCCGGCAGGAAGCGACCGTTGGGCCACTGAGGCCTCGACGAGCGAGGCCGCGATGGCGCGGGCCATCAGGAGACTCGTTTCGCGAAGTTCGGTGTTGTTGCCGCTGCGGGCGGTCCGGATGAGGCGGAAACCCTCCCGGAGCATGATTTCCTGAGCCTTGTCGCAGGCCCAGTGTTCAAGACAACTATCGTCGAATGCGGATGCTTTTGGCGCCATGTTTCCCCTCATGCCAAATCATTCAGCATAAAGCGGCCCATCACGACTACGCACGCGCAGGTCGTCCCCAGACTTTCCGATGTATGATAATGCCGCTTGAGATCAAGCTACATGATTCGTTGTAGAATCAAAGATATATTTGTGTCGGCATCCCTAGAATTAGGGACGCGCCAGCTCGTTTCTCTTCGCTTCGACTTCCGGGCGGCAGAAACAACCCTCGACATGATCGTTTACCAGACCCATCGCCTGCATGAAGGCGTAGACGGTCGTCGGCCCAACGAAGGTCCAGCCGCGCTTCTTCAGATCCTTCGACAGGCGCACCGAGGTGGGCGTCGTGGGATTGGCGACGATGATATCCCACTCCACCCGATCCGGCCGCTCCTGCGGCGTCGGCTCGAAGCTCCAGAAGTAGCGTGCGAGCGTGCCGAACTCGCCGCGCAGCGCCTGCGCGCGCTTGGCGTTGTTGATCGTCGAGACGATCTTGCCGCGGTGGCGCACGATGCCGGTATCGGCAAGGCAGCGGGCGATATCATCATCATCGAACAATGCGACCTTGTCGAAATCGAAGCCGGCGAAGGCCGCACGGAAGCCCTCCCGCTTGCGCAGGATCGTCAGCCAGGAGAGGCCCGACTGGAACCCCTCAAGGCAGATCTTCTCGAAAAGCCTGATATCGCTGGTGACGGGGTTGCCCCATTCCTCGTCGTGATAACGGCGGTAATCCTCCAGATTGCCATGCCATGCGCAGCGCGTGCGCCCGTCGTCGCCGTCCAGCAGTCCCCGTGTCGTCATCGCCGCCTCCGTTTTCCTTTTGTTCCGCTTTACCACTCGTCAACCACATTTGGAAAGCCGGCAATAACCCTACTCAAAGCTTTATCGGATCGTTCGAGGTTTCGTGAACGGCCGTTTACCATTCGCTTCATTCGAGGGTGCAAGCATTCCTCCCGAACCGGCGCCGCATCTTGCTTGGCGGCGCAGACCGGCGACGATCAGTAGCGAGTACGTCCGATGTTGATACGCACCCTTTTAGCCAAGACCTTTTTGGCCACCACCCTTCTGGCCATCACGACGGCAGCCCAGGCCAACGACCGTTACATCAGCCAGCCGCCCGTCATCATCAGTCCCGACCTCACCGCGCCCTGGGTAATGCAGCTGACCGGCGAAGGCGTACAGCCCGCCGTCAACACGCGCCGCATCATCCAGCGCCAGCAGGTGCAGCAGCGCCGCGTGATCCGCCGCGAGAATGTCGCCCGCGTCGAGCAGGTCTCGGCGACCGGCCAGGCGCGCAACGTCATCAAATCGAAATTCGACCCGATGT
Source organism: uncultured Shinella sp. (assembly GCF_946479415.1). Next base: position 2,217 of record NZ_CAMLFY010000175.1, on the reverse strand, counting down.
ATCTGCCGCAAACCGTGTCCTACGAGACGGAGCACAAGGCCGGCACGATCATCATCGACACCAACAACCGCTTCCTCTACCTGGTGCTCGGGAACGGCCAGGCGCGACGCTACGGCGTGGGCGTCGGCAAGCCGGGCTTCGAATGGGCAGGTGCCCACACGATAACCCGCAAGGCCGAATGGCCGACCTGGACGCCGCCGCAGGAAATGATCACCCGCGAGGCCGCCAAAGGCCATTACCTGCCGGCTTCGATGGAAGGCGGCCCGGAAAACCCGCTCGGCTCGCGTGCCATGTATCTCGGCTCGACGCTCTACCGCATCCACGGCACGAACGCGCCCTGGACGATCGGCTATGCGGTATCCTCAGGCTGCATCCGCATGCGCAACGAAGACGTCGTCGATCTCTACGACCGCGTGAATGTCGGCACCAAGGTCATCGTGATCTAAGGCAAGCATAGACCGTCATCAAAACATCTCCGGCTGCCTCGCGGCTGGAGATGTTTGCGTTCATAGCGGTCTCTTCGGCAACAGAGCGAAGAAAATCGCCCTCACATGCGTCTTGCTGGCAGCAAGCCGTCTTGAAATCGGTCAGGACTCGGTTAGCCTCGCGCAATTCAGGGATTGAGAGGGACTACACATGCGGAAATACGCTTCGATCTTGCTGGCGGCGACCATCGCCGCCACGGCGATCCTTCCGGTGACGTCGGCAAACGCCTTCCCCGGCGCCATCAAGAGCAACCAGTCAGTCGCGGCATCGGACGTCACGCTCGTTGCCCAGGAACAGAGCAAGAAGCAGGTCGCACAGAAGTTCAAGCGTACCAAGGTGCGGTTCGTCACCGACCAGGCGCCCGGCACGGTCATCGTCGATACCAACAACAAGTTCCTCTACTATGTCGAAGGCAACAACCGCGCGACGCGTTACGGCATCGGTGTCGGCCGTGAAGGCTTCGGCTGGTCGGGCGTGGTGAAGGTCGGCCGCAAGGCGGAATGGCCGAGCTGGACGCCGCCGGCCGAGATGCGCCGCCGCGAGGCCAAGAAGGGCCGCATCCTGCCCGTGGTGCAGGAAGGCGGCGAGGACAATCCGCTCGGTGCGCGCGCCATGTATCTCTACAAGGGCGGCCGCGACACGATCTTCCGCATCCACGGCACGAACCAGCCCTGGACGATCGGCCTCAACATGTCGTCAGGCTGCATCCGCATGATGAACAAGGACGTCGAGCATCTCTATGCCCGCGCCGACATCGGCACCAAGGTCATCGTGGTCGGCCCCGGCAACCGCCAGGGCGCGGTGAGCTACAACGACAGGGGCGTCGATTTCTTCGGCAACCTCTTCGGCTTCGGCGGCTGATCCGCCGTCACCCAAACCTTTCGGATGCCGGCCTCGCGCCGGCATCGTCGTTTCAGCCGACCGAGCAGGAGACCTTGCCGGTGCGCTCGATCCCCTCGCCTTCCGCCTTGTGCACGATCATTCTGTAGTCGCCGTCATAGCTGATCTCGTCCTCGCCCATCGTGGTCTTGACGATGAGGTCGATCGAGCCGAACGGCAGGTCGCCCTCGGTTTCCGCATGCAGCAGCAGGCGCAACTCGCCGTCATAGAGCCAGTCATGCCCGAGATGCGACGGCGTCAGCGTCACGCGCTCCAGCCCCTTCGGCGCAATCTCCTTCGGCAGGACGATCTCGCCACGGAAATTCAGGAAGCCGCCGCCGAGACCGTAGCTGAAACCGCCCTCCGCATCGAAGATGATGTTGGCATCCTTGATCGCGCAGCTGAAGCCGCCGGTGGCGAAGGCGGGCGAGGACAGCGCGGCAACGGCGGCGAGCGAAAGCAGAAGGCGGCGCATCGGGATCTCCGGAGGGATTGCAATGCCGATCCTCTAGCAAAGCGCCAGAGGGCCGGCAGTTCCGCACGTGACAGGATCAGGAAAGCACAGCCGGCTTCGTCCCGCCATAGGCCCAGTCGAGCAGCTCGACCGTATGCAGGATGGGGATCGCCGTTCCGGTCGCGATCTGCGTGATGCAGCCGATATTGCCGGTCGCGATCACGTCGGGCTTGGTCGCCTCGATGTTATTGACCTTGCGCGCCTTCAGCTTGCCGGAGATTTCCGGTTGCAGGATGTTGTAGGTGCCGGCCGAGCCGCAGCAGAGGTGCCCCTCGGCCGGATCGCGCACGACAAAGCCCGCCGCCTTGAGCAGCACCTTCGGCGCCATGGTGATCTTC
>NZ_CAMLFY010000174.1 GCF_946479415.1 uncultured Shinella sp. | reverse complement strand
TCGGCGCTCCGCGCATCACCAAGGACGGCGTTTCCGTCGCCAAGGAAATCGAACTGGAAGACAAGTTCGAGAACATGGGCGCCCAGCTCGTTCGCGAAGTCGCTTCCAAGACCAACGACATCGCCGGCGACGGCACGACGACCGCAACGGTTCTCGCCCAGGCCATCGTTCGCGAAGGCCACAAGGCTGTTGCTGCCGGCATGAACCCGATGGACCTGAAGCGCGGCATCGACCTCGCCGTTGCCGAAGTCGTCAAGGATCTCCAGGCCAAGGCCAAGAAGATCAACACCTCGGAAGAAGTCGCACAGGTCGGCACGATCTCCGCAAACGGCGACAAGCAGGTCGGTCTCGACATTGCCGAAGCCATGCAGAAGGTCGGCAACGAAGGCGTCATCACGGTTGAAGAAGCCAAGACCGCCGAAACCGAACTCGAAGTCGTCGAAGGCATGCAGTTCGACCGCGGCTACCTCAGCCCCTACTTCGTGACCAACCCGGAAAAGATGGTCGCTGACCTCGAAGACGCTTTCATTCTCCTGCACGAGAAGAAGCTCTCGAACCTCCAGGCGATGCTCCCGGTTCTCGAAGCCGTCGTCCAGACCGGCAAGCCGCTCGTCATCATCGCTGAAGACGTCGAAGGCGAAGCGCTTGCAACGCTCGTCGTCAACAAGCTGCGTGGCGGCCTCAAGATCGCTGCCGTCAAGGCTCCGGGCTTCGGCGACCGCCGCAAGGCCATGCTGGAAGACATCGCCATCCTGACGGGCGGCACTGTCATCTCCGAAGACCTCGGCATCAAGCTCGAAAACGTAACGCTCGACATGCTCGGCCGTTCGAAGAAGGTTTCGATCTCCAAGGAAAACACGACGATCGTCGACGGTGCCGGCCAGAAGGCTGAAATCGAAGGCCGCGTCGCGCAGATCAAGGCCCAGATCGAAGAAACCACCTCCGACTACGACCGCGAGAAGCTGCAGGAACGTCTTGCCAAGCTCGCTGGCGGCGTTGCCGTCATCCGCGTCGGCGGCTCGACGGAAGTCGAAGTCAAGGAAAAGAAGGACCGCATCGACGACGCCCTTAACGCGACGCGCGCTGCTGTTCAGGAAGGCATCGTACCGGGCGGCGGCGTAGCCCTGCTCCGTTCTTCCACGAAGATCTCCGCCAAGGGCGAAAACGATGACCAGGAAGCTGGCATCAACATCGTTCGCAAGGCGCTTCAGGCCCTGGTTCGCCAGATCGCCGAAAACGCTGGTGACGAAGCTTCGATCGTCGTCGGCAAGATCCTCGACAAGAACGAAGACAACTACGGCTACAACGCCCAGACCGGCGAATACGGCGACCTGATCGCACTCGGCATCGTCGACCCGGTCAAGGTTGTCCGCACGGCTCTGCAGAACGCAGCTTCGGTTGCCTCGCTGCTGATCACGACGGAAGCCATGATCGCCGAACTGCCGAAGAAGGATGCACCGGGCGGTATGCCTGGCGGCATGGGCGGCATGGGCGGCATGGACATGATGTAAGACCTTCGGGTCCTGCATCTGAGCCATCCGGTTCAGTTCTGGAAAGGGCGGTCTTCGGGCCGCCCTTTTCATTTGTCAGGTGCCGCCGGGACTGTATCGTTTCCGGAAAAAAGATTTTGACCGTTTGTACAATAATTATCAAAAAGCCGTTGATGGTATCAAAAAACCCACTATAAAGACGCTCCAAGTGAACTTTAAAGATTCACAGGGGGTTCAGGCGCTGGGGAACGGCATCACTCTTGCCGCTTATCGTGCAGCCAGACATCCCGAACGATTTTGATGAAAACCGCCGACGACCTGGATGGAGAGGCAGCGGTGGTTTTGTCGCGTACGTCCGACCCGCATGCACAGACGGAGCCGGATGCAGTTCAGTTCATGAGAAAGTGGGGCGGCAGACTTCGAAGAGGTCAGCCGGCACTGCTTTTTAGCGTGTTGCGTGCCTGCGAGCCGCAACGTGCCGGTCAAATTCGAGCAACTGCCTGAGGTCGTAGGTGTTCAAAATAACCAAGACTGATCTCTCATCGCCCTTTCTTCCGGGTTCGATGGAGTTCGACGAGACGGACAACGAGCTGTTGACGCAATATTGCGTGACGGAGCGCTGGACCGGCGATCTTTCCAACGGTCTGTTCACGCTGGGCGAGAAGGCGACGCAGGCGCATGGCCTGACGCAGCGCACCTGCGGGCTGCTCAATCTCATCCGCTGCTACGAGCCGCTCGACCGCACCCGCGTGCTGGAACTCTTCGAGCAGGCCGCGGCCTCCTCCTCGTCCTTCTGCTTTTCCACGACGATCCACCTCGACGGCGCGCCGCGCCAGCCGGTGTTCTGCGTCGGAGAATCGACGGGTCTCGAGGAGAAATACGCCGGCACGATCATCGGCGTCTTCATCTTCCCGCGCTTCCAGATCGATCTGGTCGGGCGGCGCTTCAAGCGGCAGTAGAAGGCGGCTTTAGGCCGCCTCGCTCTTCTCCGTGTCGACGCGGATACGCTCCACCGGCATCGGACGTCCCAGGAAGTAGCCCTGCGCCTCGTCGCAGCCTTCGTCGAGAAGGATGTCGAGCTGGCTTCGGGTCTCCACGCCTTCGGCAAGAACCGGCACGCGCAATGTCTGGCCGAGCGCCAGGATGGCGCGGATGATGGCCTTCGCCTCCGGACTTGCCTCCACCTCGCTCATGAAGCTGCGGTCGAGCTTGATCTTGTCGAAGGGGAAGGCGCGCAGCGTTTCGAGCGACGAGTAACCCGTACCGAAATCATCGATGGCGATGGTGACGCCGAAGGCTTTGATACGGCGCAGCGTGTTGAGTGCGCGCTCCTTGTCGCCGATGATCGTCGATTCCGTGATTTCAAGCTCCAGCCGGCGCGGGCTGAGACCGGTTTCCAGGAGCACCCGGTGCACGAGATCGGCGACATCGGCATTGCCGAGCTGGACGGGCGAGAGGTTGACGGCGATCTTGTACGCGTTGTCCCAGGTCGCGGCCTCGCGGCAGGCTTCGCGCAGCACCCATTCGCCGATCGGCAGGATGGCGCCGCATTCTTCGGCAATCGGGATGAATTCCGATGGCGGGATCGTGCCGCGCACGGGATGATGCCAGCGCAGCAGCACCTCATAGCCGATCGTCTCGCCCGACGTGACCGCCTTCTGCACCTGGTAATGCAGCTGCAATTCCTTGCGCTCGACGGCCTGCCAGAGATCGTTTGCGATCAGGCGGCGGCTGCGCGCGGCCTCATCCATCGAGACCTCGTAGAAGCAGACCGATTCCGTAAGCGCATCCTTTGCGCGGTACATGGCCAGGTCGGCATTGTTGATCAGCGTTTCGACAGTGTCGGCATCCTGCGGATAGATGGCAACGCCAAGGCTCGCGCCGGGTTTGATGCCATAACCATCGATGCGGATCTCCTCGTTGAGGCAGGTTTCGAGGCGCTGGAGGAAGTCGGTAAGATCGGCCATGTCCTCGAAACGCTTGGCCGCGGCAAATTCGTCGCCGCCGAAGCGCGCGACGGTCTCGTCGGCCCGCAGGCAGGCCTGCATGCGCCGGGCAAGCGTGGTCAAAACCTCGTCGCCCGCGGCATGGCCGCGCGTGTCGTTGATTTCCTTGAACTTGTCGAGGTCGATACCGATGGCCGCGACCTGGCCGCCGGAGCGGCGTGCGGCGACGAGATCGGCTTCCAGGCCGGTATTGAAGTTCGCGCGGTTCGGCAGGCCGGTCAGGCTGTCGTGACGGGCGAGGAAGGAGATCTGCTCCTCGGAGCGCAGCCGTTCGGAAATATCCTCATAGGTCGCGACCCAGGCACCGTCCGGCAGCGTGCGATAGCGCAGTTGCACCGATACGCCGCTGGACAGCGTCTCGACGATCGCGCCACCGTCATTGGCCTGAATGGCGGCGCGGCGACGGGCATACATGTCACGCGCCCGCGGCTTCCAGACATCAGGATCGGTGAAGACATCGGCAACGCCCTGATCGACGATCTCGCGCAGCGTCATGCCCGGCTGGATACGGCCCTCCGGGAAATTGAAGATCTCGCTATAGCGCTTGTTGGCGATGAGCAGGCGCTCGTCCTTGTCGAACAGGCAGAGGCCCTGCGACATGTTCTCGAGCGCAAGGTCGAGGTTCTTGGTGACCTCGGCCAGCCGGTCGGCATTGGCCTTTTCCTTCGTCACGTCCTTGGTGATCTTGGCATAGCCGACAAGCGTGCCGCTGCCGTCGTGGATCGGATCGATCACGACATTCGCCCAGAAGCGCGAACCGTCCTTGCGGTAACGCCAGCCCTCGTTTTCGTACTGGCCCTCTTCACGCGCGATGCGCAGAGCCCGTTCCGGCAGACCGGCGAGACGATCGTCGGCGCTGTAGAACTGCGAGAAGTGGCGACCGACGATTTCGTGCGCCTTGTAACCCTTGTTGCGTTCGGCGCCCTCGTTCCAGTTGGCGACGCGGCCATCGGGATCGAGCATGTAGATGGCATAGTCCTTGACGCCCTGCACGAGCATGGCGAACTGGCGCGTGCTTTCATTCGCCGCAAGCTCGGCCTGGCGGGCAAAGACCGCCGCCGTCAGGCCGGTGAAGAGCAGCGAGAAGGCGACGACGGCGATCAGCGGCACCATGAGGCTCGTCGAGATCATCGTATCGTCGCTGATCGGCATCAGGCCCGGCTCTATGCGCACGGCAGCCATGGCAGTGAAATGCAGCGAGACGACGCCGAGCGCCATCAGGCCGGTTGCCAGAGCCCGGTCGCGCACCCGCTGTCGCGGGCGCACGCAAAAGACCAGCGAAAGCGAGCCCAAAAGCCCGGCGCAGACGACCGAGGCCACGACATAGGGCAAGTCCCAGGTCAGCACGCCCGGCAGCTCCACTGCGGACATGCCGATATAGTGCATCGAGGCGATGCCGGCGCCGAGCAGCAGACCACCCGCCACGACCGCGCTACGGCCGCCGATATAGGTGGCGATCGCAAGGCCGATCGTCGTGACGACGATGGCAACGCCGAGCGAGATCAGCGTCGGCTCCATGTTGAAGCCCATGGCCATGCCGGGATCATAGGCGAGCATGGCGATGAAATGCGTCGCCCAGATGCCGAAACCGCTCGATGTGCCGGCGGCCCCCAGCCAGAGATTGCGTGCCGTACCCGTGGCGACCAGCGCGCGCTGCGTCAATGTCACCGCGACATAGCAGGAGAGGAAGCAGATCAGCGCCGCGAGCAGCACGAGACGAAGGTCGTGCTCGACAGTCAGGCAAGTCAGGATACGGAGCATGAAGGATTTCACCGGGTGGGAGCTGCTATGTCGCCCCACTCAGCCGGAGAACCCTGAAAAATGAGTGAATTCAGAAAGTATTGCACGATATCCGGCGAACCCGCCTTTTATCATACTTAACGAATGTCAAAACGATGCAACTGTTTCAGTCCGCGACAGCTGCATAGCACAACCGTTGCGGCGCAGACGTCCCGGGCAACCGGCCACAGAGCATTTTCCAACGCCGACGCGATCACGCTTCGGCCGGAAATACCCTACAGCGTCAACGCCTTGAGGTCTGTCCCCGGGTCTTCCAGCGCTGCCCTTTCCGGCGTGCGCCCCATCTCGATCAGCTTCTTGCCGACCACATAGGCCTTGGCGTCGTTGACCGCATCGACCGCGATGAGCCTGCCGTCCCGGAAATACCAGACGGAAACGCTGCCCTCGCGCTGGCCGGGGCGCACGAACGTATCGTCGAAGCCCATGCAGAAGCCGGCGATCTGCAGCTTCACATCATACTGGTCCGACCAGAACCATGGCTTCGGCGCATAGGGCGCATCGCCGCCGGCGATGACGGCGGCCGCGGCCTCGCCCTGATCGACGGCGTTCTGCACGGATTCGAGCCGGACGCGATTGCCCTCGAAGGGCAAGACGGCGCAGTCGCCCATGGCAAAAATCGCGGGATCGGAGGTGCGGGCATGGGCATCGACGACGATGCCGTTGGTGACCTCGAGGCCGGCATCGCGGGCAAGCTGGTCATTGGCCGTCACGCCGATGCCGGCAATCACGACGTCGACGGGCAGCACGAAGCCGTCGGTCAGCTCCGCGCCGGTGACGCGGCCGTTTTCGCCGAGCAGGCGCACGAGGCCGGTCTTTTCTCGCACATCGACGCCGCGGGCATTGTGGATGGCCTTGAGAATGGTCGCCGTCGCCGGCGAGGCGACGCGGGCGAGGATGCGGTCGGCCATTTCGATGACGGTGACATGGAGCCCCCTGCCCCGCGCGACGGCGGCCGCTTCCAGCCCGATATAGCCGCCGCCGATGACCAGCGCCCGGCGGCCCTCCTGCATTTCCAGACCAAGGCGGTCGGCATCGCGGTAATCGCGCACGGTGAAGACGCCATCGAGATCGCCACCGATCTCGGCCGGCAGACGGCGGGGCGTCGCACCCGTCGCCAGCGCCAGGAACTGGTAATGCAGCGTCGAACCGTCGCTGAGCGTCACGGTCTTGGCCTCGCGGTCGATCGCCGTCACCTCGGTGGAGAGGCGGATCTCGACATTGTTGTCGGGATACCAGTTTTCCGGGCGGAACATCAGGCGGGAGAGGTCGGCCTCGCCGAGCAGGTACTTCTTCGAGAGCGGCGGTCGTTGGTAGGGATGGCTCGCTTCGGCGGCGATGATGGTGATCGGCCGCTCGTCCTTCAGCGCACGCAATTTGGCAACGAGGGCGAATGCGGCCTGACCGCCGCCCACAACAACCAGTCTTCCCGTCACGATATTCCGTCCCTCGCCTGTTTTCCCAGAGGTAGCGCGCGGCGGCGGGCGGCGGAAACACCCCCCCCCGCCGCCGGATTTTTAGTTTGGGTCAGGCCGTGGCGG
>NZ_CAMLFY010000173.1 GCF_946479415.1 uncultured Shinella sp. | reverse complement strand
AGGCGCCGCCGCCATGCGGAGCCGCACCGCCATAGGTGTCGACGATGATCTTGCGGCCGGTGAGGCCCGCGTCGCCATCCGGGCCGCCGATGACGAACTTGCCGGTCGGGTTGATGTACCAGGCGCAATCGTCAGCGATGGGAAGGTCGTCAAGCGCTTCGCGGATATAGGGTTCCACGACCTGGCGTACCTTCTTGGAATCCCAGCTTTCATCGAGATGCTGGGTGGAAAGAACGATCGACGCGACGTCGGCGGGCTTGCCGTCGACATAGCGCACGGTCACCTGGCTCTTGGCGTCGGGGCCGAGCTTGCCGGCATCGCCCTCGCCCTTCTTGCGGGCGGTAGCGAGCAGCTGGAGAATGCGGTGCGAGTAATAGAGCGGCGCCGGCATGAGTTCCGACGTCTCGCGGCAGGCGTAACCGAACATGATGCCCTGGTCGCCGGCACCCTCGTCGCCCTGCTTGTCGGCGGCGTTGTCGACGCCCTGGGCGATATCGGCGGACTGCGAGTGCAGGAGCACGTCGATCTTCGCCGTCTTCCAGTGGAAACCGTCCTGCTCGTAGCCGATATCGCGGATCGCCTTGCGGGCGGCCGACTTGAACTTGGAGGGATTGATGACGTCCTTGCCGTCCTTGTCCTTCTTCAGCAGGCTCGGCGGCAGGCGCACTTCACCGGCAATCACGACGCGGTTGGTCGTTGCAAGCGTCTCGCAGGCAATACGGACCGACCAGGGATCGACCTTCGACTTCACGGCTTCGCGATAGACCAGATCGACGATTTCGTCAGAGATACGGTCGCAAACCTTGTCCGGATGGCCTTCGGCGACGGACTCGCTGGTGAAGAGATAACTGCTGCGCATGCGGGAATTCCCCTCAAAGAAAAATGACTTCGACGTTGTTATTCAGTTCGTCGGGGAAAGACAAGCACACAAGGACATAAGAATGTCTTTATGTCCCGGATTTCCGGGCGATCTGCCACGCTGCGAAATCCCGGTGCGCAACGAAAAAGGGCGGCCTGCCCGCCGCCCTTTCATCCATGCCAAAGCTGGAAAGGATCACTCTGCTTCCATTTCGGCCGCCAGCGCCTTGACGAGATCGACAAGCTTGCGGCGGACCTTGGGGTCGTTGATCTTCACGAAGGCGCGGTTGAGCTGCAGGCCTTCGGAAGACGACAGGAAATCGACCACGTAATTGGAGCTCGATGCCTCGGCAAGACCGGCCTGAGCATCCGCCTGCTCGCCCGGCGCATCCTCGAAGAAGAAGGAGACGGGTACGTTGAGAATGCTCGAAATGTTCTGCAGGCGGCTGGCGCCGACGCGGTTCGTGCCCTTCTCGTATTTCTGAATCTGCTGAAAGGTGATGCCGAGGCTTTCACCCAGCTTCTCCTGGCTCATGCCAAGCATGGTCCTGCGAAGCCGGATCCGGCTGCCGACATGAATATCGATCGGATTCGGCTTCTTTTTGTTTTCCATCATCACTTTCGTCCTAACGCGGAATGGCCCCACCCTTCCGGCAGCCTTTACGAAGACTTAACGTCACGTTGTATGCGCAACCTCTTAAGGGCTACCACAATACAGGAAAACGGCCGGCAGGTTGCACTATGCTATTTTAGGGGTTTTGGGTCAATTCATCCTGTTTCTAAAACCAATGCGAGAAATGCCGCCTGCCGCAAAGAGAACAGCGAGCGTCGTTAGAAACGACCAGTTCTGCGTTTTCACCCGATCGGCGGCCGAAACTCTTCCCGGAAGAGTTGCATCAATGAATCCGGACGTATCATATGATAGGCCTCTCACGATAGCCCCCCTGCTATCGACGACAGCCGAGATGCCATTGTTGGCGGCGCGAATCAGTGGAAGGCCGCGCTCGACGGCGCGAAGACGCGCCTGCAGGAAATGCTGGTAGGGGCCGGGCGTGTTGCCGAACCAGGCATCATTGGTGACATTGAGGAGGGCCGCAGCCTCCTTAGCCGACGCGTTGATCTCCGACGGGAAGATCGCCTCGTAGCAGATCAGCGGATAGAAGCCCTTGCCACCGGCGGTCAGGAGTTGGTGCTCGCGGGCAGCGGAAAAGCCGCCGGGCATGGCTGCGACGGCCACGACGCCGAGGCTTTCGAACACCTCCTCGAAGGGCATGTATTCACCGAAGGGCACCAAGTGCACCTTGTCGGCGGCGGAAACGATCTGTCCCTTGCCATCAATCACATAGATGGAATTGTAGTAGCGCGGCGCCTTGCCGGAGCCGGCACTTTCGGTGCGTACCGCGCCGGCAATCAACACCTGATCATCCTCCAGCACATCGGCGATGCGCACCAGCGCATCGGGATTGTCGGTGAGGATGAAGGGGATGGAGGTCTCCGGCCAGACGATGATGTCGGGCCGCTTGCCGCCGTCGGCCGGCTTTTCGGCGCTGAGCTTCAGATGCCGCTCGAAGATCTCCGCGCGTGCGGAATCGTCGAGCTTCATCGCCTGATTGATGACCGGCTGGACAAGGCGAACCACCGTCGCCTCGTTTTGCGGCGAAGGCACGACATGCAGCGCGTAATAGCCATAACCGACATGGGCGGCGAAAAGCAGGATGGCGATCGCCAAGCCGGGAACCCGTCCCCGCCGCGTGCCGATCAATGCGGGGGCCGCGAAGACAAAGACGGCGAGCGCATTGATGGCGGCGATGCCGAGGAAACCGGAGGATTGCATGAGGAGCGGCACCGGCATGGCGCCATAGCCGACGGCATTCCAAGGAAAGCCGGTGAAGAGTGTGCCGCGCAGCCACTCGGCAGCGCCAAAGGCGAAGGCAAGTGCTGCGATACGGCCCATGCCATCCGACCACAGAAGGCGCGCGAAGGCGGCAGCGAGGCCGTAATAGAGCGCGAGGAAGGCCGGCACGCCGAGAATGGCGAGCGGTACTGCCCAGGCGTAATCGTCGGCCTCCACCAGAAGTGCATTGCCGAGCCACCAGAGCCCGCCGATGAAATAACCGAAGCCGAAGAACCAGCCGATGCGGAAGGCGGGCGCAAGCCGCCGCAGGAAACCCGCTTCCGGCGCCGCACTTGCCCCATCCAGCAGCCAGACGAGCAGGGTGAAGGACACGAAGAGAGCGGCGAAGAAACCGAAGGGCGGCAGCGCCAGCACCCCGATCAGACCCGCAAGAAATGCCGCAAGCGCCCGTCTCGTTCCAGACAGGAGCATGACCGTGCCCGCGAGCCGCTCCATGCCGTCCCCTTTTTAGATATCCCCGAATCAGCCGCGCCAGTCTTCCAAAAAACCGACGCCTTGTCCTGCCGTAACACAGGACAAGGCGCAGATCATTTCAGGGATCGGGAAGACGGCGTCAGTCGATATTCGCTTCGCCGGCCTGCTGTTCCGGCGCCTTCAGGCGGTCGGCGGCGACGGTCACGCCCTCGCCTTCCGGCCGGCGCTCGCGGCGGCGCACCGAGCCGGCGCGCTTGCGGGTGACGCGTACGCGCTTGACGCGGCGCGGATCGGCATCGAGCACGTGGAACTCGAAGCCCGGCACCGCCTGAACGACCTCGCCGCGCACCGGAATGCGGCCGAGCGAGGCGAAGATCAGGCCGCCGAGCGTATCGGCATCTTCCAGCTGTTCGCGAATGTCGAAATCCGGGCCGATGGCTTCGGCCAACTCTTCCAGCTCGACACGGGCATCGGCGATGAACACGTCGTCGCTGACGCGCTGGATCATCGCTTCCTCGTCGTCGTGCTCGTCCTCGATATCGCCGACGACCATCTCGACGATGTCCTCCAGCGAGGCGAGGCCATCCGTGCCGCCATATTCGTCGATGACGAGCGCCATCTGTGTACGGTCGGCCTGCATGCGCGCCATCAGGTCGGCGGCGAGCATGGACGGCGGCACGAAGAGAACCTGGCGGATGATGCCGGCTTCGGCGACGGTCTTCGACAGATCGACGCGGCCGAGGTCGAATTCGGCTTTTGGCGCACGGGCGGGTTTCTCGCCGTTGGCGGGCGCGGCCTTGGCGCCGGTGCGGCGCTTGTTGCGGGCCTGCTTGGTGACATAGGCGAGCAGGTCGCGGATGTGCACCATGCCGCGCGGGTCGTCGAGGCTTTCATTATAGACCGGCATGCGCGAGCGGCCGGAATCCTCGAAGATCACCATCAGTTCGGCGATCGTGATGTCCTGGTCGACCGCTTCGATATCGGCGCGCGGCACCATGACGTCCTCGACCCGCACTTCGCGGAAGCGGAGAATGTTATGCAGCATCGCCCGTTCTTCGGGCAGGAAGGCCGGCTCGCCGCCGGTGTCTTCCGTCATCAGGGCCTCGGCAAGATCCTTGCGCAGTGTAGAGGCACCCGTCATGCGCCAGAGCCGGGCTGCGCGGGACCAGAAGGATGTCCGGCCCCCGTTCTCCTGCTTCGGCGCGCTGCTACTACTGCCCGCCTCGTCCTGGCTTGAGGCGTCCGCCTCGTGCTTTTCCGTCGTTGCCGACTGATGTCTGAAGTCGCTCATTGGTCCAAACTGGTTAATCGGGGTCATCCCCGTAGGGGTCAGATAGGCCAAGCCCGGCAAGAATGCGAGTCTCGAGCCCCTCCATTTTTTCCGCTTCCTCGTCTTCCATGTGATCATAGCCGAAGAGATGCAGAAATCCATGCACCATAAGGTGGGTGAGATGGTCGTCGAAGGACTTGCCAAGTTCAACGGCCTCGCGGGTCAGCGTCTCCTCGGCAAAGATGATGTCGCCGAGCATCGGCCCCGGCATTTTTCCCGGTGTCACCGGGAAGGCGGGGAAGGACAGGACGTTGGTCGGCTTGTCCTGGCTGCGCCATTCCGCATTGATACCGCGGATCTCCGCGTCATTGGTGAAGACGAGGGAGACCTCGGGCGCGCCGGTCTTCGGAAAGGGCTGCTTTTCCGTCGTGCGAAGATAGTCCGCGGCGGCACCGAGCACGCGCGCGCTCATGTCGGCAAGGCGCTCTTCGGAGGGCCACTGGCCCTCCTCTATGGAAATCTGGATATCGAGGTCGCTCATAAGGATCGGGACCGCTCAGCGGTCGGTCTGCTCGCTTTCGTCCTGAACGGCGGTCGTCGCCTCATAGGCCCGGACGATGCGGGCGACCATCTCGTGGCGCACCACGTCGACATCCTTGAAGCGCACGACCGAGACGCCCTCGACGCCCTTGAGGATCTGCAGCGCTTCGACGAGACCGGACTTCACGCCGCGCGGCAGGTCGACCTGGCTCGGGTCGCCGGTGACGATCATGCGGCCATTTTCGCCAAGACGCGTCAGGAACATCTTCATCTGCATCGATGTCGTGTTCTGCGCCTCGTCGAGAATGACGGCGGCGTTGGCAAGCGTGCGACCGCGCATGAAGGCAAGGGGCGCGATTTCGATGACGCCGGCGGTGATGGCCCGTTCGACCTTGTCGCCCGGCATCATGTCGTAGAGCGCGTCATAAAGCGGGCGCAGATACGGATCGACCTTTTCCTTCATGTCGCCGGGCAGGAAGCCAAGGCGCTCGCCGGCTTCGACGGCCGGGCGCGACAGGATGATGCGATCGACCGCGCCGCGCTCCAGAAGCTGGGCGGCATAGGCGACGGCGAGATAGGTCTTGCCCGTGCCGGCCGGGCCGACGCCGAAGACCAGCTCGGAGCGCTCCAGCGCGCGGATATAGGTATCCTGCGTCGGCGTGCGGGCGGCGATGGTCTTCTTGCGGGTGGAGATCTGCGACATGGAGAGCTTGGCCTTGCGCTCCATGGTGGGCAGCGACAGCTGGTCGTCTGCGGCAATCGCCATGCGGATGGCGCCCTCCACGTCCGACAGCTCGATCGAGCCGCCTTTCTGGAGGCGGTCATAGAGATAATCCAGCGCCCGGCGGGCCTGGCTCGTGGCGACCACATCGCCGGAGATGGAGACGGAGTTGCCGCGGGCGCGCGCATCGATATGCAGGCGCTGTTCGAGCAGCTTCAGATGCTGGTCGAACTGGCCGAAGAGCTCGCTTGCGTATCGATTGTTCTCGAACGTGAGCACGAATTGATTTACGTCGGTCTGGTTCTTCGACTGGCGCGGCGAGGACGTCATCAGTTCGTGTCCGTTCAAGCGGTCAAGCTCCTTGTCGATCCGCCCCTCACCCGATCGCTTCTGCGAAGAGGCTGTTGGGCCCGGCATCGGTGATTCGTACCCGTATAATGTCACCGATTTCCGACGCTTTTGCATCAACATTCACAGGCTGAAGCCAGGGCGAACGGCCGACGAGCTGCCCCGGCATGCGGCCGGGCTTCTCCAAAAGCAGGTCGATCTCCTTGCCGATACAGTTTGCGGCGAAGTCGCGCTGCTGGCGAAACAGCAAAGCCTGCAATTTTTCAAGGCGTTCGGCCTTCACGTCTTCCGCGATATGGCCGTCCATCTCCGCACCGGGCGTGCCGGGGCGGATGGAATATTTGAAGGAAAATGCCTGTGCATAACCCACGGCCTCGATGAGACGCATCGTGTCTTCGAAGTCCTGGTCGGTCTCGCCGGGGAAGCCGACGATGAAATCGCCCGAAATCGCGAGGTCCGGCTGGACGGCGCGGATGCGCTCGATGAGGGCAATATATTCGGCCGCCGTGTGGCGCCGGTTCATGGCCTTGAGGATGCGGTCGGAACCGGACTGTACCGGCAGATGCAGGTAGGGCATCAGCTTGGGCAGGTCGCGATGCGCCGCGATCAGCCGGTCGTCCATGTCGCGCGGATGGCTGGTCGTGTAGCGCAAGCGCGCCAGCCCGTCGATGTCAGCGAGGCGACAGAGCAAGTCACCGAGGCTCCATTCGGTGCCATCGGGACCAAGGCCGTGCCAGGCATTGACGTTCTGGCCGAGCAGCGTGATTTCGCGCACGCCGCCTTCGACAAGGCGCTCGGCCTCGGTGACGATCTGCGCGACGGGACGGGAGACTTCCGAGCCACGCGTATAGGGCACCACGCAGAAGGTGCAGAACTTGTCGCAGCCTTCCTGCACGGTGAGGAAGGCGGTG
>NZ_CAMLFY010000172.1 GCF_946479415.1 uncultured Shinella sp. | reverse complement strand
TCGGCGAAAGCCCGTTGGAAGCCGCCTATCACATGATCAACGGCGCCTTCGGCCGGGGCGAATATATCGGCTTCACGCTCTACTACACGACGACCTTCATCTTCACCGGCCTTGCGGTGGCCGTCGCCTTCCATGCCGGCCTCTTCAACATCGGCGGCGAAGGCCAGGCCTATGTCGGCGGCATCGGGGTGGCGCTCGCCTGCCTTGCGCTCGACCGCACGCTGCCCTGGTATCTCGTCTTCCCGATCGCCATCCTGGGTGCCGCCTTCTTCGGCGCGCTCTGGGCGATGATCCCCGGCTGGCTGCAGGCCAAGCGCGGCAGCCATATCGTCATCACGACGATCATGTTCAACTTCATCGCCGCCAGCCTGATGAACTACCTGCTCAACAAGGTGTTCAAGCCGCTCGGCTCGATGTCCCTGGAAACCCGCACCTTCGATGCCGGCGGACAATTGCCCAAGCTCGACTGGCTGATGTCGATCTTCGGCCTTTCCGTCGGTAATGCCCCGTTCAACATCTCGTTCCTGCTGGCGCTCGTCGCCGCCTTCGGCGTCTGGGTGCTGATCTGGCGCACCAAGCTCGGCTACGAGATGCGCACGATGGGCCACAGCCCCGCCGCAGCACGTTATGCCGGCATCAAGGAAGCCAAGATCATCGTCATCACCATGATGATTTCGGGCGGCCTTGCCGGCATGATGGCGCTGAACCCGATCATGGGCGAGCAGTTCCGCATGCAGCTCGAATTCGTGCAGGGCGCGGGCTTCGTCGGCATCGCCGTAGCACTGATGGGCCGCTCGCATCCCGCCGGCATCATTCCCGCCGCGCTGCTCTTCGGCATGCTTTATCAGGGCGGGGCGGAAATCTCCTTCGAGATGCCCTCCATCTCGCGCGACATGATCGTCATCATCCAGGGTCTGGTGATCCTCTTTGCCGGCGCGCTCGAACACATGTTCCGCCCCGCTATCACCCGCCTGATCGTCGGCCTTTCGCCGAAGACGCGCGATGTCGCCGCCACCAAGGGAGCCTGATCCATGGATTTCTTTCAGGTCTTCATCGAGCTTGCGCAATCGACCGTCCGCGTCTCGACCCCGCTGATCCTCGCCGCCCTTGCCGGCCTCTTCACCGAGCGCGCCGGCGTCTTCGACATCGGTCTCGAGGGCAAGATGCTTGGGGCAGCCTTTGCCGCCGGCTGCGTCGCCTACATCACCCAGTCGGTCTATATGGGCCTGCTCGCCGCCATCGTCGTCTCCGTGCTGCTCTCATTGGTGCATGGCTATGCCTCGATCACCCAGCGCGGCAGCCAGATCGTCTCGGGCGTCGCCATCAACTTCGTCGTCGCCGGCTCCACCGTCATTCTTGGCGAGGCCTGGTTCAAGCAGGGCGGCCGCACGCCGGCTCTGTCGGAAGACGGTCGCTTCGGCACGATCCATCTGCCCTTTGCCGATGCCCTGCGCGACGTGCCGATCCTCGGCCAGATCTATTCCGGCCTGCTGTCGGGCCATTCGCCGCTGACCTATCTCGCCTTTCTGATGGTGCCGGCGAGCTGGTGGATCCTCTACCGCACGCGCTTCGGCCTGCGCCTTCGCGCCGTCGGCGAAAATCCGGGTGCAGTCGATACGGCCGGCATCTCGGTGATCTGGCTGCGCTATCGCGGCGTCATCTGCTGCGGCATTCTCTGCGGCATTGCCGGTGCCTATCTCTCGCTTTCGGCCGGCGCCGGCTTCACCAAGGGCATGACAGCAGGCAAGGGCTATATCGCGCTTGCCGCGCTGATCTTTGCCAAGTGGCGGCCGAAGAACATCCTGTTTGCCTGCCTGCTCTTCGGCTTCCTCGATGCCTTCGCCATCCGCTACCAGGGCTTTGCCTTCCCGCTGATCGGCAAGGTGCCGGTACAACTCATGCAGGCCTTGCCCTATATCCTCACCGTGATCCTGCTTGCAGGCTTCATCGGCAAGGCCATTCCGCCGAAGGCCGGCGGCGTGCCCTACGTCAAGGAGCGATAAAAGATGTCCCACGACCTCTTCGAGGCGGCGCGAGCGGCGATGGCCTTCGCGCATGCGCCCTATTCCAAGTTCCCCGTCGGCGCGGCCATCCGCGCCGAGGACGGCAAAATCTATGCCGGCGCCAATATCGAAAACCTGTCCTTCCCGCAGGGCTGGTGCGCCGAGCCGACTGCGATCAGCCACATGATCATGGCCGGCAACAAGAAGATCGTCGAAATGGCGGTCATTGCTGAAAAGCTGCCGCTCTGCCCGCCCTGCGGCGGCTGCCGCCAGAAGATCGCGGAATTCGCAACGGCAAAGACGCCGATCTATCTGTGCGACGAGACCGGCGTGAAGAAGACCATGACCATGGACGAGCTTCTGCCCCACAGCTTCGCGACGGATGTGATCGGATGAGCGTTCAGACCACGGATTTCCTGATCTCGCGCCTCGGCGGTGTGCTGCCGCGCTACGGCATCGTGCTCGGCTCCGGCCTGGGCTCCCTGGTGGAGGCCGTGCAGAACCCGCTGCGCATTCCCTATGCCGACCTGCCGAGCTTTCCGGTCAGTTCCGTCTCGGGCCATGCCGGAGAGCTTGTCATCGGCTACCTCGGTGCCGTGCCCGTCATCATGCTGTCCGGCCGCGTGCACTACTATGAGAGCGGCGATGCGAATGCCATGCGCGCGCCGATCGAGGTGCTGAAGGGGCTCGGCGTGACGTCGCTGATCCTCACCAATTCGGCCGGCTCGCTGCGTGAGGACATGCCGCCCGGCTCGGTGATGCGCATTTCCGACCACATCAATTTTTCCGGCACCAATCCGCTGATCGGGCTGGACAGCGACGACCGCTTCGTCGGCATGACCAATGCTTATGACGCGGAACTCGCCGCCCGCATGGAAGCGGCTGCCCAGAAACTCGAGATCCCGCTGTCGTCGGGCGTCTATATGTGGTTCTCCGGTCCCAGCTTCGAGACGCCGGCGGAAATCCGCATGGCGCGCGTCTTCGGGGCGGATGCCGTGGGCATGTCGACCGTGCCGGAAGTGCTGATCGCCCGCCATCTCGGCCTGAAGGTCGCGGCGGCCTCGGTCATCACCAATTTCGGTGCCGGCATGACGGGCGGCGAACTCAGCCATCACGAAACCAAGGACATGGCCCCGATCGGCGGAAAGCGGCTCGCCGCCATCCTTGCCGAAATGATCGCGGGCGGAGGCAACGACAATGCTTAAGGACACCGCGCAAAAGGCGCTTTCGCTGCTCGACCTGACCGACCTCACCGACACCTGCGACGCCGCCGCCATCGAAAAGCTCTGCGCGCAGGCCCAGACGCCCTTCGGCACCACGGCCGCCATCTGCATCTGGCCGCGCTTCGTCGCGCAGGCCCGCGGCATTCTCGGCAAGGGCCATGCGGTGAAGATCGCAACCGTCGTCAACTTCCCCTCCGGCGATCTGGCGGTTGCCGCGGTGATTGCCGAAACGAAGCAGGCGATCGCCGATGGCGCGGACGAGATCGACCTCGTCATTCCCTACCGCGATTTCATCACCGGCGATGAAGCGGCGGTGACGGAGATGGTGGAAGCCGTAAGGGCTGTCTGCACGCCGCCCGTCCGTCTCAAGACCATTCTGGAGACCGGCGAGTTGAAGGACCCCGCACTGATCCGCGAGGCCTCCGACCTTGCGATTGCCGCTGGCACCGACTTCATCAAGACCTCGACCGGCAAGGTTTCCGTTAACGCCACGCTGCCGGCCGCCGAGATCATGCTGAATGCCATCAAGGCCAGCGGCAAGCCCGTCGGCTTCAAGCCGGCCGGCGGGGTGCGCACGGTGGGCGATGCCACCGACTATCTCGCGCTGGCCGCCAAGATCCTCGGTGAGGGCTGGGCGACGCCGCACACCTTCCGCTTCGGCGCCTCGGGCCTGCTGGGCGACATCCTCTCGGTGCTCGGCGGCCAGGCCGCGCCGTCGGCGCCCGCGAGCTACTGACCAATGCTGCCGCAGGAGACGATCCTCCGCAAGCGCAGCGGCGAGCCCCTCACCCGTGAGGAGATCGCCCGCTTCATCGCCGGCGTGACGGATGGCAGCGTCTCCGAGGGCCAGGTGGCAGCGCTCGCCATGGCCATCTGGTTCAACGGCATGGCGCGCGACGAGACGGTGGCGCTGACGCTTGCCATGCGCGATTCGGGGGACGTGCTCGACTGGTCGGATATCGACCGGCCGATCGCCGACAAACACTCGACCGGTGGCGTGGGCGACAATGTCTCGCTGATGCTGGCACCGATCGCCGCGGCCTGCGGCCTTGCCGTGCCGATGATTTCAGGCCGTGGCCTTGGCCATACCGGCGGAACGCTGGACAAGCTGGAATCCATCCCCGGCTATACGATCATGCCCTCGGCCGAACTTTTCCGGCGCACGGTGAAGGATATCGGCTGCGCCATCATCGGCCAGACCACCGCGCTCGCCCCTGCCGACAAGCGCATCTATGCGATCCGCGACGTGACGGCGACGGTCGATTCCGTGCCGCTGATCACCGCCTCCATTCTCTCCAAGAAACTCGCCGCCGGCCTGCAATCGCTGGTGCTGGATGTGAAGGTCGGCAACGGCGCCTTCATGACGGATGCGGACGAGGCGCAAACGCTCGCCCGCTCGCTGGTCGAGGTGGCGAACGGTGCGGGGGTGACAACCTCAGCCCTCATCACCGATATGAACCAGCCGCTCGCCGATGCTGCCGGCAATGCCGTCGAGATCGCCAATTGCATCGCCTTCCTGAAAGGCGAGAAGGCCGGCACACGGCTGGAACGCGTCGTTCTCGCTTTCGCCACCGAGATGCTGGTTCTGTCGGGCCTGGAACCGAGCAGGCCGGCAGCTGAAATCCGGGCGGCAAAGGCCCTTTCCAGCGGCGCGGCGGCCGAAGTTTTCGGGCGCATGGTGCACGCGCTCGGCGGCCCCGCCGATATCGTCGAAAGATCGGAGACCTATCTCCAGCCGGCACCGGTCATCCGTCCGGTCATTGCCGCGCAGTCCGGATATCTGAGTGCCTGCGACACCCGCAGCGTCGGCCTTGCCGTCATCGCGCTTGGCGGTGGGCGCATCCGGCCGGACGACGCCATCGACCACCGCGTCGGCTTCGACCGGCTTCTGCCGCTCGGCACGAAGGTGGAAAAGGGCGACGAGATCGGCCGCGTGCATGGCGTCAATGCGGACGATGCGGCACGGGCAGCGGAACGGCTTGCAACGCTCTACGCGATTGCGCCGGAGGCCCCCACCTTGTCGCCGGATATCCTGACGCGCATCAGCGCGTGAGGTGCAGGCGGCCGTCCTCAACCTTGTAGGAGGCGAGGCCCTTCAGGAAGCTCATGCCGATCAGCGTGCCAGACAGGGCCTTGTCGTCCATCACCATGGCGCCGACATTCTCGACCTTGATCGGCCCGATCTCGACCTTGTCGAGCCGGACATAGGCCGCCCGCGCGCGGCCGTTTGCCGTGTTCACGGCATAGCGGAAATTGAGATCGGCCTTGTTGATGCCGAGCCGCTGGGCGGTCGTGACATTGAGCGCGATCATGCTGGCGCCCGTATCGACGAGGCCTTCTTCCTTGCGGCCGTTGATGGAGAACAGGCCGGTGAAATGGCCATTGGCATCCGCGGTGATGACCGCGCTGCGATTGCCGGTGTAGCGCGCGGCATCCTGGCCCGCCGGCACGGAGGCCTTTTCGACCGTCACCTCAGGTGTTTTGCTGCTCGTTGCATCGAGATAGCGGGTCGCAACGCCGGGCACGACGGTGGCCGCGACGACAACGGAGCCGACGAGAAAAACGAGGCTGCGAACGAACATGGACAACTCTCCGGAAGGATCTGTCCCGAAATAACACGCTTCCGACTAACATACGGCAAAAGGGGCGCTCGATGGCGCCCCTCTCCACGATCTTCGTTTCGCTTGGTGAACAGCCGGTTAACGGCTCACTTCGTGCCGTACATGCGGTCGCCGGCATCGCCGAGGCCGGGCACGATATAGCCCTTCTCGTTGAGCTGGCGATCGATGGAGGCCGTATAGACCGGCACGTCCGGATGATGCGCGCGGAAACTCTTGATGCCCTCGGGCGCGGCGAGCAGGCAGAGGAAGCGGATGTTCGTCGCGCCGCGGCTCTTCAGTGTGTCGATGGCGGCGATCGCCGAATTGCCGGTCGCCAGCATCGGATCGACGACGATGACGAGGCGCTCATCGATGCTGTCAGGCGCCTTGAAGAAATATTCGACCGCCTCCAGCGTCTCGTGATCGCGGTAGACGCCGATATGGGAGACGCGGGCAGACGGCACCAGTTCCAGCATGCCTTCGAGCAGGCCGTTGCCGGCGCGCAGGATCGAGGCGAAGACCAGCTTCTTGCCTTCGAGAACAGGCGCGTCGATCTCCTCGAGCGGCGTCTTGATGCGCGCGGTCGTCAGCTCCAGATCGCGCGTGACTTCGTAGCAGAGCAGCGTGGAGATTTCACGCAGCAGGCGGCGGAAACTGCCCGTGGACGTCTCCTCCTTGCGCATGATGGTCAGCTTGTGCTGCACGAGCGGGTGATTGATGACTGTAACGCCGTCCATGGCCAACCTTCCGAAAATTCAGTAATCCCTCTTTTTCCACGGAACGGCTAAGACCTGCAAGAGAAGACAGCCGGCCGGGCGCAACATCCCCACAGCCGGCTTGTCGCTTACAGCGTGGCCAGCAGCCTTTGCCGCGTCGGCTCGTCGACGAAAGCCGCTTCGATGGCCGTGCGCGTCATCCCGAGGATCTCGGTATCGCTGAACCCCATCACGGTCGCGGCGACCTCGTATTCACGCGCCAGCGACGTGTGGAAGAACGGCGGGTCATCGGAATTGAGCGTGACGCGCACGCCGGCCGCGTGAAGGGCGCGCAGCGGATGGCTCTCGAAATCCTTGAAAACACTCAATGCCACATTCGAGCCGGGGCAGACCTCCAGCACCGTGCCCTCGTCCGCCAGACGCTTCACGAGATCGGCATCCTCGATGGCGCGCACGCCGTGGCTGATGCGCGAGGGCCTGACATGATCGAGCGCATTGCGCACGCTGAAAGCGCCCGACAGTTCGCCGGCATGAATGGTGATGCCGAGACC
>NZ_CAMLFY010000171.1 GCF_946479415.1 uncultured Shinella sp. | reverse complement strand
GATCGTCTGGATCTTCAGGCCACCCGGTGTTTCCAGCGCGCGCGCAAAAAGCCGGCGGGCCTCGGCGAGCTTGAAAAGGTCAGGCCGCGTGCCTTCGATCGCGGCAACGCGGTCGGACAGCGCCTCGTCCGAGAGCGTCGCCCATTCGGCCAGCCGCTCGAAGACGCGGTTCGACATTTCGGAGGCCGCCGCCTTGGTATAGGTGAGGCAGAGGATGGCCGAGGGCCGGCAGCCGGCGAGCAGCAGCCGGATGACGCGCTGGGTCAGCACATGCGTCTTGCCGGAGCCGGCATTGGCCGAAACCCAGGCCGAGCGGGAAGGGTCCGACGCGGTCGCCTGCTTCTGCGACGTCCAGCTCAGCCAGGCCGCGGGATCCGCGGAGGCGGGGCGGTCTTCGGCTTCGCTCTCAGACATCGTCGCCCTCCCCACCGTTTTCGGCGGATGACCATTCGGCGACGCGCGCCAGATGGTCGTATTCGCCGCCATAGTCGCGTTCCTGCTCGGGAATAAGCCGCGAGGCGAAGCCGAAACGACCGTCGATCAGGCCGGTCAGCAGCTTTTCCAGTTCGGTCAGCGAATCCTCGGCCAGTTCCACGGCCGATTTCGGATTGGTCTTGGCGCCCTCGTTGTTGACCTGCTCGGCCTCGAATCGTTCGCCGGGTTTGAGGCGCACATAGAGCAGGTTCGCCGGCTCGCGCCGGCCGGGGCCGCGGAAGGCGCTGCGGCGGATGGCGGCGGCTTCCAGCGCCAGCTGCGGATCGAGCAGCGCGCGCGCCACCTTCAGTGAAGGCGTGCTGCCGGTCTTGTAGTCGATGATATCGGCGCTGCCATCGGGCAGGATGTCGATGCGGTCGGCAATGCCCGTCAGGCGGATGCCACCGACGGAGAGATCGAGCGAGGCCGGCACTTCCGTCAGGCTTTCGCGCACACCGGGCGCACGCTTCAGGTGCCAGTCGACGAAAGCACGGGCGACGGCGGCAAAACGCGGCCGCCAGACGGCGTCGATATGCGGCGGCAGCGCGATGGCGTCGAATTCCTCGTCGAGGATATGGGTTATGAGGGTCAGCGGTTCGCCGCTGCCCTCCGCGCGCACGAAACGGTCGACGATACGGTGGTAAAGCGAGCCGCGTTCGGCCGGGCCGGGATCGAGATTGAAGGGCGAGATCGGGTGCAGCCGCAGGATATGGCGGGCATAGATGGCATAGGGATCGCGGCGCAGGCGGCCGATCTCGCTGAAGGAGTATTTCTTCGGCTGCAAATCCGCCGGCGGTTTCGGCGCGGGGCGCGGTGCGGTCGGCACGCTGGCGCTCCGGTCGATATCGCCTGCCCAGTCGATGAGGTTTCTGCCGCGGCTGCGCAGATCGGCGGCCAGCGTCGGGCCACCAACGGCGAGCAAACGTTGGAGCCAGCGTGAGGCAACGGTTGGCGCGGTGCCGTTGCGCAATGCACGGGTCAGCACAAGTTTCGGCGTGGCGGCGGCCATCTGCAAATCGTGGCCGAGCTGGCCGATGCGCCGCTCCGGCGGCTCCAGGCCGATCTCCACCTTCATGATGCGCGAGAGGAAGGCATCGTTCGCCGCCTGTCCCGGCCAGGTGCCCTCGTTCAGCCCGCCGATCACGACCGTATCGACGCTTTGCAGGCGCGATTCGAGCGCGCCGAAAATGAAGACGCGGGGATGGCGCATCGAGCGCGGCTTGACGCTTTCGCTCGCCGCCAGCGCCTCGATGATATCGCACCATTGCGGCCCGTCGGCCTCGATCTGCCCGTCCGTCTCCATTACGCTTTTCAGGAGATTGGCGAGGCTGTCGCCCGCCTCGCCCGACCAGAGGGCGGCGAGATTGTCGCGTTCGTCCACCGCCACCGCTTCCAGCGCGCGGCCGGTGCGTTCGGCCCAGTCGGACAGCGGCAGTTTCGAGGAGAAACGCCGCCCCGTGCGGGTCTCCTGCACCAGCAGGCCGGCCAGCGGTTCGACGGCGGCGGCGACGCGGCGCGTCAGGTCCTGCGCGAGCGGGATCGCCGTCTCCGGCAGCGCGGTGCGCCAGACCGGCGGGTGGCGATCCCCGGCCTGTCGCTCGAGGGCGGCCTCCAGCAGCGGCTCCAGCGTGGAAATATCGATCTCCGCCGTACCGCCGCGCAATGCCGTCAGCTCCAGCGCGGTTACAGCCGTACGCAGGTCATTGACGGGAAGGCCGAAGCGGGTGAGCTGATGTTTCAGCAGCGCGACGAGCGGCACCGGGTCACCGGGCCGCAGCGCCGCTTCGGCGAGGAGCCGGAGCAGGGTGCCCTGCGGTGTGGAGAGTAGCGGCGTACCGGCCGAATCATCCGCCTCGATGCCGAAGCGGGCAAGCTCGGCGGCGACACGCCGGCCGAGTTTCCGGTCCGGCGTGATCAAGGCCGCCTGGGCATCGTCGCTCTCTTCCAGTGCAAGCCGCAGCGTAATGGCGATCGCCAGCGCTTCCTCGCGCTCATTGGCCGCCTCGACGAGGGAGACGTCGCGAAACGCCGCGGCCATCCGCTCGGGATCGAGCGCGCCGCGCACCTCGCCCCAGCCGGCCGTCGCCTGCGTCGGCAGGAAGGCGCTGGAGAGGAGTTTCGTACGGTATTCCAGATCGTCAAGGGGAGAGCCGAGCGGGTCCACATCGTTGCGCGTCGCGCCCATGCGGGTGAGCAGGCGGTGCAGGCCGTATTGCGGATGGCTGCGCGCCGCGGCATCCGGCTTCTGCCCGCCCGGCGCGCCACCCTGATGGCCGACCAGCAGCCATTCGGCATCCGACATGAAGCGGTCGAGGCCCGGCAGAATGACGACACCGTTCGGCAGCTTCGCCACGGCGGCGATCAGCCCGGCGGTTGCGGGAATGGAGCCGGTCGAGCCGGCGATGATAACAGGACCTGTCGGCGGCGAATGGCGGTAGCGCTCGGTTTCGGCATGCAGCGTCGCATTGCGCCGGAGCGACGGCGAGGAGCGGCCAAGTTCCGCCAGGCGCGCCGGCCAGAACTCGCTGGCGATCTTCAGGAATTCGGCGGTGAGCTGCCACCAGAGCGCATGGTTGGAAACGTCGAGGCCGTCGAGTGCGTCCCAGTCCAGCTCTTCCGTTTCCATCGCGTCGATGATCTCGGCGAGATTGCGGGCAAGCCAGACGGCATCGGCCGGGCTTGCGGGTGCGACGAGCGGGCTTTCGGCATGCACGGAGGTCACGGCGGCGGGCAGGCTGTTGCGCCAGGCGAGCACGAGACGGGCAAGCTCGATGAGGCGCGCCGGGCCGGACAGTGGTTCGGCCATGTCGAGCAAAGCCGGCGCCACCTCGTCGAAGAAGCCGCTGTCGTCATCGGTCTCGCCCAGCGCCCGGATGACCGGCAGGATCGCCGATTTGCCGCCGAAGAGATCGACGAATTCCGAGCGCAGCACGCGGGCCGAACGCCGCGTCGGCACGTAGATCGTCACGTCGGCCAGCGCCAGCGGATCGTCGGGATCATAGGTGAAGCCGGGCACGAGGCGGCCGTCGATGAGGCTTGCCGCCACCGTCTTCAGGAAGGGCAGGCTCGCCGGGATCGAAAAGATGCGGCCACCGCGGGCACTGGTCACGCCGCCGCCTCTTGGAAACGGCCGATGACGGCTTCCGCCGCATCGATGGCATCAGGCGTGCCGACGGTGATCCAGTGTCCCCTAAGCATCAGGCCGAACAGCCGGCCTTTCTCGATGGCGCGGTCGAAATAGATGTTGAGGTTGAAGGCATCGGCGGGGGCGTCGTCGAGAAGCGCGGACATCATCGCGATGGCGCCGGCATAGACGACCGGATTGCCGTTTTCCGCGCTGTAGCGGGTGAGCTGCCCGTCTGCACCCATCGAAAAATCCTTCTTGCCGTTATGGCCCGTCGTGTCCTCCAGCCGCACGCAGAGCATGAGCATGTCCATGCGGTCAGGGTCGAAGGTTTCGGCAAGGCGCTGAAGGTTGGTCTTTTCGCCCGGCTTTTCGCCGATCCAGAAGAGATCGGCATTCATCACGAGCACGGGGGCGCGGCCGAGCAGCTTCAGGCCTTTCGCAAGCCCGCCGCCGGAATTCATCAGCTGCGCCGTTTCGTCGGACAGGATGATCTCGGGCTGGCTGCGGTTTGCCAGATGCGCCGTCATCTGGTCGGCGAAATGGTGCACGTTGACCACCGCGCGCTTGACGCCCGCCTCCGCCAGCGCATCCAGCCCGTAATCGATCATCGGCTTGCCGGCGATCGGCACCAGCGGCTTCGGCATCGTATCGGTGATGGGGCGCAGGCGCGTTCCAAGGCCGGCGGCCAGCACCATGGCGTCTTCGATCTTCATCTTTATCCTGCGACTATGATTCGGTCGCGAGGATTCCAGCCTTTTCGCACCAGTCGCGCAAGGGGGCGAGGTCGGGATGGGAAAGCGCCCGCGTCAGGTTGCGGAAGGTGCGCGGCATGTGGCGCATATAGTCCGGCTTGCCGTCACGCTGCATCAGCCGCACCCAGATGCCGACGAGCTTGCAATTGCGCTGCGCCGCCATGACGTGCCAGTCGCGCAGGAAACGCGTCCGGTCGAAGCCCGCATTGTCTGCGCGCAGCGACAGATAGTGGTCGAGCACGTTGTCTGCCACGCCCTCCGGCATGTCGACCCGGGCATCCTGCACCAGCGAGGCGACGTCATAGGCCGAGGGGCCGATCATCGCATCCTGGAAATCGATGATGCCGACGCGATCGGTGCCGGAAGCCTCGGGACGCCAGATGATGTTGGGCGAATGGAAATCGCGCAGCAGCAGATTGTGCTCGGCGCTCGAGAGGCTGGCGATCAGATCGTCCCAGATGGCGATATAGGCCTGGCGCTCGTCATCGCTGGCCGGCGTGCCGCGTTTCCAGGGCAGATACCAGTCGGTGAGCAGGCTCACCTCGATCTGCATGGCATCCCGGTCGAAATCCGGCACGTGATGCACGATGCCTTCAGCCACCGGCAGGTCGCGCGCAAATGCTTGCCCGTGCATATGGGCGAGACACGCCGCACTCTCGCGGTAGCGCTCCGCGATGGGCACGCCGTTCACGTCGAGAACGCCCTCGCTGCCGAGGTCCTCGATCAGCAGGATGCCCTGCTCGATATTCGCCTTATAGATTTCCGGCGCACGCAGGCCGCGCGCGACGAGATGCCGGCCGACGGCGATGAAGGGTTTCACGTCCTCGGCGATATGGGCGATCTGCTGGTAATATTTGCCCTGCGCAAGGATCGGCCCCGGCGTATGGCGCGGTGCGTCCATCAGCACGAAACGCTGGTCGCCGGCGTAAATATGCTCGTAGGCGCGCACCGAGGCATCACCCGTGAGGTGGCGGCGCGTCGCGGCTTGGTAGCCGCTTTCGTCGAGAAAGGTTCGGATCGCCAGCGACCGCCGAATCCGGCTCAAGGCCGGTGCCGGACCGTCGATGGCCACACGTCGCCCATCGCCCTCATGGATGAAGGTCAGCGTGATGCCGTCCGCTGGAAGCGCGCCAAAACCCTTTTCGGGCCATTCGACGAGGCAGATGCCGTCAGACAATGCTTCGTCGAAACCGAGCTCGTCGATCTCGACGGCATCGGCGATGCGGTAGAGGTCGAAATGGGCGACCGGCACGCGTAGGTCGTAGGTCTGGACCAGCGTGAAGGTCGGGCTCGGCACTTCGAGCATGGCGTCATCGGCGATGGCACGAATCAGCGCGCGCGAAAAAGTTGATTTGCCGGCGCCGAGGTCACCCGAAAGCGCGATGTAGTCACCGCGCTTGGCCGCCAGCGCCATGTCCTCGCCGAAACGGATGGTCGCGGCTTCGTCGGCGAGGAGGATATCGAGTGCCATGCTGGCCTTCTATTCCGCGGCTGCGAAGGAAGTCATCGTCGCCGAGGGAATGCGCACGGTCACATTCGTGCCGCGGCCCTCCTGGCTGTCGATGGAGACGGTGCCGTGGTGCAGGCTGACGAAGCTCTCGACAATGGAGAGGCCGAGGCCGGCGCCGCCCTGGCGGCCGTGGCTTTCGAAGCGGTTGAACACCGTCTTCAGCACGTCCTGCGGAATGCCTGGCCCGCGATCGGAGACCGTGAAGACGAGATCGACACCCTCGCGCCAGCAGCGCAGGCCAATCGAGCTGTGCGCCGGGGCGAAATTCGCGGCATTGCCGAGCAGCTTGATGAGGATCTGCTTCAGGCGTTGCTGGTCGGCGATGATGGTGCCGAGATTGTCGGGTGCGGTGATTTCCAGCGTCACCTGCGCCTCGTGCAGCCGGTCGGCGAACTGCATCGACACGTCGTCGAGCAGGTCCGTCAGGTTGATCTCGGTATAGTCGAGTTCCATGATACCGGCATCGACGGTCGCGAGATCGAGGATGTCGTTGACGATCGTGAGCAGAACGGCCGAGGAGGTCGCGATGTGGTCGACATATTCCGACTGGCGGTCGTTGAGCTCGCCCATGGTCGGCGTCTTCAGGAGGTCCGCGAAGCCGATGATGTTGGTCAGCGGCGAGCGCAGCTCGTAGGAGACGTGCTGGACGAAATCGTTCTTCAGCGCGTCGGCCTTGCGCAGCGCGTCGTTCTTTTCCGTGAGCGCGCGGCTGACGCGCACGCTGTCGGTGATGTTGACGAAGGTCAGCATCGTCTGGGCGTTGGACAGCGGAATGACGGCGAAGTCGAGCACCAGGCCGGTGCGCAGTTCCAGCATGCCCTGGCAGGACGGCCGTTCGTCGTCGAAGCTGGTGATCATATGCGCAAAGCGCTTCCAGCCGTCCGGCTTGTCGTAGGAAGGCGCGCAGGCCTGCTCGATGGCGCGGATATGCGTGCCGGATTTCGCTTCCGCCTCGCTGATGCCCCAGATCGCCCGGAAGGCCGGGTTGGAGAGGCGGATACGTCCGTCCGGACTGAACACGGCCACGCCTTCGGCCAGATGGTCGATCGTCTCGTCCTGTACCTGCACCAGCGTGTTGTAGCGCGTTTCGAGATCGACTTTTTCCGTCAGGTTCTCGAAGACCCAGGTCGCGCCGCCCTGCGGGCGGGCGGTGGCGAAGACGCGCAGCGTCTGGCCGTTCGGCAGGTGCCAGAGGTCGGATTGCGTCTCGATCGCCTGATAGACGGCGAGCGCCGAATCCTTCC
>NZ_CAMLFY010000170.1 GCF_946479415.1 uncultured Shinella sp. | reverse complement strand
GAGGCCGGTGATGCGGCCGTCGATG
Organism: uncultured Shinella sp.; assembly: GCF_946479415.1. Next base: position 7,085 of record NZ_CAMLFY010000170.1, on the reverse strand, counting down.
TCGAAGAAGTGGATTTGCTTGAAGCCGAAGAGCTCGCGGTAGAAATCCCACCACGTATCCATATTGCCGCGATAGACGTTGTGCGTGAGGTGATCGAGGAAATAGAAGCCGACGCCGGCAGGCTTTGGGTTGCGCGCGCCCGTCCACTCGAACTCCGCGTCATAGGCGGAGCCCTTGGCGCCATACTTCTCGACGAAATAGAGCAGCGAGCCGCCGATGCCGACGATGGCGGGCACGTCGAGTGCCTTGTCGTCGCCTTCATAGGGCGTCGCGCCCTTGGAGACGGCGTGCTCGAAAGCGTGCTTGGCATCGACCACGCGCCAGGCCATCGAGGCGGCGCAGGGGCCGTGTTCCCCGGCGAATGTCATGGCATGCGAGCCGGGCTCGGCATTGACGATGTAATTGATGTCACCCTGGCGCCAGACGGAGATGGCCTTCGTGCGGTGCGTCGCCACCTTGATGTAGCCCATGCGGGAGAATAGCTCTTCGAGCTTTTCCGGCTCGGGATGGGCGAATTCGACGAACTCGAAGCCATCGGTGCCGGCCGGGTTGTCGGCCGAGATCACTGCCGTCGGTGCATCATGCGGGAAAGGGCCCATCGTTCGTCCTCCACGAAATCTGTGAAAGACAGTATGGCGCGTTTGTCATGCAATGTGCGTGCATAGTACTTGCGCTTTTGCAAATCCATGCGAACTTCATGCATGAAGTAGCAGATTGGAGGGAAATACATGCATCTCGACGACTTCGACCGTAAGCTGCTCGCGCATCTGCAACAGGATGCGCGCCTGACGAACAACGAGCTTTCCGAGCGCATCAACCTCTCGCCCTCGCAATGTTCGCGCCGGCGCATCCGGCTGGAGGAGGAGGGCATCATCCGGGCTTATCGGGCGGAGCTCGACCGCGAAAAGCTCGATCTCGGCATCGTCATCGTCGTGACGGTGACGCTCGCGACGCACAACCGCGACAATGCGGTGCGGTTCGCAAAACTCATCTCCAGCCTACCGGAGGTGCTGGAAGCTTACTCGCTGACGGGCGAAATGGATTACATCATCAAGGTGGTCGTGCCGAACCTCAAGGCGCTCTCGGCTTTCGTCAACGACGTGCTGCTGCCGCATGAATCCGTCTCGCATGTAAAGACGGCGATCGTGCTGGACACGCTGAAGGAGACGACGGCCCTGCCGCTCTGAGAATGTGGCATTCATGCCACATTCGCCTGCATTGGCTGTTCCTGCCGGAACAGCCTGGACTCCTGAGCCGTTGTAAACACCAGACAACAGATGGCGCGTATCGCCAGACAACAGATGGCGCGTATCGCCGCCACGCAGTTCAGGGAACAGGCCGATGCAGCGCAATTCGATGAAACAGCAGAACACCGTCGCCGCAAGCCTTCGCCCGGTGGCTTTCGTCTATATAGCGATCAACCTCGCCGTCGTTGCGCTGCTCGTCTCCACCGTCTCGCCCACGCTGGCAACCGCCCCGGCCCATGCCGGCTCGCAGGAGATGGCGAGCCTGCGTTAATTCGCCTTGGTCTTCGTTCGCCCAAGCGGCTATACCGGTCGCAACGCGGCAATCGAGCGAGGACCCCATGGGCATGCTTCAGGCGGGCATCATTCCCGTCACACCCTTCCAGCAAAACTGCACCATTCTCTTCGATATGGACACGAAGCAGGGCGTGATCGTCGATCCCGGCGGTGACGTCGAGGTGATCCTCGACACGGTCAAGCAGAACGGCATCACCTTGCAGGCCATCTGGCTGACGCACGGCCATATCGACCATGCCGGCGGCGCGAAGGAACTGAAGGACGCACTCGGCCTCGACATCATCGGCCCGCACAAGGACGACCTTTCGCTGCTCCAGCGGCTGGAGGCGCAGGCCTCGATGTTCGGCGTGCCGATGAAGGTGAGCAATGTCGTGCCGGACCGCTGGCTGGAGGATGGCGACAGCGTCTCTTTCGGTGAGCACACGTTCGAAGTCTATCACACGCCGGGTCATGCGCCCGGCCATGTCATCTATTTCAACCGAAACCAGGGTTTCGCCCATCTCGGCGATGTGCTCTTCCAGGGTTCTATCGGGCGCACGGACCTGCCCGGCGGCAATCATCAGCAACTGCTGGATTCGATCCGCGACAAGGTTTTTCCGCTCGGTGACGAGGTCGGTTTCCTTTGCGGCCATGGACCGGGCAGCAAGATCGGCGACGAGCGCCGGACCAACCCGTTCCTGAAGGGGCTCTAAACGAAAAAGGCGGGCGCCGCAGGGCGCCCGCCTTTTTGATGTCGTGCAGTCGGTTATCAGCCCGCTGTGCAGAAGTGTTCGCGGCCGTCATAGCCGATGAAGGTGCCGCTCTGCGGGTTGAACGAGCGGTAGCGCTGCGAGCAGTAATCGTACCAGGACTGGGTCCAGGGCTCGTAGTTCGGCGTGTAGACCGGCTGGCGGCGGTAGATCACGCGGGGTTCGGGTTCCGGATAATAGTCCGGCTCGACATAGCGAGGCTCGTTGTAGCGCTGCTGGTTGGCCAGCGCGCCGCCGATGATGACGCCGGTGGCAAGGCCAAGCGCGCCGCCGATGACGGCATCGCGGCCATTGTGGTCGCGATGATGACGGCGCGGCCGGTACTCACGATAGCCGCTATCGCCTTCACGCCAGTAACCATCCCGGTTGCGATCACGCGCTTCGCCGACGCCGGCCGTGGCGGTAAGGGTTGTTGCGGCAACGGCCAGGGAAAGCACGATTGTCTTGAGGACTTTGTTCATGACGTCGATCCTTTTGATCCGGCCCTTTGCCGGTTCGATATGCAGCAAACTAGAAGACTGAGGCTGAACGGAGCCTGAACGAAAAAACCCGGCATCGCTGCCGGGCTTCAACTTGAAAATCCTGAGATTGTTCCGGCTCAGCCGTCGATCTGCAGGTTAACCGCCTTCGGGCCTTTGCCGCGGCGATCGGGTTCCGTGTCGAAGCTTACCTTCTGGTTTTCGGAAAGGCCGTTCAGGCCGGAAGCCTGTACAGCGGAAATGTGTACGAAGATGTCCGCACCACCGTTGTCGGGCTTGATGAAGCCAAAGCCCTTCTCGGTGTTGAAGAATTTTACAGTGCCAGTCTCGGCCATGCGTCAGGTCCTTTTCTCTCTGCCCGTATATTTGGCGGCGGGCAGCATATAGTTTTGCCCCAAAGGGCGTTAGGCAGGCAGTTCTCGAGGTTGAGGAAAGGGTCCTGTTTTCACCGCAGCCAGCCAACCGCACGGCTCGAAAGAAACCGCCCGGATCTTGGCTGCCCGGAATTATTTCGCGTCTCCGGCGCGCTTTTATTCAAGGTCTTCCCGTGTTCGCAAATTGCCCGAACGGCGCAAGAGTGATGTGTTTGTGTTGAATTGGCAAGCAAAAGTTTTAACATGCGCCGAACATGCCTCACTTTGGCCAATTTCCGGGCGATTGCCGAAAAATCCCGCAGATTTCCTGGAGCTTTGCCCGTTTTGTATGATTTATATTGCAACGCCAAAGGTCATGTGGCGATGCGGTAGCGTCGTCATACTTCAAGAGCCCGGCGAGGGCTGAGGGCGTTGAAGAACTCCGGCACGAGTTCTACGGCAAGCATAGCAGCGAAGACGATGGCGCAGCCGGTATAGCGCGGCGGGGACGGCCGTTGCTTCCCGCAGGAGCGCGCCGGAAAGTGCTGCAAACAAAGCGCCGTGCTGAAAAGCAAGATCGCGGCAGGTGGGATTATTCCGTCGCCGCGGCGCGCGCGACGCGCAACAGCGTGCCCGCGTCGTCGGTGAGGAGCAGGATCGCGCCATCGGGAGCTACGACGACGTCGCGGATGCGGCCGAGTTCGCCGTCGAACAGGCGCTCTTCGGAGACAACGGCGCCGCTTTCATCCCGCTCCAGCCGGGCAAGCAGCTGGAATTTCAACGCCGCGGCGAGAAGGCTGCCGTCCCATTCCGGGAACATCGCGCCGTGATAGACCGCGATTGCGCCGGGCGCGATCGACGGGTCCCAATAATAGAGCGGCGGCTCGAAGCCTTCGGCCGCCGAGCCGAGTTCGAATTCAGCGCCGGAATAGTGGCGGCCATAGGAGACGCGCGGCCAGCCGTAGTTGCGGCCGGGCAGGGGCGTGTTCACCTCGTCGCCGCCGCGCGCGCCGTGTTCGGCGGAGAGCAGCGTGCCATCCTTGGCATCGATGGTCAGGCCCTGCGGGTTGCGGTGGCCCTTGGACCAGATCTCCGCCAGGCCGTCGGCGGTGCCGAGAAAGGGATTGTCGGCATGCGGGGTGCCGTCCGGATTGACGTGCAGGATGGCGCCGGCATGATCGCGCGGATCCTGCGCGCGCGTCTCCTCGCCCCGGTCGCCGATGCCGAAGAACAGGCTGCCGTCCCTGGCGATGGCGATGCGCGAGCCGAAATGCTGACCACGGGTGGTGAGGCGGCTCATCAGGAAGAGGCGGGTTGCGCCCTCGAGCCGCATGCCGTCGTCCGAAAGGCGCGCCTTGGCAAGCGCGGTGCCGAAGCCGCCGTCGCCGCGCGCGCTGTAGGTGAAGTAGAGCGTGCGGCTGGTGGCGAAATCGGGCGCGAGCGCAATATCGAGCAAGCCGCCCTGGCCTTCGGTCGCGACCGGCGGCACGCCGGCAATCGGTGCAGAAACCTTGCCGTCCTTCACGAGGCGGAGCGTGCCCTGTTTTTCAGACACGATATAGCTGCCGTCGGGCAGGACTTCGACGGACCAGGGCTGATTGAGGCCGGTCGCCAGCGTCTCGACGACGAGCGGCACTTTCTTGCTGGGAATAAGGATAGGGTCTGCTGCGCTTGCGGTGCCGATGGGGGCTGCGAGGAAAAGGAGAGTGATCGCGCCTGCAAAAATGCCCTTCAAGTCCCATCCATGCCGTCGCATCGCATTCTCCCGCCCTTTGCCGTTAACTGGCCCAGAGACGGTCAGCTTTCAAGGGTGATGGCGGCGGGACGGGTCACTTTTGCGTGGGATCGAGCTGCGACGTGGCGGCCGGGATGCCTGAAGTGTTGATGGTATCCAGTCCGACGGCGGCAGGCTGCGGCGACATCAGGCCGACGACCATGACCACACACGCGGCCAGTGCCGTCATGGCTATGAGGAAGAGGGCTCGCGACTCGCGCACCTTTGGCTTGCTGCCTACCTTTTCGTCATCCAGAAACATCGTCGTCCCCCACTTTTCTCAGCTGTCGTGATGATGAAAAAGCCCGCCGAAATCGGCGCGACAAGGACCGAATTGCGGCAAGGCCCGACATTTATTGTGGCGAAAAGATGGCGGATCGAAAAAGCAGGATTTTCAGTCCTTTCGGGTGAATAGACCGATGCGTCTGCCCGTCTTAGATGCCTCTTCTGCCAAACTGTCTGACGGGGCGGAGCGCGCGGGGTTCGAACGCCACCGGATGGCTGGTGAAGGGGGCTTCGCCGCCGCCCGCCTCCTGCAATTCGTCATCGAGTTCCGGGAAGGTCATATTGAAGCTCGTCGGCGCGATTTCCGGACGGGCGAGCAGATAGCCCTGCATCAACGGGCCACCCATGTCGCGGCAGCGGGCGATCATGTCCGGGTCCTCGATGCCCGTCACGATGGCGCGTATGTCCTTGTGGGTGAACTGGCCGATGAGGACCCTGATCAGCGCAAGACCCGCAGAGTTTTCAGAAAACTCCTGCAGCCAGGCCGTGTCGAAGGTCACATATTGCGGCTGGAGGCTTTGCAGACGTGCAAGGTCGTGGTCCTCGGCGGTATAGTCGTCGATGGCGATGGAGAAGCCGCCTTCACGCAGCCGCGCGGCGAAATGCGCGAGGACCTCGGGGTCGTCTTCGGGATGTTCGCGGATTTCGCAGGCGATGTGCACCGGCGGCAGGCCGGCCTCGTGGGCGGAAAGCCGGAGACGTTCGACCTCCTGCCGGATAGCCTGGGGCGTCATATAGAGCCCGCCATTGAAATTGACGATGAGTGCTGCGTCCCGGCGGCCGAGCGTGCCGGCATTCAGGATGTGCAGGCTGCGGCAAAGGCCGTCGATCGCTGCCCGTTCGTCTTCCGGCACATATTGGAAGAAGTCGGCCGGCGAGCAGGGCACGCCATTGGTGCTGGCGCGGATAAGCCCTTTGAGTGCCGCGATCTGCAAACGTCCGTCCGCCCGCTCGCTAAAGATCGGCTGGAGTGCGGATTGCAGAAAATACGGCCCGTAGAGAGCACTGAAGGCGCCGTCCGCCTGCCGGACGAGATTGGAAAAGATGCTCATACGCGCACCATCAGCTTGAACGACCCCAACGCGGCAACTCTATGCGTCATCCGTTAATGCCGCCTTAATCTTTCGCGTAAAAATCTCGGATGTTTCGCGTTTCTTCAACTTATTGGTGTTTTCGTTTTTTCTGAAGTACCGAATTCATTCCCCGTGTTGATGCTGTTCATGAAATTTTTTGTCTCGCTCCGGATTTCCCGCTTTTTTCGCCCTTCGCGCTTGCAAGACCTGCTCACATTCGACATAGACCTAACCGCTATGGAGCCCGGCGCTCCGGGTCCATGGCCTGAGCCGCCTTTGAACCCGATGAGGACCTCTCCATCATGGCCTTTCTTGCCGACGCCCTTTCCCGTGTGAAGCCTTCCGCCACCATCGCCGTTTCCCAGAAAGCGCGCGAATTGAAAGCCAAGGGCCGCGACGTCATCGGGCTTGGCGCGGGTGAACCGGACTTCGACACACCCGACAATATCAAGCAGGCTGCCATCGACGCGATCAACCGCGGCGAGACGAAGTACACGCCGGTCGCCGGTATCCCGGAATTGCGCGAGGCCATCGTCAAGAAGTTCAAGCGCGAGAACGGCCTGGACTACACCGCCGCGCAGACCATCGTCGGCACGGGCGGAAAGCAGATTCTTTTCAATGCCTTCATGGCAACGATGAATCCGGGCGATGAAGTCGTTATCCCGACGCCTTACTGGGTTTCCTATCCGGAAATGGTCTCGCTGTGCGGCGGCACGCCGGTCTTCGTTGCGACGACCCAGGAAAACAAGTTCAAGCTGAAGGCCGAAGACCTGGAAAAGGCGATCACGCCGAAGACCAAGTGGTTCATCTTCAACTCGCCGTCCAACCCGT
>NZ_CAMLFY010000169.1 GCF_946479415.1 uncultured Shinella sp. | reverse complement strand
AAGAGCGCGAAGAGCGCGAAGAGCGCGAAGAGCGCGAAGAGCGCGAAGAGCGCGAGCATTGCCAGCCCGAACACCAGTGTCAATACGACGACGGCGAGCGGCTGCTTGGCCCCGACCCCGGCCTTTAGACTATAGACGACCGAGATCATGCCGGCGATCAACAGAAGAGCTTGGCCGATCGCCCATTTTCCTGGGCTCGTCAGCTCGGCTCGCGGCAAGAGCAGATAGCACGCAGGAGCGACAACGAGCATCACCGGTACGTTGATCAGGAAGACCGATCCCCACCAGAAATGCTCAAGCAATGCGCCGCCGATCAAAGGACCGACGGCGGCACCGGCGGCCCCGACCGTGCCCCAGAGGCCAAGCGCCATGGCCCGTTCCCCCTCGTCCTCGAAGGCACGGCGGATGATACCGAGAACACAGGGCATGATCAGCGATCCGCCCAGCGCCAGCGACATGCGGGCCGCGATCAGGATCGTCGCGTTCGGCGCAAAGGCGGCCAGCGCAGATGCTCCTCCAAAAATGACCAGGCCGATGAGCAGGATACGCCGCTGGCCGATGCGGTCGGCCAGCGTGCCCATCGGCACGAGCAAGCCCGCCATCAGGAGCGGATAGATATCGATGATCCACAAAACCTGTGTGCTGGACGCACCCAATGCCTGCGTTAATGTCGGCACGGCGATATGCAGGATTGTCATATCGAGCACGACCGGCAGGAAGGCGAGCATGACGGCTATGAGGATCAGCCAGCGTCTCGGATCAGCGGGAGTAACGGACATGGTTCACCTGAAAAATGTTGCCCGAACCGATATAAATACATACGTATGGATTTCAACACAAAACCCCGTGAGTGGATGAAGAATGGGCCGGAAACCGACAATCACCCGCGGGCAACTCCTGGACCTTGCCGAAGAAATCGTCCGCACCGAGGGCGCCAAGGCGCTGACGGTTGACGCGCTGGCCCGTGCCGCCGGGATATCGAAGGGCGGAGTGCAATATTCCTTTGCATCGAAGGATGATCTGGTGCGCGCGTTGATCGAGCGGTGGACCAGCCAGTTCGATGCAATGCTCGATACGGACGAGACATCGAGCGCCGCCGAAATGATCCGCAGCTACATCCGCGCAATGCGCGCCTCACAGCCGGCGATGAATGCCAAGATGGCGGGGCTGATGAGCACCTACCTTCAAGACCCGGCAAACATGCTGGAGACACGACAATGGTATCAGGGTGTCTTCGACCGGATCGGAACGGCATCCGCAGAGGCACAGGCCGCACGCGTGGCGTTTCTTGCCGTCGAAGGATTGTTTCTCCTGCGCATTGTCGGGATCGACGAGGACGGAGCCTGGGCCGGCTTCCTCGACGATATTGAAAGCGTTCTGGGCACGCTCTTGGGTCCGGCATGATCCGATACGCTTCACGGCGCGCTGAGCGCTCATCTGGGTGTCGGACCCGACTTGTATAGAGCCACTGCATCCCATAGCGTTGTCGAGCGACGGCAAGACCCGTATCGTCGTAGCGGCATCGAGAACAGATCGCCAGATCCGCTTACGACCCGCCTTCATCACAAGGAGAATCCCTTTGCGCTATATTCGCCCAGATTCGTTGGAGGATGCCGTTGGCCTGCTGGCCGAAGCGTCAGGCAAGGCCGCGATATTGGCCGGCGGGAGCGATTTGCTGGTGAGAATGAAAGGCGGGTTCATCGAGCCCGACCTTATCATCGACATCAAAGGCGTGGATGCCCTGCGGCGCGTGAGCGAAAATGACGACGGCTTCGTCATCGGCGCCGCAGTGCCCTGCGCCGTTTTGCGTGAGAATGAGGCTCTCAGACGAGCATGGCCCGGTGTTATCGAGGGAGCGAGCTTGATCGGTTCCAAACAGGTGCAGGGACGCTGTACGATCGTCGGAAATCTCTGCAACGCCTCCCCGGCAGCCGACAGCGTACCGGCATTGGTAGCGGCCGGCGCCAGGGTTCTCATCAGAGGACCGGCGGGCTCCCGTACGGTCGCTGTCGAAAGGATACCGGTCGGCCCCGGCAAGACATCGCTTGCGCCCGGCGAGATCATCGAAGCGATTCTGCTCGACAAGCGCCAACCAAATTCAGGCGACGCCTACCAACGGTTCACACCACGAACAGAAATGGACATCGCCGTCGTTAGTGCCGCGGTCAATCTCACCCTCGATGATCAGGGCGTCGTCAAGAACGCGCGCGTCGCGCTCGGCGCCGCGGCACCGACGGTACTTCTGGTCGAAGAAGCAGCCGATATTCTGGTTGGCTCCCGCATCGATGAAGGCACGCTGGATCGCCTTGCAGAAGCCTGTTCCGGCGCCTGTCGCCCCATAGACGACAAGCGGGGCACCGTGGAGTTCCGAAAGAAAGTCGCGGGCGTGCTGGCCAAGCGGGTCGCGCTGACCGCCTATCAACGTGCAGGACAAAAGTGATGGCAGGTATTGCAGTTTCGACGACAATCAATGGCGATCATTCCGAGTTCCTCTGTCATCCCGACGAGACGCTGCTTGAAGTGCTGCGCGAACGGCTGGGGCTGATGGGCGTAAAGGAAGGTTGCGGCACGGGCGACTGCGGCGCCTGCAGCGTCATCCTCGACGACCGTCTGGTGTGCTCCTGTCTGGTGCTTGGCGCCGAGGCGGAGGGCCGCCACATCGCCACCGTGGAGGGCATGGCGCAGGGCGACAAGCTTCACCCGCTGCAGCAGAAGTTCCTCGAGCATGCCGCCTTGCAATGCGGCATCTGTACGCCCGGCTTTCTCATCGCGGCGAAGGATCTGCTGGCCAAGAACCCGGATCCGACCGAAGAGGAGATACGCTTCGGCCTTGCCGGAAATCTCTGTCGTTGCACCGGCTATGACAAAATCGTGCGTGCCGTTCAGGACGCGGCCAGCGTTATGAGAGGAGCATGAAAATGAGTTTTGATCCCAGCCACACGACACGCAGCTTCTCCTCCGTTGGCACGCGGCCCATCCGGCCTGACGGCGTCGACAAGGTGACGGGCCGCGCGCGCTACGGCGCCGATTTCAACATGCCCGGCCAGTTGACCGGGCGGATTTTGCGCAGCCCGCACGCCCACGCCGTTATTCGCAGGATCGACACCTCGAAAGCCGAGCAACTTCCTGGCGTAAAGGCCGTGGTGACGGCGGCGGACCTGCCCGACCTCACCGACGGCGACGCGTCGATGTATGACATTCTCGACAACTGCATGGCGCGCAAGAAGGCGCTCTACGACGGGCACGCCGTGGCCGCCGTGGCGGCGATCGATGCGCGTACCGCCAGGCAGGCGCTCAAGCTCATCGACGTCGAATATGAACTCCTGCCGCACGTCACCGACGTCGATCAGGCCTTTGCCGCCGATGCGCCGCTCATCAACGACGCGATCGTCACGACGGGCGTCGATCCGAAGCCCGATCGTGCGTCGAATGTTTCGATGCGCAGCCAGTTCGGGCATGGCGACGTCGATGCCGGCATGGCAAAGGCGGATTTCGTGGTCGAGCGGACCTTCAAGACCGAACAGACCCATCAGGGCTATATCGAACCTCATGCCTGCGTGGCCAATGTCAGTTCGGACGGCACGGCGGATCTGTGGGTCTGCACGCAGGGCCACTTCGTCTATCGCCAGCATTGCGCGCAGCTGCTCGGCCTGGAGGCCTCCAAGCTGCGCGTGACGTCGTCGGAAATCGGCGGCGGCTTCGGCGGCAAGACGCATGTCTGGGCGGAACCCGTCGCGCTCGCGCTGTCGCGCAAGGCCGGCAGGCCGGTCAAGCTGGTCATGACGCGTGACGAGGTGTTTCGCGCGACCGGCCCGACCAGCGCGACGTCGATCGACGTGAAAATCGGCGCGATGAAGGATGGAACGATCGTCGCCGCCGACGCGACGCTTCGCTATTCGTGCGGCCCCTATGCCGGCTCGTGGGCCGAAGTCGGCGCCATGACCGCATTCGCTTGCTACAGGCTCGAAAATGTCAGGACCGTCGGCTACGAAGTGCTGGTGAACCGGCCGAAGACCGCGGCATACCGTGCGCCGTCCGCACCGATGGCGGCGTTTGCCGTGGAAAGCGCCATCGACGAATTGGCCAAAAAGGTCGGCATGGATGCCGTGGACTTCCGCATCAGGAACGCCGCGCGGGAAGGCACCAAAGCCTCCTATGGCCCGGTCTACGGTCCGATCGGCATCGGCCCGACATTGGAGGCCGTGAAAAACCATCCGCACATGAAGGCGCCTCTCGGCGAGAACCAGGGGCGCGGCATGGCATGCGGCTTCTGGTTCAACTTCGGGGGCCAGACATGCACCGATCTGAACATCGGAATGGACGGCACGGTCTCGCTTGCTGTCGGCACGGTGGATGTCGGTGGTTCACGCGCCTCGCTGTCGCTGGTGGCCGCAGAGGAACTCGGGATCGACTACGCGCAGGTCAGAGCGGTGATCGCCGATACGTCGAGCCTCGGCTACAACGACATGACCGACGGCAGCCGCGGAACCTTCTCGTCCTCGATGGCCACCATCTCCGCCGCCCGCAAAGCCATCAAGATCCTCCGGGCGCGTGCGGCGCAGATGTGGGACATTCCGGTCGAGGACGTGACCTGGGAAAAGGGCCATGCCGTCGCCAAGGGCGAGACGCACGGAAACCTTCCAAATCTGTCTTTGAAGGAGATCGCGGCCGCATCGGGAACCACAGGTGGCCCGATTGCCGGTCATAGCGAGATCGTAGCCGATGGCGCCGGCGTGTCCTTCGCGACCCATATCTGCGATATCGAGGTCGATCCCGAGACCGGGGCTACCAAGGTCCTGCGCTACACCGTCGTGCAGGATGCCGGCAAAGCCGTGCATCCGACCTATGTCGAGGGTCAGTACCAAGGCGGCGCCGCGCAAGGCATCGGCTGGGCGCTTAACGAGGAATATATCTACGGCAAGGATGGCCGGCTGCAGAATGCGGGCTTTCTCGACTACCGCATCCCCGTCTGTTCGGATCTGCCCATGATCGACACGCAGATCCTGGAAATCCCCAACCCTAACCATCCCTATGGGGTGCGCGGGGTCGGGGAAACCTCCATCGTTCCCCCGCTTGCGGCAGTGGCCAATGCGGTGTCCAATGCGGTGGGTGTACGGATGCAGCATATTCCCATGTCGCCGCCGCGCATTCTGGCAGCGCTGGAGGCCTAAGGAGGGGCAATGGTCGAGGTGACGCTCTGGGGTGCGCTCGCCGCAGCGGCCGAGGGCAACAGCAAGGTCGAGATCGAGGCAAAAAACATTAGGGAACTGTTCAAGCGCTTAAGCGAACGGTTCCCTGGGCTCGCGCCACTGATGGATCGCGGGATTGCGGTTGCGATAGACGGAACAATCTATCGGGACACATGGTCGAAGGAACTACCGGCGGGAGTGGAAATCTATCTTCTGCCGAGGCTTGCTGGCGGGTAAAATACAAGCCTGCCAACGGTATTGGCCGTTGGATTTGCCAAATGGGCATCGAGAACCGTCGTAGGCAGAACATGCGCGATAAACTTTGAATAATCATGTAAGGGTTAAGCAATCGTGGCGGCAGATACCTGACCCACGGTGGTCTCTGCGAGCTTTCCGGCTCTCGCTTGGATTCGAACCAAACTTCCCTACTGGGAAATTCAACCTACTCGGCAGCCTGGCGAATTTTGCCGATTAGACCTTCGATGGCTTCCTGCCTGCCTTGCGATACCGGGAACCGGCGTGATGACACCGGCAACCTTGGCAACCTCGTCATAGGCGACATCCCCGACGATGCGTGACTTGCCCTCGCCCGTCTCCGGAGCCGGAATGCGGTTGATGCCGACATCGATGACGGTCGCGCCTGATTTCACTCAGTCCGCCTTGACCATTTCCTGTCGACCGACGGCGGCGACCAGGATATCTGCATTGCGGCAGACGCCTGCCAGATCCTTGGTGCGCGAATGGGCAGTCGTTACCGTTGCATTGGCAGCGAGCAGCAGAGCCGACATCGGCTTGCCGAAGAGGTTCGAGCGGCCGATCACTACCGCGTTGAGGCCGGACAGGTCCTCGCCATGGGTGCGGCGCGGCGCACGAAAACCATGGCGCCGGCCGGCGTGCAGGAGACGAGACCGCCATCGAGATCGCCGGTCGCCACCTTGCCGGCATTGACGACATGCAGGCCGTCGACATCCTTCTCCGGCTTTATCTACTGGATGATCGGATCCGAATTCAGGTGTTTGGGCAGCGGCAGCTGGACGAGGATGCCGTGGATGGTCTCGTCGGTATTCAGTGTCTCGACGAGGGCGGCAAGCTCTTCCTGCGTCGTCGCTTCCGGCAGCGTATGCCGGATGGACTTGAAACCGCATTCCTTGGACATGCGGCTCTTGGCGCCGACATAGGCGTGGCTTGCCGGATCCTCGCCGACGATGACAACGGCGAGACCGGGCTTGACGCCAGCCTCGTTTTCCAGGGTCACCGTCGCGGCGCCAATCACGGGAGCGGCAACCTGCTTCCCATCGATAATGGTCGTGCCCATCAATCAGCCCATGCGCTCGGAGGCATAGGAGCCTGGCGACGGCGGGAAGACGATGGTCTTGTTGCCGTTCATGAAGACGCGGTGGTGGATATGGGCGTGCACGGCGCGCGCCAGAACCTGGCTCTCCACGTCACGGCCGATCGAGACATAGTCCTCCGCCGACTGCGCATGCGTGATGCGCGCGACGTCCTGCTCGATGATCGGACCTTCGTCGAGATCCTCGGTGACGTAATGCGCCGTCGCACCGATCAGCTTCACGCCACGCTGGAAGGCCTGCTTGTACGGGTTCGCACCCTTGAAGCGTATCCTTTATCTGGCTCAAACCTTCGTCGTTTTTAACCGAACGCTGGAGTGAACCCCTCGGGCTGGACCACGGGGCGCTTCAAACTAAGCCGCCTGCCGGGCGAGTTGGGTTTCAAATTCTGCTGGCGATCTGTAGCCAAGGGCCGAGTGCAGCCGCTTGGCATTGTAGACGTCTTCGATGAACCTGGGCAATCGCTCGGCGACATCTGCGAAGGTTTCGTAGCCGGCGGGATAGATGTCCTCAACCTTCAGGGTTTTCATGAAGCTCTCTGCCTGAGCATTGTGATAAGGGTTGCCGACGGCGCTCATGGAACCCTGTAGACCAGCGGCATCGAGCGCTCGTCGGTAGGTCTCGCTTGCGTATTGGGCAGATTCAACCGGTCGCTGCAACACCCCAAACATGGAGGTGTTTATTGTGACG
>NZ_CAMLFY010000168.1 GCF_946479415.1 uncultured Shinella sp. | reverse complement strand
AGGTGCAGAAAGACACGGTGACGATCGAGGTCTCGGATGGTTTGAACAAGGTGACGAAAGTATTCACCATCACCATCAGCGACATCCTGGAAACCATCACCGGCACGGCGAAAGGCGAGGTCCTCAAGGGCGGCATCGGCATGGACCGCATCGTCGGCCTTGCCGGCAACGATACACTGTACGGATATGGCGGTAATGATCTTCTGGAAGGTGGCGCAGGAGACGACGTGCTTTCTGGCGGCGCGGGAAATGACCGCCTCGTCGGTGGCGCAGGCTTCGACGACCTTTATGGCGGCGCGGGCAGCGACCGCTTCATCTTCCGGTCGGTGAAGGAACTCGGAACATCGAAAACGGCGACGGACACGATCATCGACTTTTCACAGAAGGAGAAGGATCTGATCGATTTCACCATGATCGATGCGAGCCTGAAAAAAGCAGGAGATCAAGCCTTCACCTTCATCGGCACAGCCAAATTCTCAAACACCGCCGGCGAACTCCGCTACGAAAAGGCGAAGGCCGGCACCTACGTCTATGGGGATACCGATGGTAACGGAAAAGCTGATTTCGTCATGCATATCGACGCTGTGTTCAACCTAAAGGCCGGAGACTTCCTGCTGTAACCAACCCGTGGGGCCGTGATGCAGTAGTGCATCCGGCACTCATTGCGGCTATTGTAACGGAGGGCCAATCGGTGGGGAATTGCAACAAAGGCCGATAAATCAGCAGGGGCAGGCGGCATGAGCCTCCCGCCCTGCTCCTTAACAAGTGGTACGGAAGGTGTCATCGGTCATGCGAGAAGCGGCAAATTTACCGGAGTCTGCTAAGTGCGCTTCGGCGGCCGGCTTAGCTTTGGGACCGGCTCACCGACCGTTTTTGACTAGCTTGTCGAAATTTCCGCCTAAATTTCCTGAATGCGGCAAGCGATTTCTTGTTACTCGATCATTGGTCGATTGAGAGGTAAGAGGTCTCGTCAGGCAAGAGGGGCTTTGGCAAGGCGAGCCGGAAATCCGCGTGCTGAATGGCGATCTCACCGGCATGGCTGAAGTCCTGATACGCAAGGAAGAGGCCGATGGTTCCGGGTTTCGGAAAGTGCCGACGGATCCCGCCGAAATCCTGACCGAGGGCGACGGGTTCTTCGAGCGCTGTGCCGGTGGTCCGCCCCTGTCGCGTCCGCCAATTCCTCTCGTGCCGCCGTCGCTGGCCGAAGGGGACAATTTCCTATCGGCCTTGTCGATGCCGGTCATCCTGGCGCGTTACAGATCGCTTCGCCCATTGTTTGCATGGCGAATGGCCGGATATTGCTGCTGGCGGTCTGAGACCGCAGAAGATGCGGATGTCCGCGCCCGCTACAAGGCGGCGGCGAGCGCCGAACTGCAAACCTTGGGAGCCCTTTCGTGATCGTCGATGGGACCCTTCACAGCTACAGCTTGCGATTTCGGTTTGCACACGAGGTTGGCTTCGACGCGATAGCTTTCATAGAACTGGCTGCCTCGCTCGGATTTTCCGGTGTCAGTCTTTCGCTGAACGATGCGAACTACCGTCATCTCGGGGGACGCGAACCGTTCAGGATGGATGCAGTTCGCCGCCGGCTCGAAGCGCTGGACATGAGCCTGGAAATCGACACGTCGGGCACCGATGTGATCCACATGTCCGAGCTTCTCCACGTCGCCAGCCGCATGGGCGCGCGCAGCATGCGCAGCTATACTCGCCATCGAGGCGACACTGGGGAGATGATGCGGGCGACGGTGCACGACCTGTCGCAGGTGATGCCGCTTGCCAAAGATCTCGGCGTTGTCGTGGTTCTGGAGAACCGCGAGGATTTTACCGGACCCGAACTGGCGTGCATTGTCGAGACCGTTGCACACTCGCACCTCAAGATTCTCTATGATTATGGGAACTCGCAGATGGTGCTCAAGGATTCCGAAGCCGCTCTGGAAGCCGTTCTGCCTCACGTTTTTCGGTTCATGTGAAGGACCATGTCCTGGTCCGCGGGAAGACCCGGGTGAGCTGATTGTTGCAGGTGTCCCGCTAGGGCAGGGTTTCCTGCCATTGAGCCGTCTTACGGCGCGCCTGCTCGAGCAGGGTCTGCGGACCTTTTGCTTCGAGAACGTATGGGCCTACAGCACGCCGATCCAGGCCGGACGCTCACTCTTGGGCGGCGTGACGCTTGGAGAGGGCGTGTTTTCCATCCTGGAGCCGCCATTCTTGGCGGAGCGGTTGGTTCTCGACCAACGACAGTTGTCGCGAGAGCGGCTGTTGAAGCTGGAGACTTCCGCATTGCATCGCGGTGTGGAGGTGTTTCGCCGCATACTTGCCGACCTTGGCTGCAGCGGGCGGTGGCAACCGGCCTAACGAAGAAACGTACCAAACCTGAGCCCTGGAAGTCTCGCTCGTTCGTGATTTCCGATCAAAGGCATAGCCCGATTGAGTGAGCGCCATCGGTTCGCACTCCATCAAGAGCCATGCACCGCTGGCCTCTGTAATGGCCGTCAGGACGCTCGATCTATGAACGCTAACTTGAAGTCTTCACGATATGCGCGTCATCCGGCTGTGTTGTGCGTGGACTCACGTATTTCCCGCAAAATCCAGTTTCTTAGCACGCGCACCTTTGTATGATCCTGGTTGCCTATCCGGCAGATCAGGTCGCAGCCATATGTAACCTCGCGCTTCGTCTGGGGAAATAGCGATGTCACATGGCCGGCGGCGAGGTCTCCGCAACGTTGCGGGTTCACTCGTCCCGCAGCGACCGGAGCCATTCTACGAACCCTGCGGCTCGGCCGAAGGGCTTGGGTCCGGCAATTTCGTATGCTCCAACGATGGGGTTGAGGTCGGGGCAAAGCAGGACGAGCCGGCCCTCGCGCAGCTCCCGTTCGATGAGGGCCGGGCTTGCCTGGCCGATGCCGAGGCCGGTCATGCAGGCATCGATGGAGGCTTCGTCGGTGTCGAAGGTGATGCTGCCGCCGCGCGGCTGGAAGTCGATCTCCGCCGCCGCGCACCAGCGCCGCCATGACCAAGCGTCTGCGGTGTCAAGCAGGATCGGCAGTTCGAGCAGGGCTTCCGGCGACATCGTCCCGGCGGCGCTGCTGATGAGCAACGGGGAGCAAACGGCAACCGTCCGGTCGAGCAGGAACGCGGCGGGAAACTGCGCCTCATCCGCCCCGCGCGCATAGCTGACTGTGACATCGGGAACATCGCCGGCGCCGAGCGCCAGCGACTGGATATTAAGGTCGACGTCCGTGTTTTCCTGGCGATAGCAGCCGATCCGCGGAATGAGCCAGCGCCGCGCCAGCGTGATTGGCGCCTGGATGACCAGCCGCACGCGATCCGGCAGAAGGGCGCGTGTGCCATTCTCCAGGGTGGCGAGGGCAGCATTCACATGGGTCAGATATTGCCGCCCTGCAACAGTCAGCGCGATGGCATTATGTCCGCGATGGAAGAGCTTGACCCCGAGCGCGTCCTCCAGCGATTTGATCTGCCGGCTGATCGCGCCCGGCGTCAGATGCAGTTCGCGCGCCGCCAGGGTCAGGCTGCCGGTACGTGCGGCAATCGAGAAGGCGGGCAGTGTGGCAAGTGGCGGCAGCTTGGCTCTATTGGATTGAGAATTTCTCATGCAGGCGTGAGAATCTTTCGGTTGCAAATAAGTTGACTATATCTATCCACATTCTATCGAAGCGACAAGAACGATGCAGGGATACGAGCTTTGATGACCGATATTCTTGATCGGCGCGCCCAAAACGCGCGGGGTTTCAGCCGGCCCGTGGCATGCATTCCGCGCAACCCGTCGTCTGCTTGTCGTCATTGATCACTTGAGGGAGAGACCCATGTTTTCCACCTTTGCGTCGTCGAGCAGGCGTGTCCTTCTGTCCAGCGCCTTTGCCGCCTGCCTCTTTGCAGGCATGAGCGCGGCGCTTGCCGAGGACGCCATGCAGACGGTCACCGACGACCGCGGCGTCGAGGTCGAGCTTCCCGCCCGCCCGCAGCGCATCGCTTCGATCTCGTATTTCGCCGACGACGTGGCGCTGGCGCTCGGCATCAAGCCCGTGGCCAGCACCTATATGGTGGACGGTCGCCCGCCGGAATTCCTGCTCGGCCTTACCGGAGACATGGTGCAGATCGGGCAGCGCGCCAAGCCGAACCTTGAACTGCTTTCGGAGGCTAAGCCAGATCTCATTGTCGCGATCCGTCGTTACACCGTCGGCAACGCGCAGCAGCTGGAAAAGATCGCGCCTTACGTCGCCTGGAACCTGGAGCTGCTCGACGGCAGTGACAAGGAAATCGAGGCGCTCGCAAAAATCCTCGGCAAGCCCGAGCGCGGCGTCGAACTCAACAAGGATTTTCGCGCGCATCTGGCCGAGATCGCGGCCAAGGCGCCGAAGGACACGCATCCCCGCTACGCCATCATGTGGGGCGGTGAAGTGCCGTTCGCCTTCCATGACGAGAACACTTCCGCCTCCATCGTCAACGCCATCGGCGGCGAGAACATCGCCGGCGCCATGACGCCGGGCGGCGAGTTCGGCATCGACCTCAGCCTGGAGACCATGCTGGAAAAGGATCCGGAAGTCCTGTTCATCTATGACTACGGCCCGGACCGCCCGCATGAGAACAACCCGATCTGGAAGGAACTGACGGCGGTCAAGAACAACCGGGTCTTCTATGTCGGCGACCAGTGGGTGGAGACCAACGGTCCCATCGCCCGCGAGATCGTGCTGCGCGAGGCCGCGCATTACCTCTATCCGGACGCCTTCCCCAAGGTCGACGTGAAGGCGGAAGCGGCCAAGCTGATCCCGGCCGAGCTTCAGAAGTAAGCGGCTGAAGCGACGGCGATGGATGCACGGAAATCCTCGATAGCCATCGGCCTCGTCGTCGTCGCGACCTTTCTCGTCATCGCGGTCGGGCTGATGCCCGGCGCGCGGATGCTCTCGTTCGATGCCGTCCTGCGGGCGCTGCTCGCCCCGGACGGCAAGTTCGAGTCCATCCTCGTTTGGACGCTCAGGCTGCCGCGCAGCCTTGCCGCCGCCACGGCCGGGGCGGGGCTTGCCGTGTCGGGCTATCTCCTCCAGGCGCTGACCCGCAATCCGCTGGCCGATCCCGGTATCACCGGCGTCACGGCGGGGGCGATCGCGCCGATCGTCACCTGCTTTGTTTTCCTGCCCTGGGTTTCCGGGCTCTATTATCCGCTCGTCGGGCTCGCCGGCGGGTTGGTGGCTGCCTCGGTGACGTTCTGGGTGGCGCGGGGCGGCAACGGCCATCCGCTGCATCTGGCACTCGGTGGCGTCAGCGTCTCGCTTTTTCTCGGTGCCATCACCATCTACGTCCTCATCTTCGCCGGACCGCAGTCGACCGCGCTGCTGTTCTGGCTGGCCGGCGGCTTTGCCGGCCGAACCTGGACGAACCTCCTCCAGATGCTGCCCTGGGTGCTGGCCGGCGTTACAGGCGCGCTGGTCCTCCACCGCGTCGTCGCCATGTTCTCCCTCAGCGACCATTCCGCCGCGGCGATGGGCGTGCAGCTCGGCTTGTGGAAGCCGGTCCTGCTGGTGCTCGGCATATGCCCGGTGGCGGGGGTTGCCCCGGTCGCCGGCCCTGTCGCCTTCGTGGGGCTCGCCGCGCCGCATATCGCCCGCCTGCTGAAGCCGCATGGCACGATCGCGGAGATCGGCCTCACTGCCGCCCTCGGCGCGCTGATCGTGACGGCGGCGGATCTCGTCGCGCGCACCGTCGCCATCCCCAAGGAGCTGCCGGTCGGCATCGTCACCGCGCTCATCGGCGGGCCGCTCTTCGTCTATCTGGTCCAGCGCGGCCGGCTCGACTTCAAGGGTGAGGGCGCATGAGCGCGCTTGCTCCCGCACCTGGCCGGTCGCGCCGCTGGATATTGCCCGCCGCGCTCGCGCTCGTGCCCCTGTCCTTCGTCGCCGCCGTCTTTCTCGGCATCGTCGACATCCCCGCCCACGACGTCCTGTCCGCCCTGATCGGGAGCGGCTCGCCCGAGGCGCGGTCGATCATCCTCGACATCCGCCTGCCGCGCATCGCGACGGGTATCCTCGCCGGGATACAGTTCGCGCTGGCCGGCCTCCTTCTACAGACGATCACGCGCAATCCGCTCGCCGATCCCTCCCTGATGGGCGTCTCGCAGGGCGCGACGCTCACGGTGACGCTGTTCCTGCTGTTCACGGTCTATATCCCCAATCCGGATTCCTATTCCGTCAACGAGCTGCCCATCGCCTGGCTTCCGCCGGCCGGCATGCTGGGCGGGATGATCGCGGGCGCAATCATCTACATCCTCGCCTTCCGGCTCGACCTCAGCCCGCTGCGCATCACGCTCTGCGGCATCGCCTTCGGCGCGGTGCTGCATGCCATCGCCATCGGGCTCATCGCGGGTTGGGGCTCGGCGCGCATCGAGATCATCCTCGAATGGCTCTCAGGCAGCCTTTACGCGCGTACCTGGGACCATGCGCTCTTCCTGCTGCCCTTCACCGTCGCGGGGCTCGCGGTGCTGCCGCTGATCTATCGGCCGCTCATCCTCCTGCGGTTTGACGCTACCGTCGCCCGTTCCTTCGGACTGTCCTACAAGGGACACTTCTCGCTGGTGCTGCTCGTCTCCTGCATCCTTGCGGCAAGTGCTGTCGGCGTGGTCGGGCCTATCGTCTTTGTCGGCCTCATCGTCCCGCATCTGGCACGTTTCCTCGCCGGCCGCCATTTCCCGCTGGTCCTGCCGCTCACCGTCGTGCTCGGCGCGGTCGTCGTCACGCTGGGTGACCTGATCGGGCGACTTGCCGGCGGCGCCGACGAGGTTCCGATCGGCGTCGTCACCGCCCTGATGGGCGTTCCCGTCATGCTCGCGCTCCTGCGCAGGACCCTGTGAGATCGCCCATGCCGCTCGCCTGCTCGCAACTGTCGGTTCTCTACGGTCGCCGCAAGGCGCTGTCAGGTTTTTCGCTGTCGATGGAGAAGGGCGAGATCCGCGCGCTGATCGGTCCGAACGGATCGGGCAAGAGCACCGCGTTGCAAGCTCTGGCCGGCCTGATCGCGCCAGCGGAGGGCAGGGCGGAGATCGAGGGCGTCGCGGTAGCCTCCCTGTCGCGGCGGGCCATCGCGAGAAAGCTCGCCTTCCTGCCGCAGCAGCCCGTAGCACCCGACGAGATGACGGTCGCCCAGCTCGTGCGCCAGGGCCGCTTTCCCCATGTCGGCCTGTTCCGTTCCTATGGCCGCAGAGATGAGGAGGCCATCGAATGGGCGCTGGAAAGTACCGGCCTTCTCAACCTTGCCGACCG
>NZ_CAMLFY010000167.1 GCF_946479415.1 uncultured Shinella sp. | reverse complement strand
CGCGCCATCGAGCTCGCCTGGAACCTGATCACCAAGGAATTCGGCATCGACAAGAAGCGTCTTCTCGTCACTGTCTACCACACGGACGACCAGGCCTTCGATCTCTGGAAGAAGATCGCCGGCCTGACCGACGACCGCATCATCCGCATTCCGACCAGCGACAATTTCTGGGCGATGGGCGATACCGGCCCCTGCGGCCCGTGTTCTGAAATCTTCTACGACCACGGCGATCATATCTGGGGCGGCCCGCCTGGCTCGCCGGAAGAGGATGGCGACCGCTTCATTGAGATTTGGAACCTCGTCTTCATGCAGTTCGAGCAGGTGACGAAGGAAGAGCGCGTCGACCTGCCGCGTCCGTCCATCGATACCGGCATGGGCCTCGAGCGCGTCGCGGCGCTGCTCCAGGGCAAGCACGACAACTACGATATCGACCTCTTCCGCGCGCTGATCGACGCCTCCGTCGAGGCGACCGGCGTCAAGGCCGAAGGCGAGGCTCGCGCCAGCCACCGCGTCATCGCCGACCATCTGCGCTCATCCGCCTTCCTGATCGCCGACGGCGTTCTGCCGGCCAAGGACGGCCGCGGTTACGTGCTGCGCCGCATCATGCGCCGCGCCATGCGCCATGCGCAGCTGCTCGGCGCCAAGGAGCCGCTGATGTGGAAGCTCCTGCCGACGCTGGTCGGCGAAATGGGTCGCGCCTATCCGGAACTGCAGCGCGCCGAAGCGCTGATCTCCGAGACGCTGAAGCTCGAGGAAACCCGTTTCCGCACGACGCTGGAACGCGGCCTCAACCTGCTTTCCGACGCCACCTCGACGCTCACCAAGGGCGACATGCTGGACGGCGAGACGGCCTTCAAGCTCTACGACACCTACGGCTTCCCGCTCGACCTGACGCAGGACGCGCTGCGCGCCCGCGAAATCAACGTCGATCTCTCCGGCTTCACCGATGCCATGGAGCGCCAGAAGGCCGAAGCACGCTCGCATTGGGCCGGCTCCGGCGACAAGGCGATGGAAACGATCTGGTTCGAGCTCAAGGAAAAGCACGGCGCGACGGAATTCCTCGGCTATGACACCGAGACGGCCGAAGGCGTCGTGCAGGCGATCGTGCGCGACGGCAAGGCGGTCGATAGCGCCGCAGCCGGCGAAGAGGTGCAGATCGTTGTCAACCAGACGCCGTTCTATGGCGAATCCGGTGGCCAGATGGGCGATACCGGCGTCATCGCGTCGGATGGCGCAAAGCTCACCGTTTCGGACACGCAGAAGAAGGGCGAGGGCGTCTTCGTCCATGTCGCGACCGTTGCCGAGGGCACGCTGAAGGTCAGCGATGCCGTGGCGCTGACTGTCGATCACGCCCGCCGTTCGCGCCTGCGTGCGAACCATTCGGCCACGCACCTGCTTCACGAGGCGCTGCGCGAAGTGCTCGGCACCCACGTTGCCCAGAAGGGCTCGCTGGTGGCGCCCGAGCGCCTGCGCTTCGACGTCTCGCATCCGAAGCCGATGACGGCAGACGAGCTGCGCGTCATCGAGGATATGGCCAACGAGATCATCGTGCAGAATTCGCCGGTTACCACCCGCCTCATGACGGTGGACGACGCGATTGCCGAGGGCGCCATGGCGCTGTTCGGCGAAAAATACGGTGACGAAGTGCGCGTCGTTTCGATGGGCCAGGGCGTTCGCGGCGCCAAGGCGAACCGCGCCTATTCGGTTGAGCTGTGCGGCGGCACACATGTCGCCTCCACCGGTGAAATCGGCCTCGTGCGCATTCTCTCCGACAGCGCCGTCGGCTCCGGCGTGCGCCGTCTGGAAGCCCTGACGGGCGAGTCAGCCCGCGCCTATCTCGCCGAACAGGACGAGCGCGTGAAGGCGCTCGCCACCGCACTGAAAGCCCAGCCGGGCGAAGTGCTCGCCCGCGTCGAGGCGCTGGTCGATGAGCGCCGGAAGCTCGAGCGCGAATTGACGGAAGCCAAGAAGAAGCTCGCGCTTTCCGGCGGCTCCTCGGGCAGCGATGACGGTGTTCGCGACGTTGCCGGCATCAAGTATCTCGGCAAGGTCGTCACCGGCGTCGAGCCGAAGGACCTGAAGAGCCTGGCGGACGAGGGCAAGAAGAGCCTCGGCTCCGGCGTCGTCACCTTCGTCGGCGTCTCGGCGGATGGCAAGGCGAGTGCCGTCGTGGCCGTCACCGACGACCTGACCGGCCGCTTCAGCGCCGTCGACCTGGTGCGCCGTGCCTCCGAAGCGCTCGGCGGCAAGGGCGGCGGCGGCCGTCCCGACATGGCGCAGGCCGGCGGTCCCGATGGCTCCAAGGCTACGGATGCCGTGGAAGCGGTGGCTGCCGTCATCGCCGGCTGATCCGGCGTTAAAACATTCTGTATCGATACGGCGGCGGGCTTCTGGCCCGCCGTTTTGTTTGCGAAGTCTTCAAGCTTTACGCCTAGCATCTTCGCCGTGCGGAGAGTGTGTTTTGATTGAAGATATCATCAGTATTTCAACCTTGATGATCTGTACCTTCCTGTCGACCATCGTCGTCGGGATTTTCATGTTGCAGGTCTGGTTGACCGACCGGCGCCATGCGGCGGCGGGCTACTGGTGCCTGTCCATGTGGGTTGGGTCCGCCTGCACGCTGCTTTATGCGATGCGCCCCATGGGCTACCCGATGCTGACCGTCGGCGTCTCCAACATGCTCGCGGCCCTCGGCTATGCCCTGATGTGGACCGGGTTTCGCGTCTTCGACCGGCGTCCGGCCTATCCGCTGGTCGTAGCGGCGGGGCCGGTGCTTTGGAGCCTCGGCTATCTTTTCGTGCCAGCGATCACCGATGACGTGAACAATCGCATCATCCTCTCCTCCCTGATCATCACGGCCTATTCGGTATGGATAGGCGCGGACATCTGGCGCGGGCGCGGCGGCGAGCGGCTGCCGAGCCGCACCATGTCGTCCATCTTCTTCCTGTCGCACGGCATCATCTATTCGCTGCGTATTCCGATGGCGATCATCTCTCCGGCGCCGCTCGGCAACGGTACGGCGCATTCCGCCTGGTTTGCGCTTTTTTCGCTGGAGCTTTTCGCCCATACGATCCTTGCCGCCGTCGCCATGCTCGTGCTCATCAAGGAGCGCGGCGAAGCGCTGTACCGCCAGGCGTCGCGCACCGATGCGCTGACGGGCATCGCCAATCGCGGCTCGTTCTTCGAGGACACGCGCCTCCATCTTGCCGGCCGCAACGACGGCACGCTGATGATCTTCGACCTCGACCGCTTCAAGGCGATCAACGACACGCACGGTCATGTGGCGGGCGATGCGGTTCTCAAGCGTTTTGCGGCGCGCATCTCGGCCTCGCTGGAGGAGGGCATGCTGTTTTGCCGCTTCGGCGGGGAAGAGTTCGCGCTTTTCGCGCCCCGGTACGATATCGCGCGGGCCGAGCCGTTTGCCGAGCGCTTGCGGCAGGAGGTTGCGGCGCTCAATATCCTGAGCGAAGGCCGTGAGATCGGCGTCTCCGTCAGCATCGGCCTTGCCGATGTCGCGACCTTCGGCGCGGATTTCGACCGCCTGCATTCGGCCGCCGACGGCGCGCTCTATGCCGCGAAGGAGGCCGGCCGCAACCGCGTCATGCGCGCAGCACCGGCCGCCGTGCTGTCCGGTTTTGCCGAGCGCATGTGCAAGCCGGCGGCCCATCCCGCCGGGATCGCAGCCGCAGGTTAGACGGACCCAATCCGTTCCAGCGCATCCCCTGCCGTATCGGTGAAGATGACATGGTCGTGCAGGCCGTGCGCTTCCAGAAGGCGGCGCATGTCCGGCTTCAGGCCGGCAATGTAGATCTGGACGCCGGATCTGACGGCCTTGCGCACCAGCCCCTCGATGACGCTGGCGGCGGTGGAATCGATCAGCGGAACGTCGGTGCAATCGAGAACGAAGTTGCGCCGCTGGTCGGCGATGCGGTCGAGCACGGAGCCGACGCTGGCCGCGGCGCCGAAGAAGAACACGCCGCTGATGCGATAGACCACGGTATCGGGATCATCCGCCACGACGGGCCGCTCCAAGGCGCTGCCATCGTCCTCGCCGGCATTTTCGACGGCACGGACAAGGCGCGGCACGCTTTCCTCGCGGATATCGACGGCCTTGCCCATGCGGTCGATGAACAGCACGGCGCCGAGCAGGAAGCCGACGACGATGCCCTCCGTGAGATCGCGGAACACGACGAGCAGGAAGGTGACGGCGACGACCGCCGCGTCGCCACGCGAGGAGCGGATGAGGGCGGCGATCGCCGGGCGCTCCAACATGTTGAAGGCGACGACGGCAAGCACGCCGGCAAGGGCTGCGAGCGGGATATAGCTGGCGAGCGGCGCGGCCACGAGCATGAAGAGCAGCAGGAAGAGCGCATGCAGCATGCCGGAGACGGGGCTGGTCGCACCCGAGCGCACATTGGTCGCCGTCCGCGCAATGGTGCCGGTCACGCAGATGCCGCCGAACAGCGCCGAGCCGACATTGGCGAAACCCTGCGCGATCAGTTCCATGCTGGAGCGATGCCGCCGGCCCGTCATGCCATCGGCAACGACGGCGGACAGTAGCGATTCGATGGCGCCGAGCAGCGCGAAGGCGATCGCATCCGGCAGCACGGCGATGACGAGATCCGGCGAGAAGGAGGGCAGCGCCGGAACGGGCAGGCCGCGCGGAATGCCGCCGAAGCGGGTGCCGATCGTTTCTGCCGGCAAAGAGAGGAGGGCGGTCGCGGCGGAGGCGACGACCACGGCGATAAGGAGGTTGGGCCAATGGGGGCGAAACCGGCGCAGGAGAAGGATGACGGCGATGGTGAGACCGGCAACGCCGCAGGCCGCCGGGTTGAATGTGGGCCGGGCGGCCCAGAGTGCTGTCAGCTTTTCCAGGATGGGGCCGGGTTCGCGCCCATCGAGTTTCAGGCCGAACAGTTCGCCGATCTGGCTGGCGAAGATGATGACGGCGATGCCGGCGGTAAAGCCGACCGTCACGGGATAGGGGATGAATTTGATGTATTTGCCGAGCCGGAAATAGCCGGCCAGCGCCAGCATGATGCCGGAGAGGAAGGTGGCGAGCAGGAGACCTTCGACACCGTGCCGGGCGACGGTCGCGGAGACGAGCACGATGAAAGCGCCGGCCGGCCCACCGACCTGGAACCGGCTGCCGCCGAGCGCCGAGACGAGGAAACCGCCGACGATGGCCGTGTAGAGACCACGATCCGGCGTGACGCCGGAGGCGATGGCGATGGCCATGGAGAGCGGCAGCGCGACGATTGCCACCGTCAATCCCGAAAGCGCATCGGAGCGCAAACGCGCGGCACCGTAGCCCTCCGCGAAAACGCTGGCGAGCTTGGGCATCAGGGTATCGGTCATGGGCGCCTCGAAAGGCCGGTGGATGGAGAGGCCGGCCCATCTATCTCACGCCTGTTCGCGCGTCGATGCAATTGACGGACGTCAAGCCCGTCAAAAAAAGACGTGCACCGCAGAAGCGCAGGATTTGTGAAATCGCTCCGTGCTTGATTGAATGCGTCCCGACGAGAAAGGAAACGGCATGAGCGAGAACGAGATCTGGGCCGCCTATGAGAAGCGTTTGCTGCGTGTCTCCGCCTATATCTACGAGCATCTGGACGAGGATCTCGACCTCGACCGGCTCTCGGATATCGCCTGCCTTTCCGCCCATCACTGGCATCGTGTCTATCGGGCGGTGCACAACGAGACGCTGGCGATGACCGTCCGGCGGCTCCGGCTGCACCGCGCTGCGGGCGATCTGGTGAGAAGCGACCGCTCGGTCCGGGACATCGCCGCGCGCTGGGGCTATCCCAACCTGCAATCCTTCACGCGCACCTTCGCGGCCGCCTATGGCATGCCGCCGGCGCGTTACCGCAAGGACGGCCCCCATCGCGCTTTCGAACCCGAACACGGCAAGGAAACGTCCCGCATGTATGATATCGCCATCCGCACCATTCCCGAGCAGACGCTGCTCTGCGTTCCCCATACCGGGTCCTATATGGGCATCGGCAAGGCCTTCGAGGCGCTCTACGGCGCCCTGTTTTCCCGCAACATCTTCACACCCGACATGCGCATGATCGGCCTCTTCCTCGACGATCCCGATCTCATGCCCGAAGACAAGCTTCGCTCCTATGCCTGCGTCACGGCGGATGCGGATGTCCCGGCAGATGCGCCGCTCGAACGCCGTACGCTTGCAGGCGGCGACTACGCCGTGCTGCGCCACAAGGGTCCCTATGCCGATATGGGCGCGGCCTATCGCTGGCTCTACGCCACCTGGCTGCCGGCCTCCGGCCGCTCAATCCGCGACGATGTGATGTTCGAGGCCTATCTCAACAACCCGCGCGACGTGCCGCCCAACGAGCTGATCACGGAAATCTGCCTGCCCTTGCAGCCGGGGATCGAGGCCGCGGCCTGAGTTAGGGTTAAGCGCGTTGCGGGCCGCTATGCTGTTTGTCTCGGCCTCCCATCCTCACCAATGTCATCCTCGGCC
This sequence comes from uncultured Shinella sp., assembly GCF_946479415.1. The sequence goes on along the minus strand of NZ_CAMLFY010000167.1, from coordinate 926 downwards.
TTGAGCCGAGGATCCAGACAACAGGCAAGACAGTGCGGATGTGTGGATCCTCGGCTCAAGGCCGAGGATGACGGAGGGGAGGATGAAGGGGTAGTTGCTCTTTCTTAGCTGGCTTTCGCCGCCGCGAGCTGGCGATGCATCTCTTCATCATCTATCGCCTTGGCCCTTAGGCAGGCGGGGCGATCCTTCAGGCGGTCCCAATAGGCCTGATATTCCGGCCGGGCCTCCAGGGTGCCGAATTGCAGGCCCCAGCTGATATGCGAGCCGACATAGACATCGGCGGCGGTAAAAGTGCCGCCCGCGATGTAGGGCGTGCGGCTGACGGCATAGGACAGGGCGTCCAGCACCGATTCGTAGCTGCCGCAGCCGATGCTGCGTTCGCGGTCCTTCGGCACGCTGAGCCCGAAGGTCTTGAGCGAGACGGCCATTTCCAGCGGGCCGGCGGCGAAGAACATCCAACGGTAATAGTCGGCGCGCTGACTGGTCGGCGGGGCGAGGCCGGTGTCGGGGAAGGCGTCGGCCATATAGGCGCAGATCGCGGCGGCTTCCGTCACCACGGTCTTGCCGTGGCGGATGGCCGGCACCTTGCCCATCGGATTGACCGCGAGATAGTCCGGCGCCTTCATCGAGCCTTCATAGGTCAGCCATTCCGTGCGGTAGGGTGCGCCGACCTCCTCCAGCATCCATCTGGCAATGCGTCCGCGCGACATCGGATTGCTGTAGAAAACAAGCTCGTCGGCCATGGTGTCCTCCTCGGACAGCGAGGGGGAGAATAGAGCGCGGCGGAAGGGTCGCAAGCCTGTACAAAAGAAAAAGCCCGGCGCGATGGCCGGGCTTTCTCGGTGTTCTCAGGCTTAGGCCGCCATGGCCTTGCGCAGGTTCTCGTCGATCTTGTCGAGGAAGCCCGTCGTGGAGAGCCACGGCTG
>NZ_CAMLFY010000166.1 GCF_946479415.1 uncultured Shinella sp. | reverse complement strand
AGCAGGGTGGGGAAGGCGATCATCCAGGACATGGCCCAGGCCGGCAGCCAATGGGCGGGGAAATCGGCGCCCATGCCGAGATTGCGCCAGGTGGCGACGGCCGACACGACCATGGTCATGATGATGGAGAGGATGAAGGGCATGATGAAGCCGGCATAGCGGGCCGGCAGGCGCGTAAGCTGCATGGCAGTTCCTTTGAAAAGGGAAATCGTCTTCGGCGTCGGCATCTCGAACCTTTGCGGAAACGCCCCTACGGACGATTTCAGGTCTGGATGCGTTGCTTGATGTCAAACGCTTACGGCCGATGGTTCATCGACAGGGCCGAGATACCCCAGCCTGCCCGGTTCGGCAACTCTTTGGCAACGCGCGTTGCGCGCACGGCGAAGAATGGCAAAAAGCGCCGACGCCGTGGTTGCTTCCTAGTGGTTGCCATGCAAGGCTTGCGTGAGATTGCGAAGGAGGATGTGGATGCGGGATCGGTTGTGGTCTTTTCTCCTGTCCTTCTCGGCGACAGGCCTGGTGCTCGGCACACTTTTCTTCGCCGCCTCACTGACGCCGAGCCTTTTGCCACGCACCTACATCACCCAGGGCCTGCTTTCCGGTGTCACCATGGCCTGCGGCTATGGTCTCGGCGTGCTGCTGTCGCTCTTGTGGTTCTGGCTGGAACTGCCGGAACCGAAGGATCGTGTGCGGTTGGGGCTTAAGGCGGCGGCGGGCGGTGTTTGCGGTGTCGTCGTGCTGGTCTTCCTGTGGCGCACGGCCGAATGGCAGAACTCCATCCGCACGCTGATGAACCTGCCGCCCATCGAGACGGCGCATCCCTTTTATGTCGGCCTGATTGCGCTTGTCGTCTTCACGTTTTTCATCGGCCTTACCCGTTTCTTCACGCTTCTGGTCAAGCTCTTCGCCAACACCTCGCGCCGGGCAGCGCCGCGCAGGCTCTCCTATGTCATCGGCACGGCGCTGGCGGCGACGCTGTTCTGGACGCTGGCGGACGGCCTCTTGGTCCGCTTCGTGCTGCACACCGCCGATTCTTCCTTCCGCCGCCTCGACCAGGTGATCGAGCCCGACACTGCCGAACCCACCGACCCCCTGAAATCCGGTAGTGCTGCCTCGCTGGTGCGCTGGGATGCGCTGGGCCGCATGGGCCGTTCCTATGTGGCAAGTGGGCCGAGCGCCAAGGATATCGCCGATTTCACCGGCAAGCCGGCGATGGAGCCGCTGCGCGTCTATGCCGGCCTCAATGCCGGGGACACACCGGAGGAGCGAGCGAAGATCGCTTTGGACGAACTGATCCGCGTCGGCGGCTTCGAGCGCTCGACGCTCGTGATCATTATGCCGACGGGCACCGGCTGGGTCGATCCTGAGGGCATCGATACGGTCGAATACCTGCACCACGGCGACATCGCCAGCGTCGCCATCCAGTATTCCTATCTCGCGAGCTGGCTCTCGCTGCTCGCCGAGCCGGATTATGGTGCGGAGGCTGCGCGTGCGCTCTTCCACGCCGTCTATGGTCACTGGACGAGCCTGCCGAAAGAAAGCCGGCCCAAACTCTATCTCTACGGCCTCAGCCTCGGCGCCTTGTCCTCGGAGCAATCGGCGGAGCTATTCGAGGTGATCGGCGATCCCTATCAGGGTGCGCTCTGGTCAGGCCCGCCCTTCCCGAGCCGTATCTGGCGCAAGATGACGGCGGACCGCAATCCCGATACGCCGGCCTGGCTGCCGCGCTTCCGCGACGGCTCCTATGTGCGCTTCACCAGCCAGCGCAATGCGCTGCCGGAGGCGGGTGATCACTGGGGGCCGATGCGCATCGTCTATCTGCAATATGCCAGCGACCCCATCACTTTCTACGATCCCTACGCCTTTTATCGGCAGCCGGCCTGGATGGCTGCGCCGCGCGGGCCGGATGTCTCGCCGGATTTCCAATGGTATCCGGTTGTCACCTTCCTGCAGCTGACGCTCGATCTCGCGATGGCGACGACGACGCCCATGGGGCTCGGCCATGTCTATGCCGGCGAGCACTATGTCGAGCCATGGATTGCCGTGACCGATGTGACGGACTGGAGTGCTGCGGATATCGCGCGGCTGAAGGAGAAGTTTCGCGCCGGGCGGTGAGGGGACTTCCTGCGACACAAACAAAAACGCCGGGGTAAAAACCCCGGCGTTCGCATGTCCAAATCGCAAAAGCCTTATTCGGCGGCGACGATCTTGCCGTCTTCCCACTTGAAGAGCGAGAAGCTCTGCGAGGTGAGGTCGCCGTTTTCGCCGTAGGTGAGCTTGCCGATGGCGGTTGCGATCGGTTCGCCGGACTTCAGCGCCGTCGTGACGGCGGCGGCGTCTTCGGCGCTGCCGGCCTTCTCGATGCCGGCCTTCAGAACTTCGATGGCGGCATAAGCGTTGAGCGTGAAGGCTTCCGGCGGGATGCCCTTTTCCTTCAGGACAGCAACGGCGGCCGAGGAATCGGGGTTCTTCAGCGCGTCAGACGCGTTGGTGAACAGCGTGCCGGCCGCGGCTTCGTTGCCGATCGCCCAATATTCGCTGTTGGACAGGCCTTCACCGCCGATGATCGTGGCGTTGACGGAGAGATCCTTCAGCTGGCGAGCGAGCAGGCCGCCTTCCGGGTGGTAGCCGCCGAAGTAGATGACCTCGACGCCGTCAGCCTTGAGGCGGGTGAGCAGCGCGCTGAAATCCTTCTCGCCGGGCGTGACGGAATCGTAGAGCGCCTCGGTGATGCCGCCCTTGTTGATCGCCGCCTTGAAGGCATCGGCCAGGCCCTTGCCGTAGGCGCCCTTGTCATGAACGATGGCGACCTTCTTGTCCTTCAGCTTTTCCAGAACATAGGCAGCGGCGACTTCGGCCTGCTGGTCGTCGCGGCCGCAGGTGCGCAGAACGTTGGTCAGGCCGCGGGCCGTCAGGTCCGGTGCGGTCGCGGTCGGGGTGACCATCAGGATGCCGTTTTCGGCCAGAACGTCGGAGGCCGGGATGGCGACGCCCGAGGTGACCGGGCCGACGACGAAGCGGATGCCTTCGCCGACGATCTGGTTGGCGGCCGAAACGCCCTGCTTGGGCTCGCCGGCGTCGTCGGTCAGCTTCAGCACGACCTGCTCGCCGAGGATGCCGCCGTTCTTGTTGATGTTTTCAACGGCGGCTTCCGCGCCGTTCTTGACCTGGTCGCCATAGGCGGCAACCGGGCCGGTCAGCGGCGCGATGAGGCCGATGACGATATCGGCATGCGCCAGCGGCGCGAAGGCGACGGATGCCGCGAGGGCAGCAACGGTGAAAAGAGACTTCTTCATGGTCGTTCTCCTGAACTTACGGCCTTGGGAGGGCCTGGTCGCAAACCGTCCCGCGCCCGGACGGCGCTGGCCTGAATCCGGAGGGAAGGGGTTCATCCACAGTCCGGAACATTCGTGCGCGAAGGGCCGGCGTGCTGCAGATTGATTAGGCCGGGAGGCCAAAAAGCGCAACAAAATAATGCATTTGCATATTTGATGGGCGGATCACGACTGTGAATGGAAGCCGGTGAACCGCAATTGAATCAAAACCAATCCTTAAGATTTACCAATTATAAATATCCGGAAATTTTCGAGGATTAGCGATGCGTTGCGTATTGATCGTCGTCCTCCTGCTGCTCGCTGGCTGTGCGTCGGTTCCAAGACAGACGCAGAATGCCTGTGCCATCTTCGAGCAGCGCGACGGCCTATGGGATAACTGGCGGCGTGCCGCCTACAGTGCCGAGCGCGAGTACGGCGTTCCCGTTGCCGTGCTGATGGCGACGATCTACACCGAATCCGGCTTCCGCCATAATGCCCGCCCGCCGCGCACCAAGCTTCTCGGCTTCATTCCGTGGAAGCGGCAGTCGACGGCGCTCGGCTTCTCGCAGGCGCTCGACGGCACCTGGGCGAGCTACAAGCGCGTGACCGGCCGCTGGATGGCCAAGCGCACCGATTTCAAGGATGCGATCCGTTTCATCGCCTGGTATCACGCCGAGAGCAACCGCAAGAACGGCATCGCGCTCAACGACACCTACCGGCTCTACATCGCCTATTACCACGGCCATGGTGGCTATTCGCGCGGCAACTGGAGCGCCACGGCGAAGGCCGGCGCGAAACGAGCAGCCAACATCGCCTCGAATTACTCGCGACAGCTGCGGAACTGCGGCGCCTGGTAGCTGGGAGCAAAAAATTGCGCTCCCCTTGTCGGAGCGGCATGGTGCCCCACGTCCTCTGAAGGTCCCAAACCGAAGGAGGAGACGATCATGACCTATGTGGATGGATTTCTGCTTGCCGTGCCGAAGGCCAATATCGAGGCCTACAAGGCGATGGCGCGCGCGGCCGGCGCCGTCTGGAAGGAACACGGCGCGATCGATTATGTCGAATGCATCGGCGACGACGTGCCCTATGGCGAGCTGACCTCGTTCCCCCGCGCCGTTCAGGCGAAGGAAGACGAGATCGTGATCTTTGCCTGGGTCACCTACGAGTCCCGCGAAAAACGTGACGAAATCGTCGCCAAGGTGATGGCCGACGAGCGGTTGAAGGGCGATGACTGGAAGGATGTCTTCGACGGCAAGCGCATGATTTATGGCGGCTTCCAGGCCATCGTCGAGTTGTGAGCGCCGCGCAGGTGGGCTATCACGGAGCCTACCGGAAGAAAGGCCTTGCCATGCTCGATCTCTACTATGCCATCGTCGGCGATACGACGGATACGAATATGGGGCTCGCACGCTTCATGGGCGTGATCCTGGCCTTCATCGTGGTCGTCGGCGGCCTGTTCTGGGCGATCGGCTGAGGCGCATATGCCGCAGACGATCCTGACCCTTCCGACCTGCGGGCAGGGGCTCTACGAGTTCACCGGCGAGGCCGAAACATTCGTGCGGGACGCAGGCCTGGAAACGGGCCTGCTCACCGTTTTCGTGCGCCACACCTCCTGCTCGCTGCTCATTCAGGAAAATGCCGACCCGGATGTGCGGCGCGATCTCGACCAGTTCTTTCGCCGCCTTGTGCCGCCGTCCGACGACCCGTCCATGCGCTGGATCGTGCACACGCTGGAAGGGCCTGACGACATGCCGGCGCATATCAAGGCGGCGCTTACCCAGGTCTCCATCGGCATTCCCGTGGCGGGCGGCCGGCTGGTGCTCGGCACCTGGCAGGGGCTTTATCTCTTCGAACATCGCGACCGGCCGCACCGCCGCGAAATCGTCCTGCATCTCGGCCCTTGACGGAACCGATTTGCGAGATCGTACGTTCTTGCGGCGACGCAGGAACAGGAGAGACGCCCCATGGCAAACACCGAAAGCATCACCCACGCCGTCATAGAAGCGCTGAACGCGCGTGATTTTGCGGCACTCGCCGCCAAGGTGAACGAGGATGTCGCGATCTCCGGCATCGGCGAGGGGAGCGATAACGGGCGCGAAGCCCTGCGCGACCGTCTCGCCCGACATTTCGCAGCCCATGATGAAACCTATCAGGATGCGTTGGTGATGAGCGACGCGCTTGGCAACAATGTCGCCATTCGCCTCACGGCCCGCGATGCCTCCGGCGGCAGTTCTTCCCGCGAAAAGATCCTGCTGCTTGAGCTGGAGGACGGCACCATTACACGCATCGCTTTCTTCACCGGTTCATGAAGTTGAATGCAGTCTGAACGACCGCTTCGGGCTGCGTTCAGGCAAACGGTCCTAAGGTCTTCTCAATCGCCCGACGCAAACGGCCAGGGCAGAGCGAACAGGAGATCTCAATGACCAACTTTCTGAAAAATACCATGCTTGCCGCTCTTCTCGGCCTCGGCGCTCTGACCGCCGTTGCCCCGGCTGCATCGGCTGCAGATATCAGCCTCTCCATCGAGCAGGTCGGTTACCGCAACGGGTTCCTCGAAGTGCAGGACTACGGCCGCGGCGGCTGGGACCGCCAGGACCGCTGGGATCGTCGCGACCGGTGGGATCGCCCGCGCAACTGGGACCGCGGTGGTCGATGCTCCCTGGGCTTCGCCGTCGCAAAGGCCCGTGATTTGGGCTTGCGTCGCGCCCAGGTCGTTGCGGTGGATGGCCGCAAGGTCGTCGTCGAAGGTGTCCGGCGTGGCGATTACAGCCGCATAGTTTTCGCCAACGACCGCCACTGCCCGGTTCTCTGGCGTTAAGGAGAGTGGGTTTCCCATTCGTCTTGTCACCCCCGGCCGGCGAATGGCCACCCTCTCGGCGCAAGCCGGGAGGGTTTTTGCGTTTTAGGGCGGACAAGCGCGCGTGCCGATGTACCGGAGCAATGGCCCCGTGAAAAGCGATGGCTGTACCGGAAGGTGTTGCGGAGCCGCTGCCATGGGGCGCCCCGCTCGGCCGGCTATACGGCCTTGATCACCAGGATCCACGCGCTGCTGGCCCTCCCACTCATGGAGAGATTCCGGATCGTGAAGTGGATCGCGCCATTATCCCGGCCATGGCTGAGTGTTTCGGGAAACACCGTTCCAGGCAGAGACTTTGGCCTGTCTCACCGACCATCCCCGCCGCCGCCGTCCCCTTTCTGGTCAAAACGCGCGCAACGCATTCAGGCGTTGTCTGCACTCAAGACGTAGGGCTTGCAGGAACTGAGACTGTTCCAATGCCAGTGGCAGTTGGCCGCCGCGCAAAACAAAAAGGGCCGGTCTCCCGGCCCCCAATTCAGCATGTCGGTTCGCGACGGTTATTTGCCGAGCGCGAAGGTCACGTTGACGACGACGGAATAGCTGTTTTCTCCGGTGGCGAGTGGAACGGCGCCGCCTTCGGCGGCATAATCCTTCGCCATGGCGCGCATCATCGGCATGGGTTCGGCGCGATAGCTCGTTTCCGAGATTTCCAGAACGCGGCCAAGCCCGACGCCGGCAGCGTCCGTCAATTCCTTGGCCTTGGCCATGGCGTTTTCGACGGCCTTCTTGCGCGCGGCGCTGACAGCCGTTTCCGGCTTGTCGTTGGTAAAGCGGATGCCGCCGCCCTGGTTGGCGCCGAGCGTCACGGCCTTGTCCATGATTTCGCCGAGCTTGGAGAGATCGCGCACGCGCAGCGTCACCGTGTTGGTGACCTGGAAGCCGGTGAGCACCGGCGGCGGGTTTTCCCCGTTCGAGCTCTGCGGATACTGATACTGCGGGTTGATCATGAAGCCGGAGGTCTGCAGATCGCGCTCTTCGATGCCGGCGTCCTTCAGCGCGGCGAGGATTTCGGCCATGGCCTTGTTGTTGGCGTCGAGGGCCTCGCGTGCAGTCTTGGCATCCTTGACGACACCGAGGTCGATCAGCGCCATGTCGGGCGCCACTTCGGCCGAGCCTTCGCCGGTGACGACGATCGTTGCTTCGCGCGGCTTTGCCGCCTCTTCGGCCTTGGCCGCGAGCGGAAGGGCTGCGGCAAGAGCAAGCGAAAGCGCGATAAGGCCGGCGCCGGTGCGGCGACCGAGGATTCCGTGGGCCATATTGGAATATCTCCTGATAGTTGTGTCCCTTGCGCCGTTCTTCGCTTGTCATTGTGTAGAGAATACGGCGGTGCTTGTGAGGGAAGCCGATTTCGTCTAGACGATTTCCAACCGTCGGCTGCCATTGACCGACGGCCCCGGCAAACAGCCGGCATGGGCCTGTAGCTCAATGGTTAGAGCCGGCGGCTCATAACCGCTTGGTTGGGGGTT
>NZ_CAMLFY010000165.1 GCF_946479415.1 uncultured Shinella sp. | reverse complement strand
TTCGCGCAGCGCCCCGTGACCGAGCAGGCGCTGGATCGAAAACATCTCACCGAGCGTGTTGGTGATTGGCGTGCCGGAGGCCAGCACGAGCGCGCGGCCGGGGTTTTTGGTCTCGATATAGCGAGACTTGACATAGAGGTCCCATGCCCGCTGCGATCCGTTCGGGTCGATGCCCTTGAGCGTCGACATATTGGTCGCAAAAGAGAGTTTGCGGAATTCCTGCGCCTCGTCGACGATGATCTGGTCGACGCCGATTTCCGACATCGTAAGAAGGTCGCCCTTTCGGGTGGAAAGCGCTTCCAACCGCTCTTGCAAACCTTCCTTCAGGCGCTCGAGCCGCTTGCGCGACACTCGATCTTCGCTGTCCACCTTGGTCAGAAGATCCTCGTAGAGCTCCAGCTCGTCCTGGATCATCTGGCTCTCGAACGCCGACGGCACAGCAATGAACCTGAAGGCTGAATGGGTGATGATAACAGCATCCCAAGTGGCCGTGGCGGCGCGCGACAGGAAACGTGCCCGCTTGTCCTTGGTGAAATTCGTCTCGTCGGCGACGAGGATACGAGCATTCGGATAGAGGGCGAGGAACTCACGCGCCGCCTGTGCGAGGCAATGGCCTGGCACGACCAGCATCGCCTTGGCGATCAGGCCGAGACGCCGCTGTTCCATGATGGCGGCCGCCATGGTCATCGTCTTGCCGGCGCCGACGGCGTGCGCGAGATAGGTCGAGCCGGAAGAGATTATCCTCCAGATTCCGCGCTTCTGGTGCGCGTAAAGCTGGAAGGCATCGCTGGCGCCGGGTAATTGCAGGTGCGAGCCGTTGAAGTTTCGAGGCGCGATGTTGTTGAAGCGGTCATTGTAGACTCGTGCCAGCCGGTCGGTCCGATTAGGATCGGTCCAGACCCAGTTCTGAAAAGCTTGCCTGATCTTTTGTAGCTTGTCGCGGGCTGCTTCGGTATCGACGACATTCAGGACACGGCGTTCGCCGCCAACATCCTTGAAGACGTCGAAGATTTGCGGAACCCGGCTGTTCAGGGCATCGGCCAGCAGTTCGCCGGCATGGCGGCGCGCCGTGCCCCATTCGGAGGTGCCAGTGGCGTTGTAACCAAGCTGCCGTGCCTCGACGGTCCATGACCCGAGCTCCGGCATGTGGTGGATCCGGATGTCGGCATCCATCGTCTCGTGCACGAAGGCGACGACATCGGCAGCCGGGATCCATGGCGCGCCGAGACGGGCGGTGATGTCTGAGGGACGGAGGTCCGCGGGCTGGACATCCTGCAACGCGCGGACATTGCGCTCGTATAACGGATCGAGCGTGGCCGCCGCTTCGCCGACCGTTAGCTTCGTGCGGACCGGGCCTGAAAGGTAAGCGTCAGATGTCTGCCAGGAGCCATCGACGGGATCGCGGAAAATGGCGTCACCGAGTTCGCCGATCACAGCGTCGGGGTCGCGATGCAAAAGCTCGGCTATATGTTCGGGATCGACGCGGCCGCGCTCGTTGAGAACGACGGCGAGCGCATCGGCAGCACTGGTGATGACGGGTGGTGCCGGAGGAGAGATGACCCGCTCCGAGAAGATCGGACCGGGTTTTGCAGTATCCGTTTCGAGGTCATAGTCTTCGATCGAGGCGACCAGCCAGCAATCCGGGTCGTCCAGGAACGGCTGAATATTCGGACGACGATGGGTCTCGCGGACCTCGCCGCTGTCCTCATCCTCCGAGATCGAAACCGTCGTGTGGTTGATCGGCCCGAAGTCTCGGACGAAGCTCGACCAGGCGATGCGCAGCCGAATCTGCAGATCCCGCCACGGCTGATCGCGTTCCTGCGCTTTCAGCACCTCGCGCACGGCGTCGCGGATCGGGATCAGCTTCTTGATGATCCGGACATGCTTTTCGGACAGGCCGTCGCCTGACCTGTCTTTCCGCACCGAAACCGCGAATGGTGCTCCGTCGATCATTTGCATGAGACCGTGGCGGTTATTGAGGTAGAAGCTGCCTTCGCGGACCTTGTCGTTGCCGGAGCGGAGTTCGACGGTCTCGCTCAGTTCCTCTTCCAGATCGATATCGATCCGCGTCGGCTCACCGTCATACAGATCCTCCGGAAGAAGAGCGATCACGGCCTTAAGTGCCGTTTCGAGATCTTCACCGGCGCGTGGATGGCACGTATAGGTCTCGCCGAACGGGCCAGACGTCAAGGCGTGCTCACCGAGCACGAAGTCCGGATGCCGGGCGAACCAGCGGTTCACGCGGATTGCACCCTCGTCGGATGTGGCCGGGCACACCTCTTCCAGATCGAGCCACGACAGATCACCCTCAGGCTCGCCGGCCTTGCGCTTGCGAAAGAACAGGATGTCCACGATCACATCCGTGCCAGCGTCGCGGCGGAAGCTGCCCTCGGGGAAGCGGGCGCCTGCGACCAGATTGGCGGACCTGGCGACATGCTCTCGAGCTGTGCTGTCCGCCTTGTCCATCGTGCCGCTGCTTGTCACGAACGCGGCGAGTGCACCGGGCTTCAAGAGATCGATCGAGCGGGCGATAAAGTAGTCGTGCAGCCGCAGACCAAGCGGACGGTACTGCCGATCCGACCGAACTGTTCGGTCGGAGAAGGGTGGATTGCCGATCGCGAGATCATAGATCGCATTAAGATCGGTGCGCGCGAAGTCGGCGTTGATGATCCGCGCCGTCGGCTGAAGCAGCCGGGCAATCCGTGCCGTCACTGGATCGAGTTCGATGCCGGTGACGTGGCTTGTTTCTCTGAGCATCTTTGGCATCAGCGCCGGAAACAGGCCCGTGCCAACCCCCGGCTCAAGCACGCGGCCCCCACGCCAGCCGAGCCGCCGCAAGCCCGCCCAGATGGCCCGAACGATGAACTCAGGAGTGAAGTGCGAATACTGGGTGCAGCGCGCGAGCGAAGCATAGTCGGCATCGGTGACGGCGCTTTCCAGCGAACTGCCGAGGTCGTCCCAGCCTTCCCGGAAATCGACTTCGCCTGGACGCCGGAACATGCCGTTTGCGAGTTCCGCTGCGCCAAAACCGGTGAAGCGGATCAGCCTCGCTTGCTCGTCACGGGTGGCGGGTCGATCCTGCTTCTCGATTTCGCCGGCGACGAGGATAGCTCGGACATTCGCCTTCGCCCGTTCCTTCCAGGTCGCGGCCAAGCCGCGATCGTCACCGTCGTCGAGATAGAAGTTGGCCCGCCCGCCTTGTCTCCGCGGCGCCGGCTGCTTCGCAACTGGCAGAGGCGATGACGGCGTAGGGGAGGGCGGCGGCGGATCGGGATCGTCGTCATTGGCAGCGAAACCACCAAACGCGGTGGCGCCCAGGCCAAGGCCAGACGACAATGCAGTGCTGCCTGATATGTCGAGGGTGAAGGAATCGTGGGACATGGAAGCTCCTTTTCGAGGATGTGCGCCATCGCCCGCAGGACAGGTCCCGTGGCTACGAAGGCGGATGAAAATGAATTGTGGGAATTTGGGCCTGGTTCGTCCGGCGGGAGCGATCGCGAGCTACGAGCGCGTGACTACGGAGAGCTGCATTGTTTCCGTCGCAAACTCAGCTCGCAGATGCGTGGCCGCCGGGTTCGTGGAATGCATGACTTCCAGGCTCTCAGCGTCGATGAAGACGATGCCGTCGTCTCCCCCGAAATACCGGCGCTTGTAATGCCAGCAGTCCGGATTGGTCTTCGGATCGCACTCCTCGGCATAGACGACGAGCGCCTTTTGGCCCTCCGCCAGTTTGCCGTTGGAAAGCAGATAGACGCCTTCGTCGCCGACGATCCACAGACCGGGCTTCTCGTCTTGGCCCGGGAGGAGACCGTAGTGGGGATTGCGGAAGCCGCCATTGGCTTCCGCGTCACTGCGTCCGCGCGCGATCACATCACGGACCTCGATCACGCTGAAAGTGAACATAGCCTCCTCCTCACGCGGCGATCGGGGAGGGAAGGTGGCGAAGGTGCACCGGCAGCTTTGCAGCAATCTCCCCGTCGGTGAGTTCGTCGAGCAGCTTCAGGAAAGTCGCGCCCTCGTTGCCGCCATAGAGTACGACGGTGCGCTTGCCTCGAGCGGACTCCGGCCACCTGTCTCCGGCATAGCCGCGGTAATCGTCGGCAGTCGTGCTCCAGATATGCTCGAGCCGCTCCTGCCGCGTCATCGCCCGGGCCGGACGGCTTTCGCGCTCGATGATGGTAACGCGCATGCGTTCGACGGATGTCTTGTCGGAAAGATCACAGTAGCCATGGAAATAGCGGATGACTTCGTCGATCCTGAGCGCGAAGAACACTGATGTCACCGAGCCGGCCATGAATTCGCGCATCGCAAACATCGACCCTCTGATCCACAACGGCGGCAGGATCTCGAACATATAGTCATGTTCGGTCTCGCCGATCTCGAACCATTCGCCCGAGTAGAGCGGCGCGGAATCATCGTCCCAACGGTTAGGGCGCTGGGCGTGACGGTCGAACATGCGGAACATCTGCTGGCGGCTTGCGACGCCCTGAAAAACCTTGGCGGTTGCGGGAGAGGGGATCATCTGCGGCTCCTTGCGCGTTTTCGGACCGAAGTGCGGCGCCGTCATTTCGACCTCGCCATCCCCTTCAATCCTTCATGACCCCTTCCGAGCCGCCGGCATCGTGTCCGGCCGGGTCAAAGGCCGGCTCCGCCGGGCGAAGCCTCCCTTGACGCGGGCGGTGCGAATGCGGCACGTCTCCTTCCGTTTTTTCCCGTTTTTCATTTTCCCTGATTTTCAGAGTCTCGTTCCAGTCCTCCTCGGGCGGCCGCAGCCGCGTCCAGTCGCACCCGGCGTCCTCGGCCAGCGCCCGCAACCGCGCGGCAAACAGATCGCCCTGAGAGTTGGCGTCCGTCGCCGCGACCAACAGAGCGTCAGGTCTGGAGGCCAATTCCCTCAGCGCGGCTTGCGTGGCCGGCGACCATCCGCCGCCGGTGCTGAGATAGAGCGTGCCATCATGCAACCCTTCGATTGCCGCGAGACTCATGGCATCGATCGTGGCTTCCGTGACCGCCAGGCGCAACGCGGTCGGAGGCCCGAGCCGGAAAAGAACCTTGTTACCCCCAGAGGCGAACCCTCTGTATTGCGGACCTCGTGCCTCCCAGCCGGTCACTAGGCCAGCATCGTCCGTATGAGCTGCCCACATACTCCCGTATGGCCCTTCCCGCAGAAGGTCGCCTTTGATCGCCGCGCGGAGCAAAAGTGCCGGCAGCCAGCGATCGCCATTGAGGTAACGCCATGTCGAGGATCCGGGCCATGGTCTGCGGCGCGCCTGCCAACGCTCAGCGAGAGAGGGGTGGAATCCTCTATCATGCATCACAGGCTTCCACTCCGGTTCCGTGATCTCGAAACCAACCAGGTCAGCGACCCGCTCGACGCCTTCGAGAAAACCGACATGGTCGAGATGCTCGACAAGCCCGAACACGTCGCCTTTCGCATCGCTGAGCGGATCGAACCACCCGCGCCCCTCATGCGTGACGATAATGATTTCAGCGCCACGGCGAAACTTGACTGCCCGCCGGGTGCTTTCCTTGATGTCGATGGCGAACCGCGCCTGTTCAAGAACAGCCGCGCAGCTTACCCGTTCCCGCAGCGCTTCTATGTCTCTTCTCTTCATTTTGCTCCCGATCGCCCAGCGATCGGCCTCCATTGCCTTTCCTTGCCCGTCGTTTTGCGGGCGCCCTTCGGCCAGCCGCGAAGAGCAAAGGCGGCAGGGGCACGGCTGGCAATTGTCGGATCATGCAATGATCAAGTCGGCCGCGGCGAAGCCTCCCTTGCGGCCTGCAGCGCGCAAGCGGCACGCCAAAGGCAAAGGCCGGCTCAATGCGCCGGCCACGGGAAAAATTCGTGTACGATCGCAAGATCGTCGTCGGCGTCGATCTCGTCAGAGGGCAGGACGCCGTACTCGCCGTCGACTTCGAAGACCGTGACTGGGACCATCAGGTCGCGGGAGAGCTGGAAGGCGTGCGACTGTGCGAGGGAAAGATCGTGCGACATTTGAGAGGCTCCATCCGGGAGCGGGCCAATTCCCGCTCGATGGCTCCTCAAAAGGCCCGGTTCCGGGCGCGATCACCGCGACGCGAAGCCGGAGCGGCCGCAGCTTGCTAGCGGACCCCTTGTGGGTTGATCGTGGAAGATCCGGCACTGGGCCAGGACGCCATCACAAGAGAGCGGGATTGGCATGCTTCTGCTGGTGACGCAGGTCTGCGCAAGGCTTTCACAATTGCGCGAGTTGCTTCCCGCCGCTCTAGGCAGCAAGGTCGGTTCCTTTTTCAAGCCGACGGCAAGAGCGCCTGTAGAAATCGATGAAGTCAATTGGACTCATTGAGGTCCGCTTTCTGAAGCGCCTCCTTTATCGTTTTTGCCTTCAGTGCGACGAACGCACTTTGCAGGCAACTCTCGATGTCGGCAACGCTTTTGCCCTCAATCGAAGCGATTTCGGCGACGGTCCTGCCTCGGGAAATCCACCGAAGGCAGGTCTTTTCAAGTGGCGAGAGTATTCGTTCCTTCATGACTAAAATTGCCCTCGGTTGCGGCGCGGTCGGCGGCAGGTTTGGTACCGGACGCCAGCATTGAGGTCTCGTTAGAAGTCAAGACGGCGATGCTCCTGAGAAAAATGGCTGCCGCCGAGACCTGTGCGACGGCAGCCAAGGTGCCCCGGGAGGAGGCTGGTAGTCAGTATTCGATTATGTCATGTTATAACATATCGCATAGCGTAGTTTATGGAACTACTAATTGCCTCGACAATTGAAGCTTTCCAAGGAAGGACTGAATGACAGATAGGCCGTCGTGTCCGGCGATCTCAAGATCAACGTAGTACAACAACATGCGCTCGTGATCGCGCAGTAAACGCAATTGCACTAAATCTGATGACGGGCCGTGAATGTACAGGTCGTCAAATTCCTGCACAAATGGTTTTAGAACTTCGCGAAACTGATGTAGCCAGCCGTTCCAATCGTCCGGCTGTATGTCTGCGAGAAGGTGCCTGGTAAGTTCAATAACACGCGCGTTCTCCACCGGTCGCACTTGGTATCGCTCCAGGAGTTCACCAAGGGCATTTCCGACGAGTTGCTCTACTATTGAGAGCGTCTGAAAATCTTGTGCCTTATCGGGGAAGAGAATTGCCATCTCTCTAAACAATATTTCACCGACGAGTTCCCCAAAATGAGCCTCTCGCAGCTTCTCGGTATATTCTTCAATTTTCATCGTCCCTACATCTCCGAGTAGACCGGCCCTTCGCCACCCTGAGGCGGAGCCCAGGTGATGTTCTGGTTGGGGTCCTTGATGTCACAGGTCTTGCAGTGGACGCAGTTCTGGGCGTTGATGACGAAGACTTGCCTGCCATCCTTTTCCACCCATTCGTAGACGCCCGCCGGACAGTAGCGCGACGACGGGCCGGCATAGATATCGTGCTCGGACCGTTTCTGCAGGTCCATGTCCTTCACCTTCAGATGGACCGGCTGGTCCTCCTCATGATTGGTGTTGGACAGGAACACCGACGACAGGCGGTCGAAGGTCAGCACGCCGTCGGGCTTGGGATAGTCGATCTTCCTGTGCTTGGCCGCAGGCTCCAGCGAAGCCGCGTCGGTCTTGCCGTGCTTCAGCGTCAACGGCGAGCTGCCGAAGATCTGGTTGATCCACATGTCAAGGCCGCCCAGCGCCACGCCCAGCGCCGTGCCGAACTTCGACCACAGCGGCTTGACGTTGCGCACCCGCTTCAGGTCCTTGCCGATGTCGGAGGCGCGCCAGCTGTTTTCGATCTCGATCACCTCGTCATGGGCGCGACCGCTCGCGATCGCTTCCGCCAGCTTGTCGGCCGCCAGCATCCCCGACAGCACCGCATTGTGGCTGCCCTTGATGCGCGGCACGTTGACGAA
>NZ_CAMLFY010000164.1 GCF_946479415.1 uncultured Shinella sp. | reverse complement strand
GAAGTCGCCAAGGTCGTTCTCGATGAGGATGCAGAGCGTATCGAAGTCGTCGTTCCCGACGAGCAGCTGTCGCTGGCCATCGGCCGCCGCGGCCAGAACGTGCGCCTCGCCTCGCAGCTGACGGGCTGGGACATCGACATCCTCACGGAAGCCGAAGAGTCCGAGCGTCGCCAGAAGGAATTCAACGAGCGCACCAACCTCTTCATGGATTCGCTCGACGTCGACGAAATGGTCGGCCAGGTTCTGGCGTCTGAAGGTTTTGCCGCCGTTGAAGAACTGGCCTATGTCGATCTCGACGAAATCGCCTCGATCGACGGTTTCGACGAAGACACGGCCCAGGAAATCCAGACCCGCGCCCGCGAATATCTTGACCGCATCGAGGCCGAGATGGACGCCAAGCGCAAGGAACTCGGCGTTTCCGACGAGCTGCGCCAGATCGACGGCCTGACGAGCCAGATGCTCGTGGCACTCGGCGAAGACGGCATCAAGACGATGGAAGACTTCGCCGGCTGCGCCGCGGACGATCTCGTCGGCTGGTCGGAGCGCAAGGACGGCGAGACGAAGAAGTTCGAGGGCCTGTTCTCGAAGTTCGAGGTTTCCCGCGCCGAAGCTGAAGCCATGGTCGTTCAGGCGCGCCTCGCGGCCGGCTGGATCACCGAAGAGGACCTGGCAAAGGAAGAGCCGGTCGTCGAGGGTGGCGAACAGGACGCCTGATCGGCGTTCTACAGGTTGGATGTGTCGCCCGCTGATTTGCGCAGCGGTTTGCGTTGACGGAAACGGAAACCTATATGGGCAAGAAGGACGAGGACGGCGTGAACGACCGCATGTGCATCGTGACGCGCGAAAAGGGCGAGGCGGATGATCTGATCCGCTTCGTCGCAGGTCCCGACGGCAGCGTCGTGCCGGACCTGAAGCGTCAACTCCCCGGACGCGGATGCTGGGTAAAGGCGGAACGGGCGATCGTCGACAAGGCGGTCGCCAAGAAGCTTTTCGGGCGTGCGCTGAAGACGGAGGCCAAGGCGGCTCCCGATCTCGGCGCCGAGGTGGACCGGCTGATCGCCGCCCAGCTTGGCGGCATGATGAACATGGCGCGCAAGGCGGGCCAGTTCATCACGGGCTCCTCGAAAGTCGACCAGGCGGTGCGGGCGCTTGCGGCCCTTGCCGTCTTTCATGCGACGGACGCGGCGGCCGACGGTGTCAGGAAAATAGACCAGGCGCGGAAGGCTTCGAGCTTTCTCACCGACGACGAAACGGAAATACCCTCCTTCAAGCTCTTTTCGGAGAGCGAATTGGAGGGCCTTTTGGGAAGTAATGCTTTTATCCATGCCGCAGCGCTTGCAGGGCAGGCGGGTGAGGGTGTAGTGAAGCGCGCAATCATGCTCGAGAAATACCGGGGCGACAGCCAAATGATGGCACAGGGTGGCGCTCGCCAGACAAACCAATGACGCGGTTACCGGCATTCGGCCGGCCGAAATCGCATTGGATGAACACATTTGAACGACAGAGTCTGGTGATACGCATCCGGCTCTGATCTTAGGAACGGAACGGAATGACCGACAACGAAGACGACAAGACGATCAATGTGGCTGGCAAGAAGACCCTTAGCCTGAAGCCCTCGGGGGTTCAGCAGGGAACCGTGCGCCAGGACATGGGTCGTGGCCGCACCAAGGCCGTCGTGGTCGAGACCCGCACGAAACGCCACTTCAGCCGTCCGGGCGAAGAACGCCAAGCGTCGACGCCCGTCGCGCCCGTGCAGCGCCAGCCGGAGCCGCAGCAGACGCGTCCTGCGCCGCAGCCTTCGCGCCCCGCACAGCAGCCGTCGCGCCCGGTGCACCAGCAGCCCTCCCGCCCGGTCGAACAGAACCGTCCGCGCGGCGTGGTGCTGAACCAGCTTTCGCCTGACGAAGTCGAGGCCCGTCGCCGCGCGCTTGCAGAAGCGCAGATCCGCGACGCCGCCGAAGCCCGCCAGCGTGCCGAGGACGAAGCCCGCCGCAAGGTCGAGGATGAAGCCCGCCGCGTTGCTGAGGAAGAAGCACGCCTCGTTCGCGAGAAGGAAGAGGCGGAACGCCGCGCCGCCGAGGCCGCCGCTCCCGCGCCCGTCGTGGAAGAGGTTGTAGCGCAGCCGGTCGCAAAGCCCGCTCCGGCCGCCGCCGAAACCCGCCCGCAGCCCGGCCGCACGCCGGCGCCTGCTCCGGTATCCACGCCGGTCGCCGGCCGTGGCCGCCGCGAAAACGACGAGGACGACGACAAGCGTCCGCGTGGTGGCGCACCTGCAAACCGCGGCGCCGTCAAGCGCCCGGAACCGGCAAAGGCTCCCGCCCGTCCGAAGGCCGATGACGGCCGCCGCCAGGGCAAGCTGACGCTGACGACCGCTTCGAGCGATGAGGATGGCGCACAGCGCGGCCGTTCGCTCTCGGCCATGCGTCGCCGCCAGGAGAAGTTCAAGCGCTCGATGATGCAGGAAACCCGCGAAAAGGTTGTTCGCGAAGTCATCCTGCCGGAGACCATCACCATTCAGGAACTGTCGCAGCGCATGTCCGAACGCGCCGTCGACGTCATCAAGTACCTGATGAAGGAAGGTCAGATGATGAAGCCCGGCGATCTGATCGACGCCGACCTGGCTGAACTCATCGCCAGCGAATTCGGCCACACCGTCAAGCGCGTTTCGGAATCCGACGTCGAAGAAGGCATCTTCAACGTTGCCGACGATGCCGGCGATCTGGAAAGCCGTCCGCCGATCGTGACCATCATGGGCCACGTCGACCACGGCAAGACCTCGCTGCTCGACGCCATCCGCAAGGCCAACGTCGTTGCCGGCGAAGCCGGTGGCATCACGCAGCATATCGGCGCCTACCAGGTCGAGCACAACGGTCACAAGATCACCTTCATCGACACCCCCGGCCACGCGGCGTTCACCGCCATGCGTGCCCGCGGTGCGCAGGCGACCGACATCGCGATCCTCGTGGTCGCGGCCGACGACAGCGTGATGCCGCAGACGATCGAGTCCATCAATCACGCCAAGGCGGCGGGTGTTCCGATCATCGTGGCGATCAACAAGATCGACAAGCACGAAGCCGACCCGCAGAAGGTGCGCAACCAGCTCCTCCAGCACGAGGTCTTCGTCGAATCCATGGGCGGTGAAACGCTCGACGTGGAAGTGTCGGCCAAGAACCGCCTCAACCTCGACAAGCTGCTCGAAGCCGTGCTGCTGCAGGCCGAAATCCTCGACCTCAAGGCAAACCCGGACCGTACGGCAGAAGGCGTCGTCGTCGAAGCCCAGCTCGACCGCGGCCGTGGCGCCGTCGCCACCGTTCTCGTCCAGACGGGCACGCTGAAGCCCGGCCAGATCATCGTGGCCGGCGACCAGTGGGGCCGTGTGCGCGCGCTCGTTAACGACAAGGGCGAACACGTCAAGGAAGCCAGCCCCTCGATGCCGGTCGAAATCCTCGGCCTGTCGGGGACGCCTGCTGCCGGTGACAAGTTCGCCGTCGTCGAGAACGAAAGCCGTGCCCGCGAGATCTCGGAATACCGCCAGCGCCTCGCCCGCGAAAAGCAGGTGGCACGCCAGGCCGGTTCGCGCGGTTCGCTCGAACAGATGATGAGCCAGCTGCAGAACACCGGTCTTAAGGAGTTCCCGCTGCTCATCAAGGGCGACGTGCAGGGCTCGATCGAAGCCATTGCCGGTGCCCTCGAAAAGCTCGGCACGGACGAAGTCCGCGCGCGCATCGTTCATTCGGGTGCCGGTGGTATCACCGAATCCGATATTTCGCTGGCCGAAGCCTCGAACGCCGCCATCATCGGCTTCAACGTTCGTGCCAACGCCCAGGCTCGTACCGCTGCAGAACGCGCCGGTCTCGAAATCCGCTACTACAACATCATCTACGATCTGGTGGATGACGTTAAGGCGGCGATGTCGGGCCTGCTTTCGCCGGAGCGCCGCGAAACCTTCCTCGGCAATGCCGAGATCCTCGAGGTGTTCAACATCACGAAGGTCGGCAAGGTCGCAGGTTGCCGCGTCATCGAAGGCAAGGTCGAGCGTGGCGCGGGCGTCCGCCTCGTGCGCGACAACGTCGTCATTCATGAAGGCAAGCTCAAGACGCTCAAGCGCTTCAAGGACGAAGTGTCCGAAGTGCCGATGGGCCAGGAATGCGGCATGGCCTTCGAGAACTACGAAGACATCCGCGCCGGCGACACGATCGAGTGCTTCCGCGTGGAGCACATCACCCGCACGCTGTAAGCGTCCGGCGATCCAAACATCGTGCGAGCGCCGGACCGTTTCGGCGCTCGTATTTTTTTGAAGGTGACGACCATGGTAAGAGCAACATCCTCAGCGCCGTCGCAACGCATGCTGCGCGTGGGCGAGCAGGTGCGCGCGGCGATCACCCAGGTTCTCCAGCGCGGCGAAGTGCGTGATCCGCTCATCGAAACGACGGTGATTTCCATTTCGGAAGTCCGCATGTCGCCGGATCTCAAGCACGCGACGGCCTATGTGACGCCGCTCGGCGTCAAGGACCACGACACCGTCATCGAAGCGCTGAACCGCAACGCGAAATATATCCGCGGCCGCATGGGCTCGCAGCTGCGCCAGATGAAATACATGCCGGACGTGCGCTTCCGCGACGATACCAGCTTCGACAATTACAAGAAGATCGACGAACTCCTGCGCTCGCCGGAAGTGTCGCGCGATCTCTCCGCCGATGACGGCGAAGACGACAAATAATCTAGGTTCAAGATGTCCAGACCCCGCAAACCCAAGGGCCGGCCGGTTTCCGGCTGGCTGATCCTCGATAAGCCCTTCGATTTCGGCTCGACCGAGGCCGTTGCCAAGATCAAGTGGCTGTTCAAGGCGCAGAAGGCCGGCCATGCCGGCACACTCGATCCGCTCGCTTCCGGCATGCTGCCGATCGCGCTGGGTGACGCGACCAAGACCGTCCCCTATGTGATGGATGGCCGCAAGATCTACGAATTCACCGTGACCTGGGGCGAAGAGCGCACGACCGACGACCTCGAGGGCGAGGTGACGGAGAGTGCCGAGAAGCGGCCGACGGCCGACGAGATCCAGGCGATCCTCGGCGACTATACCGGCGTCATCCAGCAGATCCCGCCGCAGTTCTCGGCCATCAAGATTGCCGGCGAGCGTGCCTATGATCTGGCCCGCGAAGGCGAAGTCGTCGAGATCCCGTCGCGCGAGGTGGAAATCCACCGGCTGACGCTTGTCGGTTCGGACGAGAACACCGCGCAGTTCGAAGTCGAATGCGGCAAGGGCACCTATGTGCGCGCGCTTGCCCGCGATTTCGGCCGCCAGCTCGGCTGCTACGGTCATATCTCGGCGCTGCGCCGCACCTTCGTCGCGCCCTTCGGTGAGGACGACATGGTGCCGCTCGCCGATCTCGTGGCGCTGGAAAAGATCGAGGACGAGGCCGAGCGGCTTGCGGCCCTCGACGCGTTCCTGATCGATACCGGCGAAGCGCTGTCCAGCCTGCCGCAGATCGTCATCAACGACGACCAGGCGCACCGCCTGCGCATGGGCAATCCCATCATCGTGCGCGGCCGGGATGCACCGGTTTCGGCCGATGAGGCCTATGCTTCGGCGCGCGGCAAGCTGGTGGCGATCGGCGAGATATCAGGCGGCGAATTCCGCCCCAAGCGGGTCTTCCAAGGATAATACTAGGGCTAATAATCGGGGGTCGGAACCAACGGCCCCCGACTTGATTTCACCACAAGCTACAGGCTTTATGGCCGGCGAGGTTCGCTCACGGGCGGGCCGGGCGGCGCTTTGCCGATTCGGCTGACCGGGGTGAAGGGTGAAAAGGGCTGGCCGTTGACGATTTCGCCGACTGACAGAGCGGTATCTGCCGGGGGTGCGGAAGCAAAACCCGCCGAAGCACGCAGGCGCATGCACCATCCGGTGGTGTTCTATCTCGTCTGCCTTATCCTGGTTATCGTGATCCCTGCCTTCCTTTTCTCGATCGTCGTGCTGAAACGCACCACCGAGGCGCAGGAACGTATCTTTGAATCGCTGCTGCGCACCTCGACGAGTGCGGTGAACCGTGCTGTCGAGCGCGAAATCTCGGGCATGTTCTCGACGCTGAATTTTCTCTCGACGTCGGAAAGCCTGCAACGAGGCGACTATGCGGACCTGCATGCGCAGGCGGTCAAGACGCTCGAAGGCACGGACATCTATTTCCTCGTCATCGACCAGACGATGCGTCAGCTCCTCAACACGCGGGTGCCCTATGGTGCGCCGCTGAATGCGACGTCCGAGCCGGTTTCCGCCGGCATGGCCCTGGCGCGGGGCGAACGCATGGTGTCCGATCTCTTCTACGGCAAGACGGCCAAGCAATGGGTGTTCAACGTCTATCAGCCGATGCGGCTTCCCAACGGCGAGCATGTTCTCCTCACCCTGACGAAGAACGCCGATGCGTTGCGGCGCGCGGTCAACCCGGATGTCCTCTCCCCCGGCTGGAATGCCGCCGTGCTCGACAGCCGGGGTACGGTCATCGCTTCCACCGATGACAAGGAGGAGACGGGCAAGCCGTTCTTCCTGCGCGTCGTGCCGGCATTGCGTCTCGGCGTCAGCACGATGGGGCAGGACGGCGTCAACTACCAGGTCGTCACGGAGTTCTCCTCGCTTGCCGGCTGGCGCATGATCGCCTGGGCAAAATCCGCCGACGTACAGGCGCCCGCCGTCTCGTCCTTCCTGTGGCTGGCGATCGGCGGCGTGGTTTTTGCGCTTCTTGCCGCCGTCAGCGCGGTCGGCATCGCGCGGCTCCTGTCCCGCGACGTGCGGCTGCTTGCCCATGATGCGCGTCGCCTTGGCCACGGCGAGCGCGTCGCGCCGCGCCGCTATGCCATTTCCGAATTGGAGACTGTCTCCAAGGCGCTGGCGGAGGCCGCCGATGCCCGGGTGAAATCGGAAAATGACGTGCGCTTCCTGATGCGCGAGGTCGCGCATCGTTCCAAAAACCAGCTGACCGTCATTCAGGCCATGCTGAACCAGTCGGCGACGGGCGCCGAGAACGCCGCGGATTTCGCCGAAACCTTCCGCAAACGGGTCTCGGGCCTCGCCCGCTCGACCGATCTGATGATCGCCAATGCCACCGACGGCATCAATCTGGCGGAGCTTGCGAAGAACCAGCTGAAGCCTTTCACGCCCGACGATGCATCGCGCGTGCGCATTGCCGGTCCCGCCGTGCTGCTGGATCCGCAGGCATCCCAGACGTTGGGCATGGCGCTGCACGAACTCTCGACCAATGCCACGAAATACGGCGCACTCGCCAACGACAAGGGCGTCGTTTCGCTGAGCTGGATGACGGCGGGCGAAAACCTCGCGCTCGTCTGGCGAGAAAGCGAGGCGACGATCGATAGAGAGGCCATTGCTGCCAGCCGCAAGGGGTTCGGCAGCGTGGTGCTGGAACGAATGCTCGGCATGGCGCTCGATGCCAAGCTGGAGTTCATCGTGCATGACGACGGCATCGAATGGCGGGTGACGATCCCGCTTGCCCGCCTGCGCGACGAGGATGCGCAGCAGGGAGCCGGGTACTGACGCTCCAGGGTTTACGTTTGCAGGAATATTACAGGATGGTTCTTTTGCGTGCCGCTGTTCTTTTAAGCCTTTTCGCCGTCACGCCTGCCTTTGCCGCCGGTGAATGTCTGATCGACGACCCCACGGGAACGCCGCTCAACGTGCGCGCCGAGCCGAACGGCCCAATCCTGACGACGCTGCAGAACGGCATGAGCGTCGCCGTCATCGAGGAACGCAAACTCGGTACGAAACGCTGGCTGCTCGTCTCGCTGGACGGCCGGCAGATCGGCTGGATCTTCGGCGCCTATGTCGTCTGCCCAAAGACCGGCGGCGCGGTGGAGGCGGCGCCCAGCC
>NZ_CAMLFY010000163.1 GCF_946479415.1 uncultured Shinella sp. | reverse complement strand
AACTGGGGCCTCAAGTCCCTCACCTACCGCATCAAGAAGAACCGCAAGGCTCACTATGCGCTGATGGACATCGACGCTCCGGCCGCTGCCATCCACGAAATCGAGCGCCAGATGCGCATCAACGAAGACGTTCTTCGTTACATGACCATCGCTGTTGAAGCGCACGAAGAAGGCCCGTCGGCCATGATGCAGAAGCGTGACCGCGACGACCGTCCGCGCCGCGAAGGCGACGACCGTGGCCCGCGCCGCGATTTCGGCGACCGTCCGCGCCGCGACTTCGGCGACCGCCCGCCGCGTGGCGACCGTCCGGCCCGCGAAGACCGCGCGTAATCGAAGCAGAAGGAGATTATTGATATGGCTGATGTTTCTTCCGCTCCGGCACGCCGTCCGTTCCACCGCCGCCGCAAGACCTGCCCCTTCTCGGGCGCAAACGCTCCGAAGATCGACTACAAGGACGTCCGTCTTCTGTCGCGCTACATTTCCGAGCGCGGCAAGATCGTTCCCTCCCGCATCACGGCCGTTTCCCAGAAGAAGCAGCGCGAACTCGCCAAGGCGATCAAGCGCGCCCGCTTCCTCGGCCTGCTGCCCTACGTCGTAGCGTAAGCTGCTGACTCTGCGGCCTGACTCGACGTCAGACCGCGAGACTTGACTCCGGGGAAGACGGTTTCCGCCTTCCCCGTTTCCCTTCCGCGTTGGGCGCGGATCGGAGCCGCCGGTCTTCTCCCGATTTCGGGCGAAACCAAAACCCCATGTTGGGGAGATCGTCCTGAATCAATTTATCAGGAACCTCCTCTAACTGTCTGACCAGACAGGACAGCGAACGTGAAGACCCTGACGCCAACCACGATTGCGACCGGCCTCGTTGCCGGTGTGACCGCCGCTCTGCTGTCGCTGAGCGCGAATGCGCAGTCGTCGTTCGCCATCGTGCTTTACGCTGCGTCCGCGCTTCCCATCCTGATTGCCGGCCTCGGCTGGGGCAATGCCAGCGCCTTCATCGCCGTCGTTGCCGGCGGCATCACCGCGTCCGCCCTCGTCTCCTCGAATTTCGCCGCGCTGATCGTGCTCATCACGCTGATCCCGGCCGGCTGGCTTTCCAACCTCGCAAACCTCGCCCGCCCGGCCTCCGAACTCGGCGGCCCGGAAAATGCGCTCGCCTGGTATCCGCTGTCCAACATCCTTGCCCACCTCGCCATCATGGTGACACTCGGCATGATCGCGGTCGGCGCGATCGTCGGCTACAATGACGAGATGGCGGCGAAACTCGTCGACATCGTCATCGAGACCTTGAAGGCGCAGGAACCGCTCTACAATCCCGATGCCGCGGCAATCGCCCAGCTGAAGACCGTGTTCTCGCTGGCGCTGCCACTCGTGCAGGGCGCGCTCTGGGTCTTCCTGCTGTTTGCGGCCTATTACATCGCGACCTTCATCGTGCGCGTCTCCGGCAAGGGTCTTCGCCCGCGCGAAGACATGCCCTCGACGCTGCGCATGCATCGCAATGCGATCTTCTTCTTCCTCGCCGGTCTCGTGCTGTCCTTCATGGGCGGTGTTCCGGCGATCATCGGCGCGCTGATCTGCGGCACCTTCGGGGCCGGCTTCGTGCTCGCCGGCTTCGCGAGCCTGCATTTCAGGACGCGCGGCAAGCCGTGGCGGCTGATTGCCCTGTGGTTCGCCTACATCTCGGTATTGCTCTTCACGATACCGGTCTTCGTCATCCTCCTCATGGGTCTGATGGATACGCGGCGCGCCATCGCGCTGACGCCCGCAGGCCCGGCGGAAAAGAAAAACCAGAACATCTGAGACTCAACGAAAGGAACTCAAAATGGACGTCATTCTCCTCGAACGCATCGCCAAGCTCGGCCAGATGGGCGAAACCGTCAAGGTTCGCGACGGCTTTGCCCGTAACTACCTGCTGCCGCTCGGCAAGGCGCTGCGCGCCAACGATGCCAACAAGAAGCGCTTCGAATCCGAGCGTGCGACGCTCGAAGCCCGTAACCTCGAGCGCAAGTCCGAGGCCCAGGCCGTTGCCGAAAAGCTCGACGGCAAGTCCTTCATCATCGTTCGCTCGGCTGGCGAAACCGGCCAGCTCTACGGTTCGGTCGCTGCCCGCGACGTCATCGAGGCTCTGGCTGCCGAAGGCTTCAACATCGGCCGCAACCAGGTCGAGCTGAACACCCCGATCAAGGCAATCGGCCTGCACAAGGTCGTGCTGCACCTGCATGCCGAAGTCGAAATCTCGGTCGAAGTCAACGTTGCCCGTTCGGCTGAAGAAGCCGAGCGCCAGTCGAAGGGTGAAAGCCTCACCTCGGCCGACGCCATCTACGGCGTTGACGAAGACGCCCTGACGGCTGCCGACTTCTTCGACCCGGAAGCTGACGGCATCGAAGAAGAAGACGCATAATATCCGCCTCTCGACGGATGGTTACGGACGGGCCGGCTTTTGCCGGCCCGTTTCGTTTGTACGGCTAGAAAGCACGGGTTGAAATCCGGCGTTTCGCATCAATATTTATACGTCGTTAGACTGGAGTGGCGGTTGGGCCGCATTCAGGCCGGTTTCCGACCAGACCCGTTTCCGCCAGATTTTTAAGCGTGACGGAGTTTAGCGAATGAAATTCATTGTGCAGACCCTGGTTTCCCGTCTCGTCGAGACCGGCAACCTGAAGATCACCTATCCCGACGGCACCTGCCAGACCTTCGGCGACGGCACGGGCAATGCCGTGCATATGCGCCTCAACACCCGCAAAGCCGTGTGGGGCATCGCCGTCGATCCCGCCTATTATCTCGGCCACCACTACGGCACCGGCGATATCGATATCGTCGAAGGCGACATGTACGGCCTGTTGAAGACCATCTTCACCGGCAATCCCGATTTCAAATATTACGATACCGGCTGGAACCACCTGCTGGAGCGTGCGCGCTATGTCTTCCGCTGGGTGCGCGAAAAGAACAGCGTGGTGCGCTCGCGCCGCAACGTGCAGCATCACTACGATCTGACCGGCGCGCTCTACGATCTCTTCCTCGATCAGGACAGACAATATTCCTGCGCCTATTTCGAACATCCGGACCAGACGCTGGACGATGCCCAGCTTGCCAAGAAGCGCCATATCGCAGCCAAGCTCAACATCAACAGGCCGGGCCAGAGCGTGCTCGACATCGGCAGCGGCTGGGGCGGCATGGCGCTCTATCTCGCCCGCCAGCTCGGCGCGAAGGTGACGGGCGTCACGCTTTCGGACGAACAACATGCGCTGTCGGAAAGCCGGGCGCGGGATGCGGGGCTGACCGGGGAGGTGAAATTCCTTCTCCAGGACTACCGCAACGCGCAAGGCCCCTTCGACCGCATCGTCTCCGTCGGCATGTTCGAACATGTCGGGCGGCCGAACTACCTCACCTTCTTCAGGAAGAGCGCTTCACTGCTGAAGCGCGACGGCGTGATGCTGCTGCACACGATCGGCCGCACGGATCAGCCCTCCGCCAACAATCCTTTCATCGAGAAATACATCTTTCCGGGCGGCTACATTCCTGCCCTTTCGGAAGTGATGCAGGCTGTGGAAAAAAGCGGGCTTGCGGTGACGGATGTGGAAATCCTCAGGCTGCACTATGCCGAAACGCTGCGGCACTGGCGGGAGCGTTTCATGGCGAAGCGGGAGGAAGCCAAGGCGCTTTACGACGAGAAATTCTGCCGCATCTGGGAGTTCTACCTCGCGGCCTCCGAAAGCGCCTTCCGCTGGCAGAACCTCGTCGTCTTCCAGCTTCAGCTCGCCCATGACCAGGAGGCCGTGCCGCTGACGCGCGGCTATATCGGCCGCGGCGAGGATTGTCTGAAAGCCCATGAGGGCAATCCGAAGGGTGACCGGCGGGGCGCGCGCCAGTTCCCGCAGGAGGCGTCGCTGTGAGATTCGGCGCTTGAGTCAACCGAAAGCCGGCGGGCCTGAATGAATCCGGACTTGCTGTGTCCGCGCCGCCTGTGGAAAAGTCTAACATCGGGTCTAAAGGAGGAGTCGGGCCGGAAGCGCTTGACCCCTGGCGGCAAAAAAACCAAACCAGCGGACTTCGCAGGACAGAGACGGGGAGATTCGGGACGATGAACGATGCCGTGCGCAAGCTCAACCAGGCCGGTCGCGAGAATGCGGAGCTGCACCACCGCGAGGCACCGAACAACATCGAAGCCGAACAGGCGCTGCTCGGCGCCATCCTCGTCAACAACGACGCCTATTACCGTGTCTCGGATTTCCTGAAGCCGATCCATTTCAACGAGCCGCTGCACCGCAAGATCTACGAGCTTGCCGGCGACACGATCCGCATGGGCAAGATCGCCACCACGATCACCCTGAAGACGCACCTGCCGTCGGACGGCAAGGTCGGCGATCTCACCATCCCGCAATATCTCGCGCGCCTTGCCGCCGAAGCCGTGACGATCATCAACGCGGAAGACTATGGCCGCGCCATCTACGATCTCGCGCTGCGCCGCTCGCTGATCAATATCGGCGAGGACATGGTCAACATCGCCTATGACGCGCCGCTCGACATGCCGCCGCAGACGCAGATCGAGGATGCAGAACGCCGGCTGTTCGAACTCGCCGAAACCGGCCGCTACGACGGCGGTTTCCAGTCGTTCAACGATGCGGTGGCGCTCGCCATCGACATGGCCGGCCAGGCTTTCGAGCGCGATGGTTCGCTGTCGGGCATCTCGACGGGCATCCACTCGCTCGACGGCCGCATGGGCGGCTTGCAGCGGTCGGACTTGATCGTGCTCGCCGGGCGCCCCGGCATGGGCAAGACCTCGCTTGCCACCAACATCGCCTACAATATCGCGGCCTCCTATGAGCCCGAGGTGCAGGCGGATGGTTCGTTCAAGGCGAAGAACGGCGGCGTCGTCGGCTTCTACTCGCTCGAAATGTCCTCCGAACAGCTCGCCACGCGTATCATCTCCGAGCAGACGGAAGTGTCGTCGTCGAAGATCCGCCGCGGTGATATCTCCGAGGCCGATTTCGAAAAGCTCGTCGCCTGCAGCCAGATGATGCAGAAGGTGCCGCTCTATATCGACCAGACCGGTGGTATCTCGATTGCCCAGCTTTCCGCCCGCGCGCGCCGCCTGAAGCGCCAGCGCGGCCTCGATTGCCTCGTGGTGGACTATATCCAGCTGATGACCGGCTCGGGCAAATCGAGCGACAACCGCGTGCAGGAAATCACCCAGATCACCACGGGCCTCAAGGCGCTCGGCAAGGAACTGAACGTGCCGATCATCGCGCTTTCGCAGCTTTCCCGTCAGGTGGAAAGCCGCGAGGACAAGCGCCCGCAGCTTTCGGACTTGCGTGAATCGGGCTCGATCGAACAGGACGCCGACGTGGTGCTCTTCGTGTTCCGCGAGGAATATTACGTGAAGAACCTCGAGCCGCGCGACGAGTTCGACCCGAAATACGAGGAATGGAAGATGAAGTTCGAGGCCGTGAAAGGCACGGCCGACGTCATCATCGCCAAGCAGCGTCACGGACCCACCGGCACGGTCAAGCTCGCCTTCCAGTCGGAATACACCCGCTTCACCGACCTGGCGGATCCGTCGTTCACCCAGTACGAGCATTGAAGAAAGACCCCTCCCTAAATCCCTCCCCACAAGGGGGAGGGACTTGGGTGCGGCACTCTCGGCGGAAAATCTCTAGGAACCAGTCCGCTGCTTGCTTTTCTTCCCCGTTGCGGGAGGGCTATCGCATATGACTGCGAGCGAACCTCTCTTCTCCTTCTCCCCCACGGAGAGAAGGTGGCCCGAAGGGTCGGATGAGGGGGAGTGCCATTCAACGTCTGCGCCACCCCCCTCATCCCGCTGCCGCGACCTTCTCCCCGTGGGGGGAGAAGGAGCAAGAAGCGCGCACTGATTTCATATGCGATACACCTGTCCTGCCGGGGAGATGCCCGGCAGGGCAGAGAGGACCTTATAACGCTACTTCCTCATAAAAGCCGGTGCCTTGCAGACGTCGGCCACGATGGCGAGTGCCTTGTGGCCGCGGGCTTTTTCTTCCTCGTCCACCATGGTGAGATCCAGCCGGTCGGAACAGGTGTCGTCGGACGCATCGTTTGCGCCCGAGAGGGACATGCGGCTCGAACAGAAGAGACCGGTGCCCGTCAGGACGATCTGCTCCGCATCGGGTGAATCGAAGGGGATCGGGTTGATCTCCGCGATCATGTCGTCAACGGATGCATAGGCCGTGACGGTGGTGATGCGGGTGAGATCGACGAGACTCATCGTCAGCGTCGCCCATTTTCCGGGAAATTGCAGTGCCGACATGGTGCGGGCACGGCAAGGCGCGCCGGAGACTTCGAGGCGGGTCACCAGCCGCGGCGCATTGGGATTGTCGACGATCGAATAATAGGTGTCGGCGCTTTCCGTGCGTTCCGCCTCCGCGCCATCCTGTGAGAGGCCGAGCAAAACGGCGTGCGCATCGCGCATCTCGGCATCCGTCGGCGTGTCATGCGCGCCGGCCGAAGTCGCACAGAGCAAAGCCAGGGCCGGGCCGGCGAGTGTCCTTGTTGCGCGCCATCTCATCGTCTTTTCCTTTTTGGCCCGCACCATAGAGGCGGCCCGCGCCGGCGGCAATGCGGCCGGCGAGCGTATTGCCGCCACAGTCCACAGGCTGTATTTCAAAGCCATGAGCACGCACCACACCACAGCCCGCCCCACCCTGCCCGTCGCCGGCGAGGATCATGCCCGCCTGACGATCGATCTTTCGGCGCTGGCCGACAACTGGCGCGCCATGGCGCGGCGCTCGGGGGCGGCCCGCACCGCCGCCGTGCTGAAGGCCGACGCCTACGGCATCGGGCTGGAACCGGCGGCGAAGACCTTCCATCAGGCCGGCGCGCGCGACTTCTTCGTGGCGACCCCGGCGGAAGGGGCTGCCCTGCGCGGCGTGCTGCCCGATGTGCGCATCTATGTGCTCTCGGGCATGTGGGCCGGCTCCGAACGCCTGTTCTTCGAATTCGATCTCGTGCCCGTCATCGTTTCGGAAGAGCAGCTCGTCGTGTTCATGGCGGCGATTGCCGATGGCGGCGACCTGCCCTGCGTGCTGCATGTCGATACCGGCATGAGCCGGCTCGGTCTGCGCGTCGAGGATGCGCTGGCGCTCGCCGACGACAGTTCCCGCCCCGCGAGCTTCGCGCCGATCATGCTGCTCAGCCACCTCGCCTGCGCGGATGACCCGAGCCATCCACTGAACCGCCAGCAGCTCCAGCGTTTCCGCAGCGTGGTGGAAGCGTTCGACGACATCGATGCGACGCTCGCCAATTCCGCCGGCATCTTTCTGGGCGAAGACTATCATTTCACCCTCACCCGCCCGGGCATCGCGCTCTATGGCGGGGCAGCCGCCAACGACGTGCCGAACCCGATGAAGCCGGTCGTGACCGCTGAGGCGCGCATTCTTCAGGTGCGCGAGGCGAAAGCGGGCGAGAGCGTCAGCTACGGCGCCTCCACGGTGTTCACACGCGATACGCGGATTGCCGTCGCGGCCCTGGGCTATGCCGACGGCTATATGCGCAGCCTCTCCGGCTCCGGCGTGCCGCTGCGCAAGGCCAATATTCCCGGTGCGAGCGGCGTGCTGCATGGCCACACCGTGCCGCTCATCGGCCGCGTCACCATGGACCTCACCCATTTCGACGTCACCGGCCTGCCGGCCGGCAGCGTGCGTGCGGGCGATTTCATCGAGGTCTTCGGCAAGAACATGCCGATCCAGGACGTGGCGCTTGCCGGCGGCACCATCGACTATGAGCTGCTGACCAGCCTTGGCCGCCGCTATGAACGCCGTTACGGCTAAGCGTAAATCGTCTCCAGGAAACAAAATCTACGATTGTGTTTGTTCAAGGAAAAAATATATATAACTGTGTACTGCAATCGGACTCGCGACTATGGGATTTTCTTTCAACAAAAAGGCGATCGGGGCCGGCATCATTCCCTTCGTCCCCGCACT
>NZ_CAMLFY010000162.1 GCF_946479415.1 uncultured Shinella sp. | reverse complement strand
GTGCCTCGCAGATCAACGAGGCGATCCAGCAGCTCGACAAGGTGACCCAGCAGAACGCCGGTGCGTCGGAGGAAATGTCCGGCACCTCGGAAGAACTCGCCGCCCAGGCCGAGGAGCTTCAGACCTCGATTGCCTTCTTCCGCGTCGATCGCGCCTCCGGTGCGCCTGCCGCCGTCCAGCGCCGCCCGGCACCCGTTGCCATGCGGCCGGCTGCGAAGTCCGCGACCGCACCGGTTCGCAAGAACGACAACAGCGTCAACGCCCAGCAGGCTCGCGCCCGCGGCTTTGCCCTCGACATGTCGATGGGCGGCCCGGATGCCGACGACGCTGACTTCCGGGAAAGCGCCTGATCATGGCCGGCACGTCCTCCGAATCCCAGTACGTCACCTTCTCTCTCGACAACGAGGTCTTTGCGGTCCCCGTTTCCGTGGTGCGGGAAATCCTCGACCATGAGGATGCCTTCAGGATCCCGCATGGGCCGGACTATCTGCTCGGTCTCAGGGACGTGCGCGGCCAGGGCGTGCCGGTCATCGATCTGCGGCTCCGTCTCGGCATGACCAGGACGGAAAAGACGCCGCACACGCGTGCCCTCGTGCTCGACGTGCCGGTGGGCGACAAGACCCTGACGCTCGGCCTCGTCGCAGACCGCGTTTATGAGGTCATCCCCTTCCGAAACGATGAGATCGAGGGCGCGCCCGATATCGGCGTGCGCTGGTCCTCCGACTATATTGCCGGCGTCGTGCGCCGCAACGGCGGCTTCGTCGTCATCGTCGATCTCGCCCGCCTGTTCTCCGGCGCGGAGGTGGCGATGATGGGCACGGCGAACCGTCTCGCCGCCACGGCATAATTTCAGGAGACCTGACGTGGGAGCAGCAATGCGGGCGCAGGCGAGCGAGGACGGCTTGAGCAGCCGGAATTTCGAGGCCCTGTCGCGCTATATCTATGACTACAGCGGCATCAAGATGCCGATCACGAAACTGACGATGCTGGAAGGCCGCCTGCGGCGACGCCTCAGGGCCACCGGCATCGCCAACTTCAATGCCTATTGCGATTATCTCTTCAAGCACGGCGGCATCGAGAAGGAAGCGATCTTCCTGATCGATGCGGTGACGACGAACAAGACCGATTTCTTCCGCGAGCCGAAGCACTTCGAGTTCATGGAGCGGACCGGCCTGCCGGAGCTCGTCGCGGCGGGGCACAGGAAACTGCGCCTGTGGAGTGCCGCCTGCTCGATTGGAGCCGAACCCTATACGATGGCGATGGTTCTCCAGGATTTCGCGGAAAGTATCGGCGGCATCGACTACCGCATTCTTGCGACCGACCTTTCAACCGACGTGCTGCAGGCCGCACGCCGCGGCGTCTATCCGCGCGACATGGTTCACCCCGTGCCCACGGACGTCCAGCGGCGTTATGTGATGACCTCTCGCGATGCCGCGCGCGGCGAGGTGCGCATCCATCCCCGGCTGCGCGCAACCATCGGCTTTGCCCGCATGAACCTCATGGACGGCGCCTACAAGGTGGGCGAGCCGATGCACATGATCTTCTGCCGCAACGTGCTGATCTATTTCGACAAGCCGACGCAGGCGAAGGTGCTGTCGAGGCTCTGCGATTGCCTGCTGCCCGGCGGCTATCTCTATGTCGGCCATTCCGAAACGGTCACCGGCATAGCATTGCCGGTGCGCCAGGTCGCCAACACGGTTTTCAAGAAGATCTGATGCCCCTTCCGGCCAAGAAAATCCGCGTCCTCATCATCGACGATTCCGCAAGCGTGCGTCAGGCGCTGACCCATGTGCTGGAGCAGGATCCGGAAATCGAGGTCATGGGGGCGGCTTCCGACCCCTTCATGGCGGCCAAGAAAATTCAGGAGGAAATGCCTGACGTCATCACACTCGACGTGGAAATGCCGCGCATGGATGGCATCACCTTCCTGCGCAAGATCATGTCGCAGCGCCCCATCCCCGTCGTCATGTGTTCATCGCTGACCGAGGAGGGTTCCGAAACGCTGATGCAGGCGCTGGAGGCCGGCGCGGTCGACATCATCCTGAAACCCAAGATCGGCGCGGCCGACCATCTCGCCGAATCCGGCACGCGCATCCGTGAAGCCGTCAAGGGGGCTGCCGTCGCGCGCCTCGGCGCAAACCGGCGCAATGCCGCCGCAAGCGGCCCGACTGCGAAACTGACGGCCGATGCCGTCCTTCCCCCGCCCTCGGGCCGGGCCATGGCCAAGACGACGGAGATGGTGGCCTGCATCGGTGCATCGACGGGGGGCACCGAAGCGCTGCGCGTCTTGCTCGAGCAGTTGCCGGCGAATGCACCCGGTATCGTCATCGTGCAGCATATGCCGGAGAAATTCACCGCCGCCTTCGCAAATCGCCTGAACGGCCTCTGCGAGGTCGAGGTCAAGGAAGCGGTGCACGGCGATCCCGTGCTACGCGGCCATGTGCTTATCGCTCCCGGCGACCGGCACATGATGCTGGAGCGGCAGGGCGCGCGCTACCATGTCGCAGTGCGCGAAGGCCCGCTCGTCTCCCGTCATCGGCCCTCCGTCGACGTACTCTTCCGCTCCGCTGCCCGCGCGGCGGGTGCTAACGCCATGGGCGTCATCATGACCGGCATGGGCGACGATGGCGCGCGCGGCATGGCCGAAATGCACCAGGCCGGCGCCTATACGGTGGCACAGGACGAGGCGAGTTCCATCGTTTTCGGCATGCCGAAGGAAGCGATTGCCCATGGCGGCGTCGATCGCATATTGCCGCTCGACCAGCTCGCCCGCGAAATCCTCGCCGCCGATCGGCGGCGATAGCGCGCGAGTGCGCTATCTCCTTGTTTCCATGCGATTCCATAGGCAAAAACGGTTGCAAGTTTCTGCTGGAATTTCCCGAATTTTCACCAGACATTAACCATGATTGGCGACAGTGAAGACACACCATGCAGGGTGTCTTGTTCGAGCGATGACCGGCTCACGAACGATCCGGAGAGGCCCCATGCCCGTCATCACTTTCGCCAACACCAAGGGCGGCGCCGGCAAGACGACTGCGGTGCTGCTGCTTGCGACCGAGCTTGCCCGCCTCGGCTTCCGCGTCTCGGTGCTCGATGCCGATCCGCAGCACTGGATTACCCGCTGGTATGAAAACTCCGAAGGCGTGCTGGGCAATCGGCTGCATGTCGTGTCCTATGTCACCATGAGCACGATCGACCGGCAGCTTGCCGAGGAAAAGGCCCGCGCCGATTTCGTACTGATCGACCTGCCGGGCTCGCGCAGCTCGCTGCTGGCCAAGGCCGTCGGCCATGCCGACTACGTGCTGATCCCCGTACAGGGCTCGGCCATGGATGCCCAGGGCGGCGCCAATGTCATTGAACTCCTGCACTATC
This sequence comes from uncultured Shinella sp., assembly GCF_946479415.1. Next base: position 4,588 of record NZ_CAMLFY010000162.1, on the reverse strand, counting down.
TTGAAGACAAGGCTGATATCCGCATCCGCCATTCCGTCGTGCTCACCCGGGTCAACTCCATGGTGACGACGCGGGCGATGAACGCGGTGAAGGATCTGCTTGCTGCGCGCCGCGTGCATCTCCTGGAAACACCGATCATCGAGCGCTCCGCCTTCCGCGATATGTTCGGCTGCGGCGGCACGCTCTATTCGATGGACGCCAAACGCGTCAGCAACCTCGACAAGGCCCAGGAAAACGCCCGCGCCTTGGCGCTGGAAGTGCTGAAGCAGATTCCGGCTGCCGTCGCCCCCGCTGCAACCCGCCTGAAAAATGTTGCGTAACCCACGGCTCGCTTCGTTTTCGGAAGAAGCTCCGGGCCTAAATCAGAAGCGGAACTTCACCATGCCTTTAAAGACGCGGCCCCAGCCGTTCCATCCGGGTGTGACCTCGAACGTCTCATCAAGCAGGTTATAGGCGCTCGCCTCGAAAACGACGTTCTTGTCAAACGGCTCCCAAGTCAAATTCGCATCGAGCGTCCAGTAGTCGTCCAGCTTCCGGGCGGTGGGGTCTCCATACCGCTCGCCGATATAGTTGGCGGCGATTGTCGCCTTCACATTCGCCTCGCTGACATAGGTCAGCGCAACTTGACCGGAATGCCGTGGCAGGAACGGAAGGTCACGTCCGAATGATGGGCTTGCCGCATCCTTGTCCTCCGAAAACGCAAGTGCATAGGTCGCCGAAACACCAAAACCATAGTCCAGCGCGAGATTGGCAGTCATCGCGACGCGATCCACCGTCGCTTCGTCGAAACGAAAATTCGATATGATCAAGGCGTCGCTAATGGTCATATCGTTGAAAATCTGATGCTGATAATCGACCGTGGTGAAGAGCCGATCGGTCCATTCCGCATCCCATTTCAAGGCCAGGGTATCGGCATACCCGTCGGATCCCACGCTGAATTCATTGGCCTGCAAACCGACGATACCGATTGGTGCCAGCGTCGGCGTCGTCGCGTCCGTACTTTGCCGGATATAACCTGCGCGCAACCATTGCCCTTCGGCAGGTGTCCAGGCGAGCCCTATCCTCGGGTCGAGATGTTTTGCGTCATCGCCATCGCCACCGCCCCAGATCGTCGCCAACAGCCCGTATTCGGCTTTCAAATCGTGGGTAATTTCCTGCGTCAGATCGATATAGGCCCGGGCGAAATAGCTGTCGTCTTGCGTCGAGGTTCTCGTCGGCGGGATACCCGTCGCCGAGAATTCCAGGCTGGTGAGATTGTTGAGGAGGCCGCCTTCCACACCATATCGCCAGATCAGGTCCTCGCTTTCGACCGTGTGGTTGAGCGCAGCAACATAACTTCTCTGACCAAAGCCCAGGGTTGTCTCGGCAAATACCGGCGGTATCAGCTGCCCGAGCGAGCGTTCAAAATCGAATGACGAATACAGCAACGCCGCATTGACAACATTGCGGTAATCGATCGTGTGGCTCCAGCCCAGGCCGGCCGTCGTGAACGTCGTATCGACCCCGTAGGTTTGCCCGGGAAAGAAATCGTTCAAATAGGGAAGGTCCAACGCGAAGGAGTTGGTGCTGTGGCTCGCATAAGCGACCAGCCTGTCATCCGGCGTGACCGTGGACGTCAGGTAGCCGTTGAAGCTCAGGATGTCCAAGTCGGTCTCGATATCGCGGGCAAAAACACCGTTGTCGATATAGCGCGTATCGTCGGGCGATTTCGAATATTGCAGGCTAAGATTGCTGCTGATTGGCACCGGCTCGTTCGAATAGCTCTGGAATTCCAGGGAGCCCAGCCATCCCTCAGTGCCGGGATTGAGCGTCGTCCCTATGCCGACGGAGCCTTCGAAAAAAGGACGCCGCAAAAGCGAGGCTGAACGAGACCGGCTGGAAATCAGATGAGGATCGAACAGCAAGCCCTGAAAAAGCGACGAGAACGCGGTGCTGTTGGGATTGTCGGTGATAACATCCTCGCCGGGCAGGAAAGAACTTGTCAGCGGGGAAGCCCCGCCACGCAGCACCTGGTCAAAATAGGCACTGCCGGCGAACGGGTCGAAGACCGCGTCACCGTAGTATTGCCCCCAGGCGTTCAGTCCCTGCAGGCGGAAAGCATTGTTCAGAGTGGAGCCTGCATCCTGGTTGGCGCCGAGGGATGCATAGTGGCCGCCCTGCGCCCGCGAGCGGCGAAGGAATTCCTGTGCGTAACGGATCGCCCCGTCCGCATCGTATTCGTCGATCGCAAGGGCCGTACGGACCGAGGAGATGACCGGATCGTTCTTGTCCAACCGGTCGGCATTGTCGAGTGCCTGTTGCGCCGGTGCGCGGGCGCCGCCTTCATAATGCGCGGCGGCGAGCATGAGCTGAGATTGCGAATGGGCCGGGTTGGTTGTCGAGGCCGCGAGAAGATCCTCCATCGCTTTATCGATCTCACCGGTCTGCAGATAATACCGGCCCCGCGCCAGGAACGCGATGCTGAAGGACGGATCGGCGGCGAGCGCGAGATCGATCTCACGTTTCGCTTCCTTCATCCGTGCTTGATCGAGATAGAAGATGGCCAGATTGGCGTGGCCGATCGGGCTTTCCGGATCGAGCGCAATCGAGCGCTTCATCGCCGCTTCGGCCCTGCCGGTATCGCCGCGCGCACTATGGGCGAGACCGACATCGTTCCACACCATGGACGAGCCCGGCATAAGCGTCGCGGCACGATCGAGATCCACAAGCGCGGCCTCGATATTGCCCTCGAAATCACCGAGCAACCGCGCGCGGGCAACAAGGGCCAACGCATCGTCGGGATCGATAGCCAGTGCCCGGTCAACCGCTTCGCGCATCTGCGCGGGATCATTGGTGAACTGGGCAAGAAGAGCGCGGATCGCCGGAAGCGATGATTCCTCGGGGAAACGTGCTTCCGCCGCTTTGATGGTCGCGATCGCCGCCGGAATATCCTCCAGAAAGCCAGCGGTATAGGCCTTCATGACCGCAGAATAGGGATCGCGCACCGCCGTCGGCGGCGTCAGAGCAAGCTTGGGATTGACGAGCGACCGCGCGTAATATTCGCCATAGGCCGCAATCGCCCGGCGCTTCGGATCAAGACCCGGCATCGCCTCTGCAAGAAGCCGGGCTGCATCGTCATAGCGCTTCTCCGCGCCGGCCAAAAGCGCTTCGAGATAGGCAACACGCGCCTTGCCCGCACGTGTCAGCGGCCTCCTCTTGGCTTCGGCAAGCGCCTCGACAGCCGGCGCTCGTCCTTCAAGGCTAAGACGTGTCTCCGCAAGCACCAGCCAGTCTTCTGCACTTCGCCGTTCAGGCGGCAGTGCCAGGACCCGCGCCTCTTCAGCGCGCATCTGCTTGAACGGTAACGGGCTCGCCGGCATGAAGGTAAACCCGTCGCGCAGCGTAAGATAAAAGAGCATTTGCTCCCGATCGTCGGGCGTAACGATCACGAGTTTTTGCGGGGCCTGCCCCGGCGTGGCAACGGCCGCTTCACCCTGCGCCACCTGGACACTGCCATGGTCATTCTTCAGTTCGACCTGGCCTTCGAGCACGATCAAGGAAGTCTTATCGCCCTGAACGGTCAGGGACCAGTCCGTTCCCCGGATTGCCGCCGTCGCTGCCGGGGTCTCGACCGCCAGTCCCTGTCCGCCGCGCTCGGCGCGCGCCCACATCGTGCCGCTCGTCAGGCTCAGCGTCGTGTCGCCCGCCGGCGCCATCTGCTTGACTTGAAGCGTCGAATTGCGCCCGAGCCGCACCTGTGTGCGGTCGGCGAAAAGGATCGCGAGTTGTCCCGTCGAATTGGTCCGCAAGAGATCGCCGCCAAGCAGGTTCTGGTGGCGCACGACACCCTGCCAATTCGAAAGATCGACGAAGCGGATCTCCTCGCCCAGCTTCTGCTCGATCACCGAACCTGCCACCGGGGTCACACCGCGGTCGAGGGGATCAGCCAAAACACTGCTTGTCTGAGCGACGAAAATGCCGCCCGCCGCGAACGGCAGGATCAAAACCGAAAGCGGCGCGATGCCCATCCGGTGCCGATACAGAAACTGCTGCCTGTGCAACCCAACCCCCAACTGGATGCGAAAGACCGCGTGAGATCGGCTTGGAATTTGCCCCGGTGGTCTCGGCCGCAGGAAAATCACGCGGATCGGAAAACAGCACAGAGGTAATAAATGTTACAAGCTGAACGCGAATATCCTACGACGTTACCGACTTTTCTTCCGGGTGGCAATGCGGATGAAAGTTGTATTACCTTGCCGTTTTCGCGCGGAACATTCAGGGTGTTCATTGCCAGCGACAGAACAGTCAGCGATATGACAAGCCTATCGATTGAGGCACAAATCTTCAGAAAACCCGCCGCCACCCAGCTTCCTATAAAGACATCCGAAGAGTATATCCGCAATATTTCTCACAGCCGGAGGCTTACATTGGTTTGGTTGGCGGCTTGTTGGATGCGGGTGGGAATCTGACGCGGGATTTCCTGGTTGGCTTCGGGAAGGCTTTTGAGTTGCACATTTCGGGGCATGTGTCTCGCTGACGTTACATTTCGGTACAAACGACAAAAGCCCCGCGACATTTCTGTCAGCGGGGCTTTTTTGATTTGGTTGCG
>NZ_CAMLFY010000161.1 GCF_946479415.1 uncultured Shinella sp. | reverse complement strand
ATGCACAAGGGTGAGAGCATCCGCGGCGTGGTCGTCTATTGAGCACGCAGACGCCCTACAGCATCGACGTGCGGAGGATGGAAACGTTCTCCGCCGTCGAGCTTTATAAACTGCTGACTTTGCGCGTGTCGGTCTTCGTGGTGGAGCAGGCCTGCGCCTATCCGGAACTGGACGGCAAGGATACCGATGCGCTCCACCTGCGCCTGTTGATCGACGGCGATACCGCCGCCTATGCCCGGCTCTTGCCGCCGGAAGACGGCGCGGCACCCCGCATCGGCCGCGTGCTCGTCGCGCCCGGCCATCGTGGCAAGGGGCTGGGCGAAACGATCATGCGCGAAGCCATCCGCGCCTGTGAGGAGCATTTTCCGGATATGGCTATCGAACTTTCGGCCCAAAGCTATCTGGAGCACTTTTACACGGCACTCGGCTTCACGCCGATCTCGGAGGAATATGTCGAGGACGGCATTCCGCATATCGACATGGTGCGGGCTGCGACAGACTGACGGTCATCAAATGACGGGCAAGAACCTGTTCTTACCCCTCGGGAATTGCTAGACTTTCAGCACCATCATTTCACGGGAACACCGCCATGTCGCAGGGATCTGCCGTATCGCTGACAAAAGAGCAGCAGGCGCTCGTTGAACGCCTGGTCCGCTCGGGTCGCTTCGACGGCACCAATGATGTCGTCTCCACCGGGTTGCGCTTGCTTGAAGAACACGAACGGGAAGCGGCAAAGGTTCTTGCTGGGTTCGAAGATGCAATCGAAACCGGTCTTGCAAGCGGCGAAGCGACGGACATGGAAAGCGCCGAAACGCTGAACGCCCTGTTTCGGCAGCGGAGATAGTCGCTTTGGGACGCATTCTCCGCCGCCCCCAATTCATCGAGGACCTGCGTGCGGTATGGGACTTCATCGCAAGAGACAGCGAAGACCGCGCCGATGCCTTCCTTCTCGAGCTGGAACGGCATTATCGCCTGCTTTCGGACAATCCGGGCCTTGGACCGAAGCGCTTTCCGCGCTATCCCGAGATGCGTCTATTGCCGTTCCGACGCTATATCATCATCTACGCCGCATTGGCGGACGGTTCCGGCATAGAACTCGTACGCCTTTTGAATGCGGCCAGGGACTATCACCGTTATTTCGATGACTGATACGCCACCCACCATCTATGTCGACGCGGATGCCTGCCCGGTGAAGCCGGAGATTATCAAGGTCGCGGAGCGTCACGGACTGCCGGTGACCTTCGTCGCCAATTCGGGTCTGCGTCCGTCGCGCGATCCGATGGTGAAGAACGTCATCGTCTCCGGCGCGTTCGATGCGGCGGACAACTGGATCGCCGACGCTGTGATCGAGGGCGACATAGTGGTCACGGCCGATGTGCCGCTGGCGGTGCGCTGCGTCGCCAAGGGCGCGCATGTGACGGGACCGACCGGGCGGCTGTTCGACCGGGCGAATATCGGCATGGCGAGCGCCATGCGTGATCTCGGTGCGCATCTGCGCGAGACCGGCGAGAGCAAGGGCTACAACGCCGCCTTCTCGCCGCGCGACCGTTCCGCCTTCCTGGAAACGCTCGACCGGCTCTGCCGCCGGGCGAAGAGCGCGCGGGCCGGCGCATGACGAAGGCGCCGGGACGCAAGGTCTATGGCCGGCACGTGCCTTTCTATGCAGGTGTCGGCGCCGCCCTGCTTCTGGGCATCCCTGCGGTTTGGCTGAAGCCGGATTTCGCCATCGACATCGCGGCGATTGCCTTCTTTCTCAGCTATCTTGCGCTGACGGCCGTGCGGCTGCCGCATCTGACGGCCGGATATCTCGAACATTACGCAACCGACGCCGACGAGCCTGTAGCGATCATCTTCGCTGTCACCGTCCTTGCGGCCGCCGTCGCGACGGGGTCGCTGTTCGTCGTGCTGAACGCGCCTGCGGCGTCCGGCCTCGAATTCGTGCTCGCCTTTGCCTCGGTCGCGCTCGGCTGGCTCACCATCCACACCATGGCCGCCCTGCACTATGCCCATCTCTACTGGCGCCCCGGCAGCACGGAAGAGAGCCAGGATGCCGGCCGCAGCCTCGATTTTCCCGGCAAGGCGCCGCCCGGCGTCTATGATTTTCTCTATTTCGCCTTCGTGATCGGCATGACGGCGCAGACTTCCGACGTCGCGATTACCTCCACGGCAATGCGCAAGGTCAATCTGCTGCACGCGATTGCGTCCTTCTTTTTCAACACGGTGCTGGTCGCCGCCGCGGTCAATGCGGCGGTGTCGCTGGCGTCCTGAAATCAATCGGAGTTTTTGATGAAAGTGCTTTCCCAAAACACTGCCTTCGGCGGCATGCAGGGCGTCTTCGCCCATGAGTCCGAAGCCTGCAAGACCGAGATGACCTTCGCCGTCTTCGTGCCGCCGCAGGCAATCAGCGAACCGCGCCCGGTACTCTGGTATCTCTCCGGTCTCACCTGCACCCATGCCAATGTCATGGAGAAGGGCGAGTACCGCCGCATGGCTGCCGAGCTTGGCCTGATCATCGTCTGCCCGGATACGAGCCCGCGCGGCAACGACGTGCCGGACGAGCTGACCAACTGGCAGATGGGCAAGGGTGCCGGCTTCTATCTCGACGCCACGGAAGCGCCCTGGGCGGAAAACTACCAGATGTACAGCTACGTCACCGAGGAGCTGCCGAACTTCCTGCGCCAGCATTTCCGCATGGACATGGATCGCCAGGGCATTTTCGGCCATTCAATGGGCGGCCATGGTGCAATGACCATTGCGCTGAAGCATCCGGACCGTTTCAAGAGCTGCTCGGCCTTCGCGCCGATCGTCGCACCCTCCAGCGCCGACTGGTCGATCCCGGCCTTCGAAAAATATCTCGGTGCCGACAAGGCGGCCTGGCGCGAATACGATGCCTGCGCACTCGTCGAGGACGGCGCCCGCTTCCCGGAATTCCTGATCGACCAGGGCAAGGCCGACGGCTTCCTGGACAATGGCCTGCGTCCCTGGCTGTTCGAAGAGGCGATCAAGGACACGGACATCAAGCTGACGCTGCGCATGCACGAGCGCTACGATCATTCCTACTACTTCATCTCGACCTTCATGGACGAGCATCTGAAGTGGCATGCCGAACGCCTCGGCGCCTAATTGAAAGGCTATGGCGGGGGCGCATGGCTGACATGCCGCCCCTGCCCTTGCCCTTGCAGTCCCGATCGGCGATAGTCCGCTCCGGTAGACGGCTACCGCCGGGAACATCCCGGTCACGATCGCGGGGACGGCCTCGCTCCCTTGAAACGGAGTAGGCAAATGCCCTGGATCCTTCTTACCCTCGCAGGAATCTTCGAAATCGGTTGGGCCATCGGCCTGAAATACACCGACGGCTTTACGAAGCTGGTTCCCACCGTCCTGACCGCCGGCTCCATGGTCGTCAGCATCGTGCTTCTCGGTCTTGCCGTGAAGACGCTGCCCATGGGCACGGCCTATGCGATCTGGACCGGCATCGGCACGGTCGGCACGGTCATTCTCGGCATCGTGCTCTTCGCCGAACCGGTGACTGCGATGCGCATCGGCTGCATCGCGTTGATCGTCACCGGTATTCTCGGCCTGAAGTTCGTCGCCTAAAAGCAATTCCAGCAAAAGTGCGAAGCGGTTTTACGTCCGGAATTGCGCTGATTAACGGCGACGATTGTCGAGGGCGAACGCGCCCGGCCCTGCTGCCGTCAGGTAGAGGAAGACGAAGCAGAAGAGAACAGCGGCATCACCGCCGTTGTTGATCGGAAAGAAGCTCTGCGGCGCATGCGCCATGAAATAGGCGACAGCCATGAAGCCGCAGAGCACGAAGGCCACCGGCCGGGTGAAGAGCCCGATCAGAAGCAGTATCCCGCCCAACACCTCCAGCACGCCCGCCAGACCGATGATGTTCATCAGGTCGCCGAAAGGCTGCTCGGCCGGCGGAAAATTGAAGAATTTCTGGGTGCCGTGCTCGATGAAGAGCAATGCCGACATGATGCGCAAGGCGGCAAGCGCCTGCGGTTGATAGGCTGACAAGCGATCGAACATGGCAGGCATTCCCTTCCGTTTCCCTCAGAGGGGAATGTTATCATGCTTCTTCCAGGGATTTTCCAGATCCTTGTTGCGCAGCAGCCGGAGTGCGCGGGCGATGCGCTTACGCGTCGAATGGGGCATGATCACCTCATCGATATAGCCGCGCTCCGCCGCCACGAAAGGTGACAGGAAGCGATCCTCGTACATTTTCGTGTGTTCCGCGATCTTTTCGGGATCGGCGATATCCTTGCGGAAAATGATCTCGACGGCCCCCTTAGCGCCCATGACCGCGATCTGCGCCGTCGGCCAGGCATAATTGATGTCGCCGCGCAGATGTTTCGATGCCATTACGTCATAGGCGCCGCCATAGGCCTTTCGCGTGATCAGCGTGACTTTCGGTACGGTCGCTTCGGCAAAGGCGAAGAGCAGCTTTGCGCCATGCTTGATAAGGCCGCCATATTCCTGGCTCGTGCCCGGCAAAAAGCCCGGCACATCGACGAATGTGACGACGGGAATGCTGAAGCAGTCACAAAAACGCACGAAACGCGCCGCCTTGCGGCTGGCGTCCGAATCGAGCACGCCCGCCAGCACCATCGGCTGATTGGCGACGAAACCGACGGTTGATCCCTCGATGCGGCCGAAGCCGCAGACGATGTTCTTCGCAAAGCTTTCCTGGATTTCGAAGAAATCGCCCTCATCGACGGTCTTGAGGATCAATTCCTTGATATCGTAGGGTTTGTTGGCGTTGGCCGGAACGAGCGTATCGAGCGACCCATCCACTTCTTCCACCGATTGGAAGCACTCGATCTCCGGCACGGGCGACGTGTTGGACTGCGGCAGGAAATCGACGAGGCGGCGGACCTGCAGCAGCGCATCGACGTCGTTGTCATAGGCACCATCGGCAATCGAGGACTTGGTGGTGTGAACCGAGGCGCCGCCGAGTTCCTCCGAGGTCACCGTCTCGTTGGTCACGGTCTTCACGACATCCGGACCCGTCACGAACATGTAGGACGTGTCGCGCACCATGAAGATGAAATCGGTCATGGCGGGCGAATAGACGTCCCCGCCGGCGCACGGCCCCATGATGACGGAAATCTGCGGGATCACGCCGGACGCCAGCACATTGCGCTGGAAGACCTCGGCATAGCCGCCGAGCGCCGCCACGCCCTCCTGGATGCGCGCCCCGCCGGCATCGTAAAGACCGATGATCGGCGCGCGGTTCTTCAGCGCCATGTCCTGGACCTTCATGATCTTCTGGGCATGGGTTTCGGATAAGGATCCGCCGAAAACGGTGAAATCCTTGGCGAAGACGAAGACGGTGCGGCCGTTGACGGTGCCCCAGCCGGTGACCACGCCGTCACCGGCGATCTTGGACTTCTCCATGCCGAAATCGGTGGATCGGTGCTCGACGAACATGTCGAACTCTTCGAACGAGCCCTCGTCCAGAAAGATATCGATGCGTTCGCGCGCCGTCAGCTTGCCGCGCTTGTGCTGCGCATCGATACGCGCCTGGCCGCCGCCCATGCGGGCACGCTCGCGCCGGACTTCGAGCTCGTGGAGAATTTCCTTCATGACGCCTCGGTTCCTCCCGTTATGACAACGGCTTAGCATGAGGGGCTTAGCATGAGGACACCGGTGCTTGAAGGGGCAGTCCCTAGATCGATGGTCTTAGGTGGGCCAGGCCGTCAATCGCAGCTGATCGTCTGGGTGACCACGCAGGGCGCGACCTTCCCGGTGGAGCCATCGGCAAGCGCGCGGGAGCGCACCGTCAGCGCCGCTTCGGTCGGGATGACCAGCGGGCGGTTATCCCGGCGCGAATAGGATTTCACCGGCTTCTGTACAGCAGGCTTGCGCTTGCCGCCGGCATATTTGCGGCCCTTTGCCGGGCGCTTGCCTTCATTGAGCTTTCCGGCCGAGACCGGTGCGAGGCGATAGGCGATGGCCACGCGCTTTGCGATGGCATCGCCGAGCGCCGCATCGCGCCCCCTGGCGGATGGCATGAAGCTGTTGACGGTGAGCGTATTGCGCGCGGAAACGCCGCCCTTCACATCGGACAGCGTGACCGTGACCTGTGCCGAACTCGCTCCATTCGCCGATTGCGTGACCCTGGTCACGCGCACATCCATCGAAGCGCGGTCGAGCGTGACGGCGCGACGCGTCGCGTTGGCGGCACGCTTCAGATAGGCATCGGTGCGCTTCAGCAACGCGCGCGGCACATCGGCATCCCCGCTGACGACGACCTTGCGGATATCACGGACGGGAAAACCCTCGGCATTTGCACAAAGCGGCACGGAAATGGCGAGGCAGACGGAAAGAACGGCGCGGAGAAGGAACTGCATGGGACTCGGTGCGGGTCGGCTATAGCTGTTGGACGATGCGCCAAAATGGAGCGGAAATCTTAAGAAAGTCTGGTCAGCGCGGCATTTCGGACAGCACGGACGCGGCAACGTCCAGCTCCTCGCGGCGCAGTTCGCGACGATGGAAGGCTTCCTCGTCGGTGCCCCAATGCTCGATCTGCCAGTCCTCATCGATATGGGCAAGCGACCAGGCCTTGTCGGCATCGATGACGCCCTCGGCGAAGGCGAGGCCCAGCAGCGCGGAGCCTGTCAGCGTCGTGACGGTGTGCACGCAGGCAAGCGCCAGCGGATCGCGCCAGGCGGAGAGCGCGGCGGCATAGGCCTCGATGGCAGGCGCCGGCTGCTCCTGATGCATCACGCCCTCGACGAGGATGAAGCGGATGCCTTTGCCGTCCGCCGCCCAGCGCAGCACCGGATCCCAGCCGTCGCGCTGGCGCGCAACGAGACCCTCAGGCGAATCCGCACGGTAGCAGAGCATGTCCGTGCCGGCGAAACGCACGATCTCGTCGAAGACCGCATCGAGATTTTCCGTGACGCCATCGATCGCCGTGTTGACGAGGCGCGTCACCGGCATCTTTGCCGGATCGATTTCTTCGGCCTGCGCGTCCCATTCCGCCATAAGGCGATCGGCGATTGCCTGGGTGGGGACAGCCAGCAGCTTCTTGCCGGGCGTGCGCACCGGGCGGCCGTCGAGCAGGATGCGAAACCCCTCCTCCGCCTTGTCGGTCGAGACCTCTTTATAGAAGCGCTTGGGCAGCGGCCGCTTCATCTGGATCTGCGCGCGGCGCACCGGATCGGGATCGCTCATCGCATCGGAAAGATCGCTCAGGATGTCACGCATCAGAAAGTCTCCAACCAGTCGAGAAGGTCTGCGGGCGTGCGCAGGATGTGATCCGCGCCGGCCGCGACCAGTTCGGGCACGCTGGCATAGCCCCAGGAAACGCCGATGGCCTTCGCCCCGGCCGCCTTCGCCATCTGCATATCGTAAATCGCATCGCCGATGACAACCGTGCGGGCCGCATCGATACCCGCTTCACTGCAGCATTCCGTCACCATGGCGGGGTGCGGCTTAGACGGGCAATCATCCGCCGTGCGCGAGACGAAGAAGGTCTTGTCGAACCCGTGGGCGGCGCGGATGAGATCGAGGCCTCGGCGGGATTTTCCGGTGACGGCGCCGATCAGCAGATCCTCCTGGCGTTCCAGTTGCGCCATCATCTCGGCGATGCCGGGAAACAACGGCTCCTGGAAGCCGGGTTCGGCGCGCACGCCGGTATAGGTCGCCTTGTAATGCGCCGTCATCGCCAGCGCCTCCTCGTCGACATGCGGCTTGCCCTGCATGCGAGCAATGGCGATGTCGAGCGTCAGGCCGATGATCGCCTTGGTCTCGGAGATATCCGGCCGAGCATGGCCGAAATCGACAAAGGTGCGGGCCATGACCTCATGGATCAGCCGCGCGCTGTCGACCAGCGTGCCGTCGCAATCGAACAGGGCGAGCCGCATCAGTCTTCCTCGTCCCCGGCCGTCTGGTCGAAACCGAAAAGGTTCCAGGTCTGCACCATATGCGGCGGCAGCGGTGCTGTGACGCGCAGGCGCCCGCCATTGGGGTGCGGAATGTCGATGCGGCGGGCATGGAGGTGCAGACGGTTCTGCACGCCACCCGGAAAGGCCCAGTTGAGGTCGGCCTCGAAATATTTCGGATCGCCGATGATCGGATGACCGATATGCGCGGCATGCACGCGCAGCTGATGCGTACGGCCGGTATAGGGTTCCATCTCCAGCCACGCATAGTTCTGCGCGGCCTGCTCGATGATGCGGTAGAAGGAAACCGCGTGATCGGCGCCATCCTCGCCGTGCTTGGCGATGCGCATGCGGTCACCATCCGGCGTCTGTTCCTTGACGAGCCAGGTCGAAATCTTGTCCTCGCGCTTCTTCGGCACGCCCATCACCAGCG
>NZ_CAMLFY010000160.1 GCF_946479415.1 uncultured Shinella sp. | reverse complement strand
CGCCACTATGCGCCACCAGCGCCGCCGCCGCGCCGGGCGCATGTCTGGGGTGGCGAAGGCTATCGGCCGGACCTGCCGCGCTGACGATCGTCACGTTGCGAAGGCTCCGCTGCGAACGGGTTTTCGCGGCGGAGCGGCGGTCAAAAATGGACTTTGAAAATCCTGCGATTGCTAGTTTAGAAAACGCTGTTAATTTTGCGTCAACCATCCCGGTTTCTCCAGTATCGCAGGCTTTTCATGACATTCCGGCGCAGCGCTCCCGTTGCTCTCATCCTGGCTGTCGTCATCATCGTGGCCGGCGCCGCGCTGGTGACCAGCCGCCTGTTTTCCGGCATGACCGATGCCGTCGAAAGCAGCCAGTTCCAGACCATGCAGGCGATCGTCGAAACGGCGATCCGCGATTCGGAAAACAAGGCTTTGGCGCGCGCCGAGCTGATCGCCGAATTGCCGACGGTGCGCCGGCTGTTCGCCGCCGGCGACCGGACCGGGCTGAATGCGGAACTTTCGGCCAGTTTCGCCGGCCAGAAGGCCCGCCACGGCGTCGACCAGGCGCAGTTCCACACGGCCGATGCCGTCTCGTTCCTGCGCCTGCATGACCCCGCGAAATTCGGGGATGACCTGAGCCGCACGCGCCCGCTTGTGGTCGCGGCCAACAAGGAGCGGGTGCCGATGAAGGGGGCCGCCGTCGCGCGCAACGGGCCGGGCATCTTCGGCGTTTCGCCCGTGCTGGACCCGGCCGGCAACCATATCGGCACCTTCGAATTCGGCATCGATTACGGCAGCGTTCTCGCCAACCTCAAGACGGCTTACGGCCTCGATCTCGCGCTGTTCATCGACGAGAGCATCCTCAGGGAATACGGTCAGGGCATCGACCCGGAGCGTCTAGGAGACCAGAACCGCGTCGGCAAATATATCCGCATCGAGGCGACCAATGCGCAGCTGATGGCCGAGCTTGCCGGCCCTGGCGATATCGCCGTCGTCAACGAGCCGTCCCATTATGTGCGCGACGCCCAGGGCCTTGCCCGCGGCGTCGTGCTTTTGCCGGTCACCAGCGGCTCTGGTACGCCACTCGGCGTCATCGCCGCGACGCAGGATTTCAGCGCCTCGCGCGCCGCCGTCAGCCGGCTGCTGATCTGGCAGGGGGTCGTCACCCTTATCGCTATCGTGCTGCTCGCCGCCTTCATCCTCATCGTGCTGCGCGGCTTCCTGCTGCGCCCGCTGGCCGTGCTTGGCGAGCGCTTCGATGCGGTGGGCCATGGCGGGACGCTGGCGCCCATCGAAGGCGCGGAAACCTTCCCGGAGGAAATGCAGCCGATGCTGCGGCTTTATGAGCGCATCCGCAGCCGCCGCGCCGAACCGGAAAAGGCGCTCTGACATGGCGCGCTTCCGTTTCATGGCCGCCGGCCTTGCGGCGCTGATCGCGCTCTTCGCCGCTTTCTGCACCCCGGCACTCGCCGATCCCACCCTGCCGCGCGACAAAGGCCTGCCGATTGCCGTGCAGGCGGCGGCGACCGTGCTGTCGATCGAGAGTTTCGACGAGAATGCCGGGAAATTCCGCGCCACGGTGGACCTGCGCCTGCGCTGGACCGATTCGCGCCTGGCGAGCGGGGCCGATGGCGGCGGTACGCCGGAAACGCTGCGCGGCAGTGCGGCCGAGGCGCGCATGAAGGAGATCTGGACTCCGCCGGTGCGCATCGCCAACCAAGTCGGCGAGGCGGAGCGCTCCGAATATGGTCTGAAGATCTATCCGAGCGGGCAGGCGGAATTGCTGCACCGGGTGACCGCCGACTTCACCGTCGACGTCAATGTCGAGCGCTTCCCCTTCGACCGCCAGAAACTCGCCGTCGCGATATCAGCCGATGGCCTGACGACGGCGGAGATGATCCTGCGCTTCGACCAGTCCGATATCGATTTCAGCCGTCCCTCCGCCAATGCCGAACTCGGCGGCTGGACCATCGGCCTCATCGACCTGAAGAGCGCCCCACAGCCGGGCTGGTACAACGGCACCCACGCACAGGTCGTCGCCTCACTCGATATCGAGCGCAAGCTTGGCCTCGTCGTCGCCTCGATCTTCATTCCGCTGCTCGCGTCGCTGCTCATTCCGCAGCTGGCGATCTGGCTCAACACCATGGAGGACGGCGTCTTCCAGGTGGATACCTATGAGATGGTCAACATCATCATCGGCGGCCTCTTCGCCATCATCGCGCTGAATTTCACGGTCTACAGCAGCTATACGGTGCTGTCGGTCGGCGACAACACGGTCAATCGGCTGTTTGCGCTGAACTATATCGGGCTTGCCTCGGCGCTCTTCGTGAACGTCGTCTTCTCGCGCTTCAATGTGGTGGCGCGGCTGTTCGGCCCCTATGTGCAGGAGCAGGCCTATACGGCGATCATGTGGGCGATCCCGACACTGATCTTCGTGCTGGCGGTGTCCTTCCTGTTCGCCGCCTACGTTTAGGCGGCGACCTTGATCGCCGCTTCCTCGCGGATGCGCTTGATCATCGAGCGCAGGCCGTTGGCGCGCTGCGAGGAGAGGTGCTCGACGAGGCCGATCGTGTTGAACGTGTCGATGGCGTCGAGGGCTGCGATCTCGGAGGCGCGCTTGCCGGAATAGATGGCGAGCACGATGGCGACGAGGCCGCGCACGATATGGGCGTCCGAATCGCCCTCGAAGGTCATGACCGGATCGGCACCTTCGCCGGTATGGCTGACGAGCCAGACCTGGCTCGCGCAGCCCTGCACCTTGTTGGCCGCCGTGCGCTTGTCCTCGGCGAGATCGGGCAGCGCCTTGCCGAGTTCGATGACGAAGCGGTAGCGGTCCTCCCATTCTTCCAGGAAGGCGAAGTCGTCGATGATCTCTTGCAGCGTGGCCATGGCGGGTCTCTCGAAGTTTGCCCTGATATAGGCGAGACCGGCACAAAAAGAAACGCCGTAGGGACAGGGTCCATACGGCGGTTGCAGGGCAACGAGTCAGGCAGGCAGTAAATTGGCAGGCAGAAACTTTAGAAGGTGAACCCGGCGTCAGCCCTTGTGATCGGGGCGGCGGGTCGGGATGGCGATCGTGCCGGTGATGACCTCGGCGTCGGCATCGACATTGGCCGCCATCTTCGGCAGCGGCTGGTCGAGCGCTTCGCCCTTGGTGGGCTCGGCCTTGGCGACGGCGGCGTCGTCTTCGGCAAACTGGGTGTCGAGGAACTTGTAGGCGATATGCGCGCCTTCCCGTGCCCGGTGGCCGAGCGCCACGAAGGTTTCGGTCCCCTTCTGGCAGACGTCAGGCTTTTCCAAGCACATGGCCGTCACATAGGAAAGTGCTTCGGTCGCGGCGCTGAACGTATCGCCGAGCTCGACGCTCGGGCCGTTTTCCAGTTTCGCGGACGAGGCCGGATCCAGAAAGGGCAGCAGCACCAGCACAAGTGAGAACCAGAACGTTCCCTTGATCAGAAACCACATCGCTTGCCATCCTCACTATACGCCTCGGCTCTTGGCGGCCTTCGGCTTGATTGGTCCTTGGCGAACCGTTGATGCGAGAATAGGGGCCGGAAGGAAATTCCCCTTTGCAGGAATCAGTCAGTTTTTGCCCAGTTTTAAGTAAAATTCGAACGATCGGCAGCTTTACCGGCATTTGAGGCAGATTTTAGCGATCGCCGTTAAGGATGAAGGCGGCCCCTTGCGGCCTGAGGCGCCGGAATGCCGGGAGCCCGCTTTGGGCGGCCTTGCCCCAGAGGTTAATACGAACAGAAAAATGCCGCAAAATGAGGCGCTTACGCCCCGTTAACCACGCCGGACGAATGGCCGTTGGATTGACCCGAAATGGGACTTTTGGGGCTTTTTGCCCCCCTTTCCGACCTCTCCCGTTTATCCTTTCCTAAGTCGCCGGTGCGATTTTGGGCTCACAGAAAAGAACATGAACGACAGGGTTTTGCGTTGCGCCAATTGACCATCATCGCTGACAGAATGGCGGCCCGCCTGGGCGCCGTTGCTGGCGTTGCTGGCGTGGACGCCGACATGCGCCCGTCCGCATCCCTTCGCGCGACGACGCTCGCGCTTCTCGCTGCCGTTCCCGGCCTGCCGCTTGCCCTTTCCGCCGTCATGCCCGCCTCCGCCGCCCTTCCGGCCGGTGTGGCGCTGGCCGGTGCCGGTGCGCTGCTGGCCGCTGCCGCTTCTTCCGTGCGCGTACCCAAGGCCGCGCCGACCAAGAGCTTTGCCGAAGAGCTGGCCGCAACCGCACCGCCCGCGGTCTCTCCTTATGATCTCTTTGCCGGTCTGGTGACGCTCCATGACGCGCGCGGTTTCGTTACCGCCGTGCACGGTCGCGACCGCGCCGACATGCTCGCCTGGATGCGCGACCCGATGGGCCGCGGCTATCTCGACCAGATCCACGTCTCCGACCGCATCGGCTTCGTCGCGGCGATCGACCGCCTGCGCCAGGGCGGCGCGCGCGAGACCGTCGATATCCGCATCGACCGGCCGCGCATCGAGGCCAATGCCGACCAGTTCATGCATATGCGCGTGGAAATGACGGCCATGATGGCGGCCGATGGCTCGCTCGTCGCCGTCATCGCCCAGTCGCGCGACATTTCCGAAGAGGCGCTGCTGCGCAGCGAGACGGCCCGCAAGGCCGCCGAAGCCGAATCGGCCAATGACGCCAAGACGCGGTTCCTGGCGGCCGTCAGCCATGAGCTGCGCACGCCGCTCAACGCCATTCTCGGCTTCTCCGACATCCTGTCGGGCGAGTATTTCGGCAAGCTGGAAAACGATCGCCAGCGCGAATATGTGGCGCTGATCCACCAGTCGGGCTCGCATCTGCTGTCGGTGGTCAACACCATGCTGGACGTTTCGAAGATCGAGGCCGGCCGCTACGAATTGCTGACCGAGCCCTTCGCCATTGCCGACAGCGTGCGCGCCTGCGAGCAGATGCTCGGCCTTCAGGCGCGCGACAAGGGCATCAAGCTGACGAGCCGCGTGCCGCGCGCCATCGGCGAGGTGGTGGCCGACCAGCGGGCGATCCAGCAGATCCTCATCAATCTCGTCGGCAACGCCATCAAGTTCACCGACCGCGGCGGCATCGTCACCATGGATGCGGCGCGCGAGGGACGCGACCTCCTGCTCACCGTCAGCGACACCGGCATCGGCATTCCCGCCGAAAAGCTGGCGCTGATCGGCCAGCCCTTCATGCAGGTGCAGAACGAATATACCCGCAAGTATGAAGGCACCGGGCTGGGCCTGTCGCTGGTCAAGGGGCTGGTCGCGCTGCATGGCGGCTCGTTCGTGATCCAGAGCAAGCCGGGCGAGGGCACCGTCATCACCATCCGCGTGCCCGCCGATGGCGCAGGCATCGCGCACGAAAACGACTTGCATGCCGCCGGCGCATCCACGGTCGATTTCCCGCCGCGCCTTGCGCCTGATATGGAGACCGTTTACGAGCCGTCGCTCGATGGCAAGGACAGGAACGATGAACGCGCACGTCAGAAAACAGCCTGAGCGGCGGCCGCAGGGCCAGGCCCGCAAGGGCCGTTCCGGTGCGCGCGCCGCCCCGCCGCCGCGCCGGCCGAATATCGTGCTGACGGGCCTGATGGCCCTTGGCGGACTTGCGGCCCGCAACCCGACGGCCGTCGGCGGCACCTGCGCCTTCATCGTCGTCTTCTCCTTCGTCGCGGCCAATGCGCTGTGGTATCAGCCGGGCGGCCATCCGTCGCCGTTCCTGAGGACCCGCTCGGCCGACAACTCCCTTGGTTTCACCGCCACCCGGCCCGAGCCGCACGACGTGACGACCTTCGTCATCGAGCGCCAGGAAGAGGGCGAGGAACTGCCCGAGATCACCGACGTGACGCCCGGCGAGCGTCCGTTCGACGAGGTGGCCAAGGTCATCGAGCAGAAGCCTGTGACGACGGCCAAGCCCGTCGCCGAAGAGGAAGCCGATCCGATCGCCGCCGCGATCATGGAGGCCGAGGCCGATCCGGCGGTTACCTCCGCCGTGGCCAAGCCCGTGCCGAGCGACATGGTGATGAAGATCCAGAAGGGTCTGAGCAACATCGCCTATACGGATATCGCCGTGGACGGGCTGATCGGCGAGAAGACCCGCGTGGCGATCCGCCATTTCGAAAAGCACTATCGCCTGCCGGTGACGGGAGAGCCCAACCAGCAGGTTCTCGCCAAGCTCAAGGATATCGGCGCGCTCTGACGCCGGCGATCACCCCAGACCTCGCGATTGCCCTTAGAGCCCGCGCCGTGTAGGACGCGGGCATGCGTCTTCGTACCGATATCTTCGTCTCCGCCCTGATGCGCCGGGTCTTCGCCCGCGGCGATTTCGCGGCTGTCGAGGCGAAGGGGGCGGAGGCGGCGGGAGCGGTCTTCGTGCGGCAGGTTTTCCGCGATGGTGCGGAGAGCCTCCATGCCCCGGCGCCGCAGAGTTTTTTCGGCGAGGACGACAGCAACACGACGCGGCTGTTCGAGACCAGGCTTGCGCGCGTGGAGGCGGCGGCGGTGGCCGAGGCGATTGCGCGGGAGCGGCGTTTCGACAGCGACCTGTGGGTCGTTTCGGTCGAGGCGGACGATCTCGGCGATCTCGTGGATTTTGCTGGTGCGGAGCCTGTGAAGGACGGGTTCTTCCGCCGTTAACCCTCTCTGAAAGCTTTGGCGATACCGCCGCAATCGAAACGAATTCTTTGCCGATAAGGCGCTAGGACGTGACCACGTCAATGATGGACGCCCGATAGAATGACGAAATACGAAATCACGGCCGACATGACGTCGACGCTTGTCGCCCGCAAGGCCGACAGCCAGTGGATTGTCTATCCCGACATCGATATCAGGACGAAGGGCACGGCCGTGGATGCCGGCGGTAGCTATACCGGCCGCTCGCTGGTGTTCGATGGTCGGGTGACGTCAACGGCGGGCAATGGCGTCGTGTTCGGCAACGCTGCGATTGCCGCCAAGGCCGGCGATGTCACGATCAAGGCCGACGGCCTCGTGTCCGCCAAGCTGGTCGGGCTGACGGCGTCGGGAACCGGGCTCATCCTCACCAATCTCGGCACGCTTTCGGGCGGCACGGCGGCGGGCATCTTTGCCGGCGCCAACATCAATTTCACCAACAAAGGCTCGACGCTTTCCGCCGCCGGCCTCGGCATCAAGGCGACGGGCGACAAGGCGCTCGTCACCAATCACGGCACGATCAAGAGCGGCGGCGACGCCGTCATCGTCTCGAGCATCGGCGCGATCATCACCAATTACGGCATGATCAATTCCACCGCCGATGACGGCATCCGCAGCGCCGGCACGAAGGCGACGGTCACCAACAGCGGCACGGTCGACAGCAGGCTGGACGCTATCGTCGTGACGGGCACGAGCGCCATCATCACCAACAACGGCAAGCTTTTGTCGCGCGGCGACGAAGGCCTTGTCGTGACGGGCGCCAATGCGGTGATTTCGAACAACGGCACGATCAGCGCCGCCAATGATGCGGTGCGGCTCGACGGCAGCTCGGTCAATTTCGCCAATCACAAGACGCTGACCTCGACCTCGGGCGAGGGCATCGATGTCGGCGGCGCGAATGCTGAGGTTACCAACAACGGCACGATCAAGGCCGCCTCAGGCATCCTCATGGACGGCGCTTCGGCGACGCTGACCAACAATGGCGGCGTGACGGCGGTAAGCGGCATCGCCGTGGCGCTTCTCGGCAGCGGCAAGAACATCTTCTCCAACAATGGTTCGATCACGGCCACAGGCACCGCGCTCAAGGGCGGCAGCGGCGTGGAGATCATCACCAACAACGGCACGATCCGCGGCAATGTCGATCTCGGCGCCGGCAACGACAGTTTTGACACGCGCGGCGGCAAGGTCATCGGCACGGTGGCCGGTGGTGCTGGCAACGATACCTATCTCGTCGGTGACGCAACGCTGAAGCTGATCGAAAAGGTCAATGGCGGCACGGACACGGTGCAGTCCACCGTGAGCTATACGCTTGGCGCCAATATCGAAAAGCTCGTGCTGCTCGGCACGGCCGGCATGAGCGGGACGGGCAATGCGCTCGCCAATGTGCTGATCGGCAACAGCGGCGGCAACAAGCTTTCCGGTCTGGGCGGCAACGACATTCTGGATGGGCGCGCAGGCAACGACACGCTGACGGGCGGCGCCGGCGCGGATGTCTTCATCTTCTCCAAGGGGTCAGGCAAGGACACGGTGACGGATTTCGTGGCCGGCACCGACCGGATCGATTTCTCCAAGCTCGACGCCATCACGGATTTTACCGACCTCATGAAGAGCCACGCGGTGCAGAGCGGCGACGACGTGCTGATCAAGGCCGGCACCGACGTGCTGACGCTGAAGCATGTCGATC
>NZ_CAMLFY010000159.1 GCF_946479415.1 uncultured Shinella sp. | reverse complement strand
CCCTTCGCCGTCGTGGCGCAGGTTCCATTGCCGACTCACGGGATTGAACTGCGTGCTGCAGCCCGCGATCTCGGCAAGCTGCATTTCAGGACTGAGACCGAATCCAAGGCCCAGAGCGTCGCAACGGACGACTTCCTCCCCCCGTGCGGCGCTGTAGCGAACGCCCGCGACCGACGATTGTCCTTCGACGGCGAGTAGCCTCGCCCCTTCGACGATGAGGACGCCCTTCCTGGCGAGATAGCGGCGAAAGCCGATACCCCGCAGCAGCAGCGAAGGGATGGCGGCCATGCGAGCGGCAGCCTTCAGCTTGTTGCGGAAGGATGAAGAATCCAGAACCGCCACGACGTTCGCGCCGGCTTTTGCGTACTGGTAAGCAACCAAATACAGCAAAGGCCCGGTCCCGGCAAAGACAACCGCGCGACCGATCGCACAAGCTTGTGCCTTGAGCGCGATCTGCGCACCGCCGAGCGTGTAAACGCCGGGCAACGTCCAACCCGGCACCGGGATGATCCTGTCCATTGCGCCCGTGGTCAGGATGACGCGGGAAAAAGGCAATCGCTCGACCCCGGCTGGGCCGCTGGTAAAGACCGTCTTATCGAAGATGTTCCAGACAAGGGTATTGGGCCTGTAGTCGATATGACTGCTGATTGCGTCAAACGAGCGATGCAGATCGGTCGCCTTGACTGCATCGTCGCCATAGAGCGCCTGCGCGTCCCGCTCGAAACCCGGCGGCTGGCGTCGATAAATCTGCCCGCCGCTTGCCGGAGCCTCGGTGATGACCGTCAACGAGCGGCATCCGGCATTATAGAGTGTTTCCGCAGCACGGGTTCCCGCCGGCCCTGCCCCGACAATGATAATGCGCTCCTGTTCCATGCCTACACCATTTCTCTGGTCATGACGACCATGCCGTTTTCGACGGGCGTCGTGCAGGCACGCACCCGCTCGCCGCAGGCCAGAGAAACCCAGCAATCCTGGCAAGCTCCCATGTTGCAGAAGCCCGCTCTGGCACCATCGCCAAACTCGGAATCGCGCAGCCGCCGGGTCGCGAGCAGGATCGCGGTCAACAGAGTGTCACCGGCAAGACAAGAAACCCGTTCGCCGTCGAGCGTGAACTCCAATGGCGTTCGATTGATTTCACCCAACCGGATCAGTTGCCCTAAATGTCCGGACATACTGTCCCCTCTCTCATGACATGCATTCATTCTATTCGTTGCTGTACGCAGACTGTTCCAAAGTCGCCCCCCCGGCCGAAAGATCCTGTCAAACGTGAGGGGATGCGACGTGCCCGATTGCTGCCAGTCGCTTTGCCAGCAGGTCACGAGCAGACTCGATACGGCAGCGGCGCAGCGTCAATGCATCGGCATCGGCGGCAAGCATTTCGGAAGCCCGTTCAAGTGTGAGGCGAACCTGCTCGGGCGACGTGGAGCCATACGATTTCCTGCCGGCAACCGAGCGACGGGGATCAAGGCAATCCTTCAGGAGGTCACCATCGATCTCAACATTCCTTCCAACCTCCTGAAACAATACGTCGGTTATCTCGGCCTTATCGAACTCGGCCAATGTGCGGCCCGTTTCTGTCGCTCTGCGCACGAGATCGGCAACCACATGGTGCGCCTGCCGGAAAGAGACCCCGGCCTCGCGAACCAGGCAATCCGCCAGATCAGTGGCGGTTGAGAAGCCCTGACCTGCGCGCGATGCCATCACGTCCGGGACGGCTTCGACATTCTGCGCGACCAGTCGCGCGATGCGGACGGCATTGGTGGCCAGTTGAACGACCGGCCAGAAGGGCGCGAGAGCGGACCGACCGCTGTCGCCGGCATGGCTGAAATGGGCACCTTTGAGAATTCCGAACGTTGCGGTTACACCCCCGATGACTTCGCCGGACGCCGCCTTGAGATACTCGACTGCGATCGGGTTCTTCTTCTGCGGCATGATGCTGGATGTGCCGGCGATACTGTCGGGAAACCGCACGAGGCCGAATTCGGTCGTGCCCCAAATGTAAAGGTCTTGAGCGAAACGGCCCCAGGTCGATGCGAGCCCGAGGACCGATGCCGCGCAATTCCAGACATAATCGCGCGAAGAGACCGCGTCCTGCGCATGGACATGGACGCCATCGAAACCGAGAAGATCGGCAACCAGTCCCCTGTCGATGGAAAAGGATGTTCCCGCAAAGGCACAAGCCCCCATGGGACATGCCCTCGTCGCATCGTAGGCCTGGAACAGCCTCACGGTATCCCGCGCCAAAGCGTCCCCGATGCCGGACAGGTAGAAGCCGAATGTGATCGGTTGCGCCGGCTGAAGATGGGTATAGCCCGGCATGATCGTTTCGATATGCTCCTGCGCCCGGTCGAGCAGCGCGCGCCTGAGCGCCAGAAGCTCTTCACCGAGGACCAACAACAGCCTTCCGAGGGCCAGCCGATCGAGCGTTGCGTTGATGTCGTTGCGGCTGCGGGCAAGGTGCAGCCGCCCGCCGACATCGGCGCCGACACGCTCCATCAGCGCGGCCTCGAAGTTGAAATAGGCGTCCTCGCGCGCCGGATCCTGCGGCACGGATTCCGCACCTTCCGCCCTCATGGCGCTCAAGGCGCCCGCAATCGATCTTGCGGCGGATGGTTCGATCATGCCGGCCTGCGCCAACATGACAAGATGCGCTTCGTTGACCGAACAAAGATCATCGATGCCGAGCGAAACCTCCCGAGCAATGCGTGGAGCAAAAACGAGTTCCAGGATCTCGCGCGCGAGAGGCTGGGAAAGACGGGGAGAAACCTGGGAATGCATCTGGCGGACCTAGTAAGGCGTACCGTCTCGGCGCACGAAACGGCGAGCGCGGCCATCCGGCACCTGCAAGAGGTCGACGTCCGGATAGGTCGAGATGTTGTCGTCGGAAAAGCTGGCGATTTCGATGAAGACCAGCGGCGACGCGCCACAATTGACAATCTGGTGACCATTGGCCTCACCGGCCGGAAAACCAATAAGCTGGCCGGCGTCGACGATCTGCTCGCGACCATCCGTGATGACGGTGGCCTGGCCGCTCACCACCAGGATCAGTTCGTCCTCATGGCTATGCCAGACCCGCAGCGACGAGGCGCTGCCCGGCGCAAGCTCCACATGAACGGCCGAGAGATTGGTAAGCCCTGCAAGGGCGGCCAGCCGCCGTTTGCCACGACCGCTAACAGCCCGCTGAAAGGCTTCCGGGTAGGCCGATTTCATATCGGGGACAATGGCGATCGGATCGATGACATTCGGTGTTTTCGGCATGAATATTCCTCACATTGTGCGTGCCTTTACGGCATCGGTATCGTTTGGATGCTAGTTCGCCCCGGAGAAACAATCAGGCGTTCGCCAAGCGTCGAGAGCACGGTTTTGTCTCGTTTCGCGGAGAAACAGCAGAAGCTGGCATTGCCCGGGGGATCGACTATTCTAGTCCGCGATGTAGGCGGTTTTGCTCTGGGTAAAGAACTCGATGGCGCCCAGGCCCATTTCCTTCGGGCCGTAGGAAGAGGCACCGCGCCCGCCAAAGGGGACATGATAGTCCGAACCGACCGTCGGAAGGTTCACCATCACCATTCCTGTATTGCTGCCGCGAATGAACCGCCGCGCCTTGACATGCGAAGCCGTGAATATGCCGGCGCTCAGACCGAATGTTGTGGCATTGGCAATTGAAAGGGCATCGTCGAAATCCGCAGCCTTGAAGACGGAAAGTACCGGCCCGAAGACCTCCTCGCGATTGATCTTCTGATCGTTTCGGCCATCGGCAAAAATTGCCGGCTCGAAGTAGTGTCCCGGCGTTTTGCCCGACAGGATGCGTCCGCCGAACCTGTGACGCGCGCCGTCAACGGCTGCGCTCTCAACATATGATGCAACCCGACCAAGGTGGGTGTCGCTTACCAGGGGACCGATATCGCTGTCAGGATCGAGTGCATTGCCCACCTTCAACCGCGCGGTACGCTCGATGAGCTGCTCGACAAAGACGTCGTGGACGGCTGCCTCGACGATGATGCGGCTGGATGATGTGCAACGCTGCCCGGAGGAGTAAAATGCACCGCGGACGGCGGCATCGACGGCCTTTTCAAGATCCGCATCGTCTGCAACGATGAGCGGGTTCTTTCCGCCAAGCTCAAGTTGTACGCGCGCCCCACGGGCCACCGCCACGTTCGCGATACGCTGGCCGACAGCCCCGGACCCGGTGAAGCTGACCGCATCGACACCAACGTCCGAGACGAGCATCGCTCCCGTCGCGCCGTCTCCCATCACCAGTTGGAATACACCGGGAGGCACGCCAGCCTCCTGAAGGATGGATGCCAAAGCCCACGCAATCGCATTCGTCAGCTCAGACGGCTTGAGGATGACACAATTGCCGTAAGCCAAGGCTGGCGCCGTTTTCCATGCCGGTATGGAAAACGGGAAATTCCAGGGCGTGATCAGGCCGATCACGCCGATTGGCTCGCGCCGGACGTCGATGTCTACGCCTTTGCGAACCGAGCGAAGGCTTGCCCCCGACATGCGGATGGCCTCACCCGCAAAATATTTGAATGTCTGCCAGGCCTTGGTGATCTCGGCAGCCGCCTCCGGCACTGTCTTTCCTTCCTCACGGGCCAGAAGGACCGACAGTTCCTGATGGCGGGCGACAATCAGTTCCGCGACCTTGTCGAGAATATCCGCCCGCCGCTGCGGTGTTTCGCTCTGCCAGCCGGGAAATGCCTGCTGGGCGGCGTCTACCGCATCGCCGACATCCTGCGCCGTTGCAATCGCGAAACGGCCGATCACATCGTCCGTGTCGGAAGGATTGCGGCTTTCGCTATAGCACTCGGCAGGGCGCCAGGCACCATTGATGAGATTGTTGCTGATCTGGTTCATGATGAAGCCCTTCCCGCTCGACAAAGCGCCCGATCTGGCGCGCTGACGGTATCGCAGGTGGGGGAAGAATAAGTTGCCGTTGTCGCCAGCGACGGAAACATCTTCTGCTTCACAGTCCATCGCTTCCAAGGAAAACTTGCGTCACGCTCGGATAGTCTGAAGCTGCGTCGCGACAGATCGATAAAGGCGTCGCGCGCTTGGGCAACGGCCCGTCGTCACATCCCTTGTCGCACTCTGCCGCATCGGGCAGGCGCTCCACGTCGAATGGAACCACACATGCGCATTGAATTATTTGAACTCGAACGCAGCCAGTCGTTATGGGAAAACACCGTCGACTATAACCTGACGGAAAGTGGTCTGCATCCCTTCACGCTAAGCGAGCTTCTTGGCAACGACGATATACAGAGCCTCGTTCATCTACCACTCGGCTACGGCCATACCGAGGGCGAACCGGGACTACGCGAGGCGATCGCCGCGCTTCATCCGGGCGCAACGGCCGAAAATGTCCTGGTCACGACCGGCTCCTCGGAAGCCAACATGCTCGTCGTCATGAGCCTGCTCGAAGCCGGAGACGAGGCGATTGTCATCACGCCGAACTTCATGCAGCTTCCGGGACTCATCGACGCGCTCGGCGCAAAGGCGCATCTCGTGCCGCTTCAGTTTTCCGGCAACCGATGGTCGATCGACATTGAAGCCATCAGGGCGAAGATCACACCCAAGACGCATCTGATCTCGATCTGCAATCCCAACAACCCCACCGGCTCGATACTGTCCGATGATGAAATGATGAAGATTACCGCGCTGTGCAGCCATCATGGCATCTATCTTCATGCGGACGAGATTTATCGCGGCGCCGAGCTGGAAGGGACCGAAACGGCAACCCTTTTCAACGCGACGCCGATGTCGATCATTACCGGAGGGATGGCAAAGGCCATGGCGCTTGCCGGTCTGCGGATCGGCTGGCTGGTAGCGCCCATCGACGTCATCGCAAAGGCAATGGAACGGCAGGACTACACGACAATCGGCAGCAATACACTCGGACAGCGCATTGCCATGCTTGCGCTACGCCCGGAAACAAGGTCACGGATCATCGCGCGCAACCGCAATTTGCTTTCCACGAACATGGCGGTTCTCAAGACCTGGCTCGATGCACGCGCACATATTTTCAGCTGGACGGCGCCGAAGGCAGGCGCGATGGCATTCCTGCGCTACAATCTGCCGATGCCATCCGCTGAATTCTGCCGCAAGCTGCGCGAACAGCAGTCGGTTTTCCTGGTCGCGGGCAGTTGGTTCAGCATGGAAGGATATCTGCGTATCGGCATCGGTGGGGATAAAGCCCACTTCCAGGAGGCGTTGCAGCGCCTCGATATTTTCCTCAAAAACAATTTCTGAAGAAGAGGCGGCGCCGTACCCGGCGCCGCCGACACCGTCAGATGCCCAGCCTTCGGCAGACGGCCTTGGCGATCTGAATATCCTGCACCGCAACACCCGTCAGATCGACAACGCAAATATCGTCGCGCTGAAGTGACAGAAGGCCGGGCTCTGCCAGTATCTCTCCAAGTTCGATAATTCGCCCCTTGTCGAGCCGCCCCCTGGCGAGTGCATGATGAATTTCACCCCGCTCCTGACTTTGGAGACGGCTGTCGGCGAGCACGAAAGCAGCACGCTCGATGATACCGACGTCTACCTCACTCTTTTCCGCCGTGTCGGCTCCGACGGCGATTATCCTTGTTCCAGGCTGAATATCGCCGGCCATCAGATATGGCTCTCTGGACGCCGTTGTCGTCACGATCAACCTGGCCCGCGTCATCAGGTCTTTCGGATTTTCGGCAACCGCAGTTTCAAAACCGAGCCGGGCGATGTCGTCCGCGCAAGACCTTGCCTTCCGTCCATCACGCGCCCAGACGATAAGCCTGCGACAATCCGAAACTTCACGCAGATAAGCCGCCTGCAATCGCGCCTGCGTTCCCGAGCCACAAATCCCGATAGCCTCCAAGTCCGGCGGCATGATCAACCCCGCCGCTGCCGCGCCGGCGGCAGCGGTTCGCACGTCGGTCAAATGCCCTTCGTCGAACAGGATCGCCAGAGGGTGGCCTGTCTTCGCGGAAAATACCAGAACCAGCCCGTTGGACGAAGGCAACCCCAGCGCCGGATTTCGATAGAACCCCGTCGCTACCTTTATCACGAAGCAATCGTCGGCTCGAATGGCTCCATATTTCACATGCATCTCACCCGGCGGCTCGTCGAAGAGCAATTCGCCGACCGGGGGGACCACGACCTTTCCGGCTGAATAAAGCTGAAATGCCGAGCGCATTTCCGCTATAGCGTCAAGACCCTCGAGGGCCTCCCTGATTGCGTCAATTTGAACGACCTGCGTCATGATAACCTCCAGAACAAGATGAGAGGAAACCACTCTAGTCGCCAGGCCAGACATCCTATCCCGTTGAACGCCGTGTGGAAGCATATTCGCGTCGCCTGCACGCCGCCTATTTCCGCTTTCCGCTGGCATCCCGGTGCCGTATGACACTGGCGCGGAATGAGAATGGAGAGGATCGCAATGCCCGAGAAAGCCGACACCATCGCCACCTGGTATGTCGATCCGGACGCGGAGGACCGGATGGCCGATGGCCATGCGCCGATCTGGCGGCATCTCATAGACCTGATCGTCGAGCGCGACCTCAGCCGGAAGAGCGTGCTCGATTTCGGCTGCAACCAGGGCGGCCTGCTGCGCCATCTCTATGCCATCCGGCCGTTCCGCAAGGCGCTCGGCATCGATATCGCCGCGCAGTCGGTCGCCAAGGCCGAGGCGTTCAAGGGCAACATTCCCATCCAGCACGCCGTCGGCGGCACGCTCGAAGGCTGGGTCGAGGAGTTCGATCTGGCGCTCAGCCATGAGGTGATCTATCTCGTTCCCGACATCGACGCCCATGCCGCCGATATCTTCAAGGCGCTGAAGCCGGGCGGCGTCTACTACGCCGTCACGGGCTGCCATACGGACAATCCCCTCTGGCCGAAATGGCGCGACCTGGTCGCCAAGCGCACCAATACGGTCGTGCAGGACCGGTCGATCACCGACTATGCGAAAGCCTTCGCAAGAGCCGGTTTCGAAGTCTCAGGCCGCAAGCTGGAATTCGACGGCTTCGTTCCGTTCTATGAGGACGGCTGGACGCCCGACTTCGCCGATGCGCTCGACTATTACACACAGACGAAGATCGTCTTCCGCCTCGTCAGACCCCTGGACGGTGGAACTTCGTAAGCTCGACGTCGAAATGGGGCGGCTTGTCCGGGGCGACCTCGACGAACCGCCCTTTTACCCGGAAGGTGCTTTCGATCAGGCCGCTTTCGGCGAGCGCCTTCGGTTCGCCATCGAAGCGCAGCTCGCCCTTCTCCAGGAGCGAGATCCGGTCGCTGACGGCGATCGCCTGGTTGATGTCGTGGATCGCCATGAGGATCGTCACGCCGCGCTCGCGGCTGAGGCGATGGACGAGGTCCAGCACCTCGACCTGATAGCCGATGTCAAGGAAAGAGGTCGGCTCGTCCAGAAGCAGGATGGCCGCCTCCTGTGCCAGCGCCGCCGAGATCCACGCCCGCTGACGCTCGCCACCAGAAAGTTCCTGAAGGGTCCGGTCGGCAAGGTTGAGAAGGCCGGTGCTTTCCAGCGCCCATTCGATGGCCTCCTCATCTCTGCGGCCATAGGAACGGAAC
>NZ_CAMLFY010000158.1 GCF_946479415.1 uncultured Shinella sp. | reverse complement strand
CGTCGCGCGAGCCCATCGGCGGGAAGTCGAGAACGACGGCGCAGCGCAGCGTGCCCGAGGAGATGATGTCGTCAAGCTTGTCGGCCTTGGCCGGGCTGGTGAGGGCGGTGGCGGCGACGAGGCCGAAGGCGAGGACCGAGGTCTTCTTCATTACTCTCTCCCTGAATTGGTCTGGACGATTCACTTGGGCGAGGTCCGTCCTCGCCCGTGACGTAAATCGTCCTCTAAAATACAAATAATATGCAAAAAGTATATAGCTCGTATGCAAAAAAATAGCCGAGCCCACCTTTCGGAAGACCCGGCTCTTACACCTATGCTTCAGGCTTGAATCAGTTGAGGAAATCCTCAGGCAGCAGGCCTTCCGGGAAGTTCTGGTAGGAAACCGGACGCAGGAAACGGCGGATCGACATCGTGCCGACGCTCGTCGCGCCGAAATTCGTCGAGGCTGGATACGGACCGCCATGCACCATGGAATCGACCACTTCGACGCCGGTCGGGAAACCGTTGACCAGCACGCGGCCGGCCTTGCGTTCCAGGAACGGGCGCAGGCGCTTGGCGTCCGCGAGGTCGCCGGCGTCCATGTGGATGGTCGCCGTCAGCTGGCCCTCGAAGTTGCGGGCAAGCTTTACCATCTCGTCGACCGAGGAGACGCGAACGACGAGGCCGAGCGGACCGAAGACTTCTTCCGACAGCGCGTGGTCGGCAAGGAACTGGTCGCCGGAGATTTCGAACAGGTTCGGCAGGGCATTGCGGCCGGTGGATTCGGTGGTCAGCAGCGGCTTCACGGTGTTGCGGCCTTCAAAGCGCGCCTGGCCGTCCTGATAGGCCTTGGCGATGCCGTCGGTCAGCATGGTCTGCGGGGCGACCTTGGCGAGCGCCTCGACGGCGGCGGCCGTGAAACGGTCGGCGTCCGCGCCGTCCTGGACGATCGCGATGCCCGGATTGGTGCAGAACTGGCCGGCACCCATGGTGAGCGAGCCGGCCCAGCCCTGGCCGAGGCTTTCCGCACGGGCCTTCACGGCTTCCGGCAGAACGAACATCGGGTTGACCGAACCGAGCTCGCCGAAGAACGGGATCGGCTCCGGACGGGCGGCGCAGAGGTTGAACAGCGCGCGGCCGCCGGCCAGCGAGCCGGTGAAGCCGACGGCCTTGATCAGCGGATGCTGCACGACGGCCTCGCCGACCTGGCGGTTGCCGCCCTGGATCAGCGAGAAGACGCCGGGATGCACGCCGGTCTTCTTCACGGCGGCGAAAACGGCTTCGGCGATGATCTCGCCCGTGCCCGGATGGGCCGAGTGGCCCTTGACGACGACGGGGCAACCGGCGGCAAGTGCCGCGGCGGTGTCACCACCCGCCGTCGAGAAGGCGAGCGGGAAGTTGGAGGCGCCGAAGACGGCGACCGGGCCGATCGGCCGCTGGATCAGGCGGATTTCCGGGCGCGGTGCCGGCTGGTGATCGGGCAGCGCCGCATCGAAACGGCGGTCGAGGAAATCGCCCTTTTCGATATGGTCGGCGAAGAGACGCAGCTGGCCGGTGGTGCGGCCGCGTTCGCCCTGCAGGCGCGCGACCGGCAGGCCGGTTTCCTGCGTGCCGATCTCGGTGATGGCGTCGGCGCGGGCTTCGATCTCGTCGGCGATGGCGCGCAGGAAGGCAGCGCGGTCGGCACGCGAGGAATAGCCGTAGCTCAGGAAGGCGTCTTCGGCGGCTTCCGCGGCCTTGTTCACCAGCTCGACCGTGCCGACGGCGAAATCATGCGCCGGGCCATGGGCGGGCGAGGAGGTAAACGTGCCGTTGCCGTCGAGCCATTCGCCGGCGACGAGGTGTTTACCGTGGGGAGTGAAAGCCATGAGACGTACCTTTCTTGCGGAATGGGGTTCGCCCGATATAGGAGAGGAAAGGGCGAATTGCACTTGTCGAAATCTTGTATACTCTATGTATGCAAATGTTCAATCGCCAACCTGCATGGGGCGGCACAGCGGAAGAGGCCAAAGATGACGCAAACCACCACCCTGACGATCGCCGCTCTCTTCGAACGCGTCGAAGCCATCTTCCGCAAGGGCGGCCTCAATGCTGTACAGGCCGGGGCACTCGCCCGCGTCATCGTCGCCGGCGAGCGGGACGCCTGCAAGTCGCACGGCATCTACCGCATCGAGGGCGCGCTGCGCACCGTCAAGGCCGGCAAGGTCAAGCCGGACGCCGTTCCGGTGCTCGACAGCAACGAAGGCTCCGCCATCGTCAAGGTCAATGCGGACGGCGGCTTCGCCAACCCGGCCTTTGAACTCGGCGTCCCTGAACTCGCCGCGCGCGCCCGCAAGCTTGGCATCGCGGCGCTCGTCATCAACGACTGCACCCATTTCTCCGCGCTCTGGCCGGAAGTCGAAGCCGTGACGAACGAGGGCCTTGCCGGCCTCGTCATGTGCCCGAGCTATGCGACGGTGGCGCCGACCGGCGGCAACAAGCCGCTGCTCGGCACCAATCCCTTCGCCTTCGGCTGGCCGCGCAAGGACACTTCGCCCTATGTCTTCGACTTCGCCACCTCGGTCGCCGCCCGCGGCGAGATCGAGCTGCATCGCCGCGCCGGCAAGCAGCTGCCGGAGGGCTGGGCGATCGACGCCGACGGCAACCCGACGACCGATCCGGAAGCGGCACTCGCCGGCGCCATGCTGCCCTTCGGCGGCCACAAGGGTTCGGCCATCGGCACGATGATCGAGCTTCTCGCCGGCATCATGATCGGCGACCTGACGAGCCCCGAAGTGCTCGACTATCTCGGCACGACGACGCTTGCCCCCTTCCACGGCGAGCTCATCATCGCCCTGTCGCCGGAAGCCTTCGCCAAGGGCCGCCCCGGCGATCCCTTCGCCCGCGCCGAAACGCTCTTCGAAGCCATCGTCGGCGCCGGCGCCCGCCTGCCGTCGCAGCGCCGTTTCGCGGCCCGCAAGACGTCGGAAACGGAGGGTGTCTCCCTCACCGCCGCCGAGATCGAACAGCTCGACCGGCTGCTGGACAAGGGCCTCGACGCGATCGCCTGATCGCGTCGGCTCGCCTTGCGCCGCGGCAGGACATTGCCGCGGCTTTCAGCCTTTTTGCAGGGCGAGATGGGCACCGAGCCCGATAAGGATCATTCCGCCCGCCTTGCGCACAAGGGCCTGCACCCCGCTCGACCGCTTCAGCCGGGCCAGGATCACGTCGGCCAGGAACACGCTGACGACATCAGCGAAGGTGAAGGTCAGGTTCACGACCGTTCCGAGAATGGCAAGCTGCGCCCAGATCGGCAGGGCCGCGGCGCTGTCGACGAATTGCGGCAGGAAGGCGAGGAAGAAAATCGCGGTCTTGGGGTTGAGGATTTCCACGGTGACGCTCTGGAGGAAGGCGCGACGCCCGCCGGTCGGTGCCGCCGTATTTTCCGCTTGCGGGTCCGGCGAGCGGAACAGCGAGATGCCCAGCCAGACCAGATAGAAGGCGCCCGCGAGCTTGACACAGGTATAGGCAACGGGAACGGCGTGGAACAGTGCCGAAAGCCCCGCCGCCGCCGCGATGATATGCGCGTAAGCGCCGAGATGAATACCGAGGACCGCCATCAGGCCTGCCTTGCGGCCGCCGGCCATCGTCCGGGCCGCGGCATAGAGCATGGCCGGGCCGGGAATGAAGGCGAAGATCGCCGTGGTGACGGCAAAGGCGAGCAGCACGTCCAGGGAAGGCATGTCGGGTCCTCTCGTAGCAGTTCGCGACAGTCGCAAAATCGCACCGCTGCGGCAACTGCAAACGAACGCCGCCCGCAACAGGGGCTGCGGGCGGCGTGAAACCATCGAGAGGCGGGCGACCTTACGCCTTGTACGTCTGCACGGCGCCGGGCAGCTTGCTCCATTCGGCGTACCAGGTGTCGAACAGCTTCAGCTGGCTTTCGACATAGCCGCGCTGGCTGTCGGAGAGCACGTCGGTTTCGTTGAAGTGCAGCGTGTATTCCTTGTCGCCCTTCAGAACCATCATGTGCTTGAAGTAGAGAACGAGATCCGGGCCTTCGTCGAAGGAGGAGAGGACGGCGAGCGCCGATTCCAGCTCCAGCGCGCGGGCGCGGGCATCCGGGTCGCCCTTGGCGGCAGCCTGGGCGAGGTTGCACATGTGGATGACTTCCTTCGGCAACACGCAGCCGATGCCGGTGATGGCGCCCACGGCGCCGGCATCGACGAAACCGGTGAAGACGCAGGTGTCGACGCCGATCATCAGCGAGACGTCATCGTCGCGGCTGGTGATGTTTTCGGCTGCATAGCGCATGTCGGCCGCGCCGCCGAATTCCTTGAAGCCGACGAGGTTCTTGTGGTCTTCGCGCAGCGCGAAGAACAGGTCGGCGCGGGTGGCGAAGCCGTAATAGGGGCTGTTGTAGATGACGGCCGGCAGATCGGGAGCAGCCGAGAGGATCGCC
Organism: uncultured Shinella sp.; assembly: GCF_946479415.1. The sequence goes on along the minus strand of NZ_CAMLFY010000158.1, from coordinate 4,292 downwards.
TTGAAGTGGTTCTTCTGGGCGGCAACGACGGAACCGCGGGAGAGCACGCGCGGGATGACCATGAGGCCCTGCGCGCCAACCTTCTGGGCATGCGCAGCGTGGGCAACGGCCGAAGCGGTGTTGACCGCGCCGGTGCCGACGATAACAGGAATGCCGGCCTTGACGAGGCGCTCGACGCCTTCCATGCGCTGAGCGTCCGTCAGGAGCGGCCAGTCACCCATCGAGCCGCAATAGACGACGGCGGACATGCCCTTGGCGATGAGTTCCTTGGCCTTGCGCACCAGCTGGTCGAAATCCGGCGTGCGGTCGTCCTTGCAGGGCGTCATCAGGGCGGGAATGACACCGGAAAAAATCTTGGCCTTCATGTCGATCTCCTATGGGCGGTTCGTCGGGTGGTCAGCGGGCACAATGCCTCGCCTCCCTCTCTCTGATTGTGGGTGTAGCATCTTGCATTTTATTTGTCGACAAGAAAAATACAAAGCCGAGCGCGGTCGTTCTATAGAGCGATATCAAGCCTGTCGTTGCGGCTGAAAAGCTTCTGCACCTGGGCGACGATCGCCTCCGCATGGGCCTTGCCGAGCCGGTCGGCCTCCTCGATGTCCCGCGCCTCGATGGCCGCTATGATCGCGGCATGCTCATCGACGAAGCGCTGCGGAAAGTGCTCTTCATAGGACTGGTAGTAGAGCTGCAGGATGCGTCGCCCCTCGTCGAGCAGGCGGCGGAACAGGCCGGTGAAATAGGGGTTACGGCCCGCCTCGGCGATGGCCGCGTGGAAGGCGGCGTTGGTGGCGATCATCGCAATATGGTTGCGTGCGGCGAGTGCTGCCGCATAGTCCTCATGAAAGCCCCGGATGACGGCGAGGTCTTCCGGCCGGTGGCTCTGCGCGGCAAGCCGCGTCGTGACGCGGTACATCAGAACCAGCGCGTCGAAGAAGGTATGCAGGTTCAGGAAGTCGATGTTCGACACCATGGTCGAGCGGTTCGGCAGCGTCTCGATCAGCCCTTCGCCGGCCAGCCGCACAAGGGCCTCGCGGATCGGCGTGCGCGACATCTTGAACCGCTCGGCCAGCTGCACCTCGTCGATCGGGCTGCCGGGCGCGATCTTCAGGTCGAGTATCTCGTCGCGCAGCAGGTCGTAGACCATTTTGACGCCGGAGCCGCGTTTGCGCTCGGGCAGGGTATCGGTGTCGGTCATGAAGAATCCTCTTGTCGACAAAAGAAATACAATTCTCCAGCCGCGCTATCAATTGTTTTAAGGGAGCTTTTGACAAAAGCGCCGTCAAGTCTCCCAAAGGCGAGATTTCTGCAATTCCAGCCCTTTGCGGGCGAAAAAATGAAAGGGCGGGAAAATCCCGCCCTGCCTTCCGTCAAAAAAGCATTGAGGCGCTTAGCTGCGCTGGTCGCGCAGGAAGGTCATCAGCGAACGGCCGGCATCGAGAATGTGATCGCGCGTCAGGCGCGAGGCGAGGTCGGCGTCGCCCTTTTCGCAGGCGGTGAGGATCGCTTCATGCTCGCGGCCGGCGCGCGGCACGCCGTTGGTGAAGGTCAGCTGCGCGCGCAAATAGCGGTCGATGCGGTCGAGCGAGGATTGCACGTTCTGCAGATAATAGGGGCGACCGGAGGCTTCATAGAGTGTCGTGTGGAACTGGCGGTTGATCTCGCCCCAGCGGTGCGGATCGGTCTCCCGGTCGAAGGCGTCGCAATAGCTGCGCGCTTTGTCCAGCGTCGCGCGGTCGAGATTGGGCACGGCAAGGCGCATCACCTCCGCCTCGATCAGCGCCCGGAACTCGAAGATCTCGTCGATCTCTTCTATCGAGAGCCCGGCGACGACCGCGCCCTTGTAGCGCTGGGTGGTGATGAGGCCATGCTGCTCCAGTCGCGACAGGGCCTCGCGCACGGGGATGCGGCTGGTGTTGAACATCTGCGCGATCTCTTCCTGGCGCAGGTTCTCGCCCACGGCGATCTGGCCCTCGATGATCGCCTTGCGCAGCGCCTCATAGACGAGGTCGGCCGCCGAAGCGGCCTGCCGGACATCGACGGCAGCAAATTTCATCCCGTTCAACCCCTGAAAATCGAGCTTCTCGTCATAGGTGGAATCCGGTGGCGGGGCAACAAACGTCACCGCACGAAAGAATATTGTATATTGGATCCAATTTTTCTATAAGAGTTCATCCGCGTCGATCCGCTGCCGGCATCGCCGCGAAAAATCAGGACATCGGAGAGAGCCATGCGCAGCAGCAAGGTAATTCACATCGTTTCCTGCCACGCCGAGGGCGAGGTGGGCGACGTCATCGTCGGCGGCGTGGCGCCCCCGCCGGGCGCGACGCTCTGGGAGCAGCGCAATTTCATCGCCCAGGACCAGACGCTGCGCAATTTCGTGCTGAACGAGCCGCGCGGCGGCGTCTTCCGCCACATCAATCTGCTAGTGCCGCCGAAGGATCCGCGCGCCACGATGGGCTTCATCATCATGGAGCCCGAGGATACGCCGCCGATGTCCGGCTCCAACTCGATCTGCGTCTCCACCGTGCTGCTGGACAGCGGCATCGTGCCGATGGTCGAACCGGAAACCCATATGGTGCTGGAAGCGCCGGGCGGGCTGGTCAACGTCGTCGCGACCTGCCGCAACGGCAAGGCCGAGCGCATCACCGTCACCAACGTGCCCTCCTTCGCCGACAAGCTGGATGTGAAGCTGGAAGTCGAGGGTCTGGGCACGCTCACCGTCGACACCGCCTATGGCGGCGACAGTTTTGTCTTCACCGATGCCCGCGCCCTGGGTTTCTCGGTCACGCCGGACGAGGCGCGGGAGCTCGCCGAAACCGGCATCCGCATCACCAAGGCGGCCAACGAGCAGCTCGGCTTCACCCATCCGGAAAACCCGGAATGGAACCATATCTCCTTCTGCCAGCTCACTTTGCCGGTCGAGGAGCGCGACGGCGCGCTGCATGGCCGCAACACCGTCGTCATCCAGCCGGCCAAGCTCGACCGCTCGCCGACCGGCACCGGCTGCTCGGCCCGCATGGCCGTGCTGCACGCCAAGGGCCAGATCAAGATCGGCCAGCCCTTCTCCGGCTATTCGATCCTCGATTCCCGTTTCGATTGCCGTATCGTCAGCGAAACCACGGTCGGCGGCCGCCCGGCCATCGTGCCGGAAATTTCCGGCCGCGCCTGGATCACCGGCACCAGCCAGGTGATGCTGGATCCGGCCGATCCGTGGCCGGCCGGCTACCGCCTCGCCGATACCTGGCCGCGCAAGCAATAAGCTCCGTTCTGCCCGGTGCATGCCAAGCGCCGGGCAGAATGTCTTTGACGGCTCAGTCGAGAAGCGATAATCATAAAGTCATCCGATGACTTTATGATTTGGCTCATGCACTCCCTCAGCAAAACCAATCTCGCCGATACCGCCGTAGAAGCGATTCGCACGGAAATCCTCGCCCGCCGCTGGGCGATCGGCGAAAAGCTGCCGAACGAGGCGGCCTTGTCCTCCATGCTGTCGGTCAGCCGCGGCACGGTGCGCGAGGCGGTGCGCGTGCTCGCCTCGCAGGGTTATCTCGAGACGCGGCAGGGTTCCGGCACCTATGTGCTCTCGACGGCCGATACCGCGCGACCGCTCACCATGGCCCGCCGCGCCGGCCTGCGCGATCAGTTCGAGGCGCGGCTGGCGCTCGATGTCGAAGCCGCCCGCCTGGCCGCCCTGCGCCAGACGCCGGCCGTGGTGGCCAAGCTCCGCACGCTGTTGTCCGCGCGCGGCCATTCCGAGGCCAGCGACCGGGCCGTCTTCATTGACCGCGACCTCGCCTTCCACCAGGCCGTCATCGCCGCGTCGAACAATGCGGTGCTGATCGGCATGTACGATTTCTTCTCCACGGTGATTGCCGAAACGATCGCGGCCACCCTCGAAGACGACCTTCCCGAGCCCGACATGGCCGCGCATGCCGCCATCGTCGATGCCATCGAAAGCGGCGACCCCGACAAGGCCGATGCCGCCGTCCGCCGCTTCATGGCCCCCGTCCTCACTGCCCTCGACAAGCTGCTTCTATCATGACCCTTTCCAATGATCCCGGCGCCATCGACCTGATCGACGCCGAAGCCGACAGCGTGCCGGCACCCGAGCCGCATCGGCCCCAAAACACGGCAGCGCGCATTCTGCTGGGTGCCAGCCTCGTGCTCATCGCCTTCAATCTGCGCCCGGTCTTTTCCAGCGCCTCGGCGCTGCTGCCGGAAATCCGCGACGTGCTCGGCCTCTCGCCCACCGGCGCCAGCCTGCTGACGACGCTGCCCGTCGTCTGCCTCGG
>NZ_CAMLFY010000157.1 GCF_946479415.1 uncultured Shinella sp. | reverse complement strand
ATCGAGAAGATGGTCAAGGACGCCGAGGCCAATGCCGAGAACGACAAGAAGCGCCGTGAGGGCGTCGAGGCGAAGAACCAGGCCGAAAGCCTGATCCACTCCTCGGAAAAGTCGCTCAAGGAATATGGCGACAAGGTCACGGAAGATGACCGCAAGGCCATCGAGACCGCGATCGCCGACCTCAAGACCGCTGTCGAGGCCTCCGAGCCGGATGCCGAAGACATCAAGGCCAAGACCAACACGCTCATGGAAGTTTCCATGAAGCTCGGTCAGGCGATCTACGAGGCCCAGCAGGCTGAAGAAGCCGCTTCCTCCGGTGACGCCGGCGACAACGTCGTCGATGCCGACTACGAGGAAGTCAAGGACGACAAGAAGTCCGCATAAGGGGATGCCGATGTCTCCACGTCATTGTGTGGGAATAGTTGCTATTCCTGCCTTGGCTTTCGGTGGAGCAATGGTATCCGGTGTCACACAGGCCGCGGACTTCAATCCGCGGCCTGTGTATGAGATTGTGCTGAATGAGGAAGCCAAGATTGCAGTTGCAATCAAAGGCAGGAATGCAAGGGCGCTTTCGTTGTCAGGTGACCGCTTAGGACGTGTTGTCGACAGGGCTCATGTGCGGGTGCGGCGAGGTGCGAAAGTTTCAGAATGTGAGATGGCCGCTGAATCTCTCGCATTCACGGCAATCGCTCTGGAGAAGGCATTCGGTTCCGCTGGCGAGGTTTCTCTGATGCTTGTCGATGTTGTTGAAAACAGCATCAAGGGTTTTCGCAATGATATCCGAAATTGCGAAAGAGAACTTCGCGAGGCGCCTCAGATTCATCGAGCCGTCGAAAAGGCTTACAAGGCTTTGAGAGAAAATGGCAAAAGCTGATTTTTACGAGACGCTGGGTGTCTCCAAGACCGCCGATGAGAAGGAGCTGAAGAGCGCCTTCCGCAAGATGGCGATGAAGTATCATCCGGACAAGAATCCGGGCGATGCCTCTGCCGAGCAGAAGTTCAAGGAAGTCAACGAAGCCTACGAGACGCTGAAGGACGCGCAGAAGCGCGCGGCCTATGACCGTTACGGCCACGCCGCCTTCGAGCAGGGCGGCATGGGCGGCGGTGGCGGCGGCTTCCAGGGCGGCGGCTTCTCCGACATCTTCGAGGACATCTTCGGCGAGATGATGGGCGGCGGACGCCAGCGGCGCTCCTCCGGTGGGCGCGAGCGCGGCGGCGACCTGCGCTACAACATGGAAATCTCGCTGGAAGAGGCTTACGCCGGCAAGACCGCGCAGATCCGCGTGCCGACGTCGATCACCTGCGACGTCTGCACCGGTACGGGCGCCAAGCCCGGCACCAGCCCGAAAACCTGCGCCACCTGCCAGGGCTCCGGCCGCGTGCGCGCAGCACAAGGCTTTTTCTCCATCGAGCGCACCTGCCCGACCTGTCATGGCCGCGGCCAGACGATCACCGATCCCTGCACCAAGTGCCACGGCAACGGCCGCGTCACGGAAGAGCGCTCGCTGTCGGTGAACATCCCGGCCGGCATCGAGGATGGCACGCGCATTCGCCTCTCGGGCGAGGGCGAGGCTGGCGTGCGCGGCGGTCCGGCGGGCGATCTCTATATCTTCCTGTCGGTCAAGCCGCATGAATTCTACCAGCGCGACGGGGCGGATCTCTATTGCGCCGTGCCGATCTCGATGACGACGGCGGCGCTTGGCGGGACCTTCGACGTCGCGACGCTCGACGGCACCAAGTCGCGCGTCTCGGTGCCGGAGGGCACGCAGGCCGGCAAGCAGTTCCGCCTGAAGGGCAAGGGCATGCCGGTGCTGCGCTCCAACCAGGTCGGCGATCTCTATATCCAGATCCAGATCGAGACGCCGCAGAAGCTGACCAAGCGCCAGCGTGAACTGCTCAAGGAATTCGAGGAAATCTCCTCGAAGGACAACAATCCGGAATCCGCCGGTTTCTTCGCGCGGATGAAGGAATTTTTCGAAGGCTGATCGTCTTCAGGAGCATTTCCAGCCGAAGCGATTTCGCTTCGGCGTCGGAGAACGCGATAAAAAATGAAACCAAAACGAAGCCGGGGTGGAAACACCCCGGCTTTTTCATGCCGAGCGCAGGAAGAAGCTGGAGAACCGCTTCTGCACGAAGGGCGAGACGACGAAGACCATGGCGAATGTCTATCATTGCCGCAAGCGCACAAGCTTCATCTTCCCCGATACGGGCAACATCCGTGAAGACCTGCGCGCCTATCTGACGGGCATCCTGGCGACCTGGCGGGAGGGCACGGGCGGCGAAGTGTTTCGCTGCGTGGTGGCGAAGGCGCAGGGCGATCGCGACGCGCTGGCGGCGCTTTCGGCCTATATGGCCGACCGTCGCAGCCAGAGCGGCAAGATCATCGAGAGGGCTCAGGCGCGCGGCGAAGTCCGGGCGGATGTGAACCCCATACTTACCACGGAACTGCTCTCCAGCTTCGCCTGGGGCCGATTGCTGACGGAACGGCTCGACGTGACCGACGCGGAGATCGATGCCGTGGTCGATACGGTATTGGCCGGCATCGTCACACGGCCGGCCGCATAGTCCTTAGCCGGCTGTGCGCAGAAGGCGCAGCTTGCCGTCGGCATCCACCTCGGATGTCACGCCCTCATAGCTCTTCAGCAGCGGATGGCTGGTTTCGATCGGATGGTGATGCGTCGCCGTCATCACGGCCACATGGGCGCCGGCCCCTTCGCCGGCCAGAATGCCGGCCGGCACGTCTTCGAAAACCAGGCAATCGGCCGGATCGAAGCCAAGGCGCTTGGCGCCGAGGATATAGCCATCCGGTGCCGGCTTGCCCTTCGTCACGTCATCGGCGGTGACGATGACCGTTGGCAGCGGAATGCCGGTCGCAGCAAGGCGGCGGTGGGCGAGCGCCACCGGCGCCGAGGTCACGATGCCCCAGCGGCCCATCGGAAGCGCCGAGAGGAATTCGATGGCACCGGCAATGGGAACGATGCCCTCGACATCCTCCATCTCCGCCCGCTCGACCTCTTTCGCTTCGGCAAGCGGATCGACGCCGGGCAGGCCGAGCCGCGTGATCGTATCGATGCCGCGCACGCCATGCATGGTGGGCAGGAAGGTCGCGACATCGAGCCCGTGTTTGCGCGCCCAGTTGCTCCAGACGCGTTCGGTCGCCGGAATGGAGTTGATGATCGTGCCGTCCATGTCGAACAGGAAGGCGGAAAAGCTGCGGTCGAAAACGGGACGTGCTGAAGAGGACAAGATGAAAACCTGCTGGCCGGGAGGGGAGGCGCTAAGCGCGGCGGGAGTTTTGGATTACCCGCTCGCGCCCGGGCAGGCAACCGGCTTCACGCCTTCGTGTCCCGCAGGGCGCCCGCGATGTTGATGCAGCGCGCTCGCAACCCCATCTTTCTGTTGCTCCCGGCAGAATGCGCCGACAAATGATTCCCCTTCGCGGAAAAATGCTCTAGCTCTCGAACCATGCCGCACAAGGTTTCCCTCTCCCGCCTCAAGCTTACGGATTTCCGCAATTATGCGGGCCTGTCGCTGTCGCTTGACGGCCGGCATGTCGTGCTGACCGGGCAGAACGGCGCGGGCAAGACGAACCTCATGGAGGCCGTCTCCTTCCTGTCGCCCGGCCGGGGTCTTCGCCGCGCCGCCTATGCGGATGTGCCGCGCGCCGGCAGCGATGGCGGCTTCTCCGTCTTCGCCACGCTCGACGGCATGATGGGCGAGGTCGATATCGGCACCGGCACGGAAGGCGGCGAAGAGGGGCAGGCGCGAAAACTGCGCCTGAACGGCACGTCGGCAAAAACCGTCGATGAACTGCTTGATCACCTGCGCGTCGTCTGGCTGACGCCCTCCATGGATGGCCTCTTCACCGGCCCTTCGGCCGATCGCCGCCGCTTCCTCGACCGGCTGGTGCTGTCGCTCGATCCCGAACACGGCCGTCGTGCCGCCGATTTCGAAAAGGCGATGCGCGGCCGCAACCGGCTTCTGTCCGACCACCGGTCCGATCCCGCCTGGCTGACGGCGCTGGAAAAGCAGATGGCCGAACTCGGCATCGCCATGGCGCATGCCCGCCACGAACTCGTCAGCCTGCTCTCCGGCCTGGTGGAGGCCGCCCGCGACGACGGGCCGTTCCCCTCCGCCACGCTGCGCCTCTCCGGCTTCCTCGATGACGAATGGCAGCGCCCGGCCTATGAGATCGAGGAGATCTATCTCGACATGCTGCAAAGCGGGCGCTACCGCGATGCGAGCGCCGGCCGCACGCTCGACGGCCCGCACCGCGCCGACCTGCTGATCCGTCACCGCGAGAAGGACATGGAGGCCGAGCGCTGCTCGACGGGCGAGCAGAAGGCGCTGCTGATCGGTCTTATCCTTGCCCATGCCGGGCTTGTCGCCAGCATGACCGGCCATGCGCCGGTGCTGCTGCTCGACGAGATCGCCGCCCATCTCGACGAGGGCCGGCGCGCTGCGCTGTTCGACCGGGTCGACGCACTCGGCGGCCAGTCCTTCATGACCGGCACGGACCGGTCGATGTTCGATGCGCTCGGTGACCGGGCGCAATTCCTCACCGTCTCGAACGGAGGCATTCTGGCATGACCGATCCGCTGAGCCCGCAAGAAATCGACCGCTACCGCCGCCATATCGTGCTCGCCGAGATCGGCGGCGCCGGCCAGCAGAAGCTGAAGGCAGCGAATGTCCTGATCGTCGGCGCGGGCGGGCTCGGCGCGCCAGTCATCCAGTATCTCGCCGCCGCCGGCATCGGCCATATCGGTGTCGCCGACGACGACACGGTCTCGCTCTCCAATCTCCAGCGCCAGGTGATCCACGATACGGCGGGCCTGGGCACGTCGAAGATCGAGAGCGCCGAGGCCGCCGTCGCCCGCCTCAATCCGCATGTGCGCTTTTCCGGCATCGCCGAACGGCTGACCGGGGAGAATGCAGCCCGCTTGTTAGCCGGCTATGATCTCCTCGTCGATGGCTCCGACAATTTCGACACGCGTTATGCTTCCGCTGATGCGGCGGAGGCCGCGCGCATCCCGCTGGTGACCGGCGCCGTCGGCCGTTTCGACGGTTCGCTGACCGTGCTGAAACCCTATGAGCCCGATGCGGATGGCCGGCTCAATCCCGGTTACCGTGATCTCTTTCCGTCCGCCCCGCCGCCGGGCGTCGTGCCGGCCTGCGCGGAAGCCGGCGTCGTCGGCGCGCTGACCGGTGTCATCGGTACGCTCATGGCGATGGAGGTCATCAAGCTCGTGACGGGCGCCGGCGAACCGCTGGTTGGCCGGCTGCTGCTCTATGACGGGCTGGCCGCCCGTTTCGAGACGTTGAAATATACAAGGCGCCGGGCCACCGGGGTATGACGGCGATTGTCCGGATCGATGCGGATTTTCATCGCTGGGACGACCTGCTCGCGCTCATCCTAGCGGCGTTCGCCTATATGGACGGGGTCATCGACCCACCATCTTCCGCACACTTGCTGACGCCAGCTTCGCTTGCCGCGCGAGCACAGACGGAAATCGCCTATATGGCCGTGGACGGCCAAACGCTACTCGGCTGCATCTTCTGCCGGCCCGAACCCGAATCGCTCTACATCGGCAAACTTGCGGTCGCGCCTTCCTTTCAGGGACGGGGCGCCGGACGGCTGTTGCTGGAAGCGGCCGAAGATCTGGCGCGCGACCTCCGCTTGCCGGTGCTGCGGCTGGAAACCCGCATCGAACTCACCGGCAATCACGCGACCTTCGCGCGCTGGGGTTTTGTCCGGACGGCCGAAAACGCCCATCCCGGTTTTACCCGCACCACCTCGATCGAGATGCGAAAGGCCCTGGCCTAGAACATTTCCGGTTACCGGAAATGTTCCAGATTCCCGTGTTTGTCGCATTGTCCGACGCCGAAGCGAAAACGCTTCGGCTGGAAATGCTCTAGATCCGGCTCGGCAGCACGCGGTCCGGCGGGCGGTGGCCGTCGAAGAAGGTTCTGATATTGATGACGACCTTCTCGCCCATGTCGACGCGGCCTTCGATCGTCGCCGAACTCATATGGGGCAGCAGCACCACCTTGCCATCGGCAGCGAGCTTCAGGAGCTTCGGATTGACCGAGGGCTCGTTTTCGAAGACGTCGAGGCCGGCGCCGGCGATCTTGCCTTCGCGCAGGCACTTGATCAGCGCCGTCTCGTCGATGATGCCGCCGCGCGCCGTGTTGACGATATAGCTCGTCGGCTGCATCAGCTCGAGCCGGCGGGCCGAGAGCAGGTGATACGTCGCGGGCGTCGAGGGGCAGTTGACCGAAACGATGTCGACGCGGGCCAGCATCTGGTCGAGGCTGTCCCAATAGGTCGCCTCCAGCGCGTCTTCCGTGTCCGGACGCACGCGGTGGCGGTTGTGATAGTGAATGGAGAGGCCGAAGGCCTTGGCGCGCTTGGCCACCGCGGTGCCGATGCGGCCCATGCCGATGATGCCGAGGCGCTTGCCGGAGATGCGGCGGCCGAGCATCCAGGTCGGCGACCAGCCGGCCCATTCACCCCTGCGGTCGGTCAGGATATGCGCACCCTCGGCGAGACGCCGGGGTGCGGCGAGGATCAGCGCCATCGTCATGTCGGCGGTGTCTTCGGTCAGCACGTTCGGCGTGTTGGTGACCGTGATGCCGCGCTTGGCGGCAGCCTCGACATCGATGTGATCGACACCGTTGGAAAAGCTGGCGATCAGTTTCAGTTGAGGCCCGGCCTGCTCAATCAGCGCCGCATCGATCCGGTCGCCGAGTGTCGGCACCAGAACATCGGCGCTCTTCACGGCGGCGACGAGCTCCGGCTGGCTGCGCGGCGCGTCGTCGATGTTGAGTTCTGCGTCGAACAGTTCGCGCATCCGGGTCTCCACCACCTCGGGCAGGCGGCGGGTGATATAGACCTTCGGTTTTTTCTTCTGCGTCATGGGATGTTCCGGCGTTCCGTTGACGGGTCCTTAACCAAGTTGGGCAAGGATTGCTTCATCAGGGGCATTTTCTACCAGACCCGGTCGCGAAGACAATCCGCCCGTCGTGCGGTCCCCGCGATTTGCCACGTAGCGCCGGTCCGGCAGCCCAATGTCCTTCACAGATTTGTGCGGATCGTCCATGCGTAACCTTGTCGTGCGTCTCAGCCTCGTCGCCCTTGCGGGCATCATCCTCTCCGTCGCTGGCCTCCAGGCGGCCCATGCCCAGGCGGCAAAAGGTCCGAGCGGCCTGCCGCTGCCGCGCTTCGTCAGCCTGAAAGCAAAGAGCGTCAACCTGCGCGTCGGCCCGAGCGTCGACTATGCGGTGGCCTGGCGCTATCTCAAGTCCGGCGTGCCGGTCGAAATCATCCAGGAATATGATAACTGGCGCCGCATTCGCGATGCCGATGGCACGGAAGGCTGGGTGAACCAGGCGCTGCTGTCGGGCGAGCGCACGGCCGTCACCGCGCCCTGGATGCGCGGCAAGGGCGAGGGCGTCTTCGTCAACATGCGCCGCGAGGGCATGTCGAACGCGACGCTGGTGGCCAAAATCCAGCCCGGCGTCGTCGTCAAGGTCGGTGAATGCAACGGCGACTGGTGCCGTGCCGAAGTGGACGGCACGGCCGGCTGGGTCTCGCAGAACGAGATCTGGGGCGCCTATCCCGGCGAAGCCTTCAAATAAGGCCCAGCTTCTTCGCCTCCGCCGCCAACGATTGCAGCGGGCGGGGGCCGACCTGCTGGATGACGAGGCCGGCGGCCAGGCTGCCGAGGCGGCCGCAATCGGCAAGCGACCTTCCGGCGGTGTAACCGTAGAGGAAGCCGGCGGCATAGAGATCGCCTGCACCCGTCGTATCGACGACCGAGGGAATGCTGATCGCGTCCACCTTGGTGCGCTCGCCCTTCGACAGGATGACCGAACCCTCTTCGCTCATCGTGACCGCCGCAAGCCGGCAATCCTGCGAAATCTTCGCCAGCGCCTCTTCAAAGTCTTCCGTCTCGTAGAGCGCCAGCGCTTCGGCCTTGTTGGCGAAGACGATGTCGACGGTGCCGGAGCGCATCAGGTCGAGGAACTCGCCGCGGTAGCGGTGCACGCAGAAACTGTCCGACAGCGTCATCGACATTTCGCGGCCATGGGCATGCGCGATGCGGGCGCATTCGCGGATCGCATCCTTGGCGCGCGGCGGATCCCAGAGATAGCCCTCGAAATAGGTGACCTTGGCTTCGGCAACCACCTTTTCTTCGACATCCTCGGGGCCAAGCTCCACGCAGGCGCCGAGATAGGTGTTCATCGAGCGCTCGCCATCCGGCGTCACGAAGATCATCGAGCGGGCGGTCGGCGGCGGGCCGGCCAGCGGCTTCGTTTCGAAGTGCACGCCCTGGGCGCGGATGTCGTGGATGAAGATATCGCCGAGCTGGTCGCCCGCGACCTTGCCGAAATAGGCGGCCTTGCCGCCGAAGCTTGCAACGCCCGAGGCGGTGTTGCCGGCGCTGCCGCCGGAGGCTTCGAGGGCCGGACCCATGCGCGAATAGAGGAGTTCGGCACGCTCGGCATCGATGAGGTTCATCGCCCCCTTGATGATGCCGTTGTCCGTGATGAAGGTCTCGTCGCAGCGCGCGATGATGTCGACGATGGCATTGCCGACCGTCAGCACGTCGAATTTGGTCATGCGGAAGTCCCGTCTCGATTTGGTAAGAGCCGGGACTTGGTCTTAACGGTTTTTGCGGAGTTTAAAAGAAAAAAGCCGCCGCGCCGTTTCCGGCGGGCGGCT
>NZ_CAMLFY010000156.1 GCF_946479415.1 uncultured Shinella sp. | reverse complement strand
GCCGGAGCCGTATTTGAAGAGGCGGGCTTCACGCACCCACAGGTCCATGATGCCGTTTTCGTTGACGAGATCGTCTTCGACGGACTGGATGAAGCAGGCATGCGGCTGGGGATGTTCGTAGGACGACTTGGACTTGGTCAGCTTGCCGGTGAAGGGGTCGACATAGAAATGGCCCTGGCCGGGGCCATCGATGCCATAGGCCCAGTGTAGGCCTGTGTTGAACCACTGCGGGCTATTCGGGGCGACGCGCTGGGTGGCGAGCATATAGGCAAGCTCGTCCTTGAAGGCAGCGGCGTCTTCTTCCGAAGCGAAATACTTGCCCTTCCAGCCCCAGTAGGTCCAGGTGCCGGCGAGACGGTCAAAAACCTGGCGGGCATCGGTTTCCGAGCCGAAGCGCTCACCCTCGGGGAGCTTGGCCAGGGCATCGGTGTCGGGCACGGAGCGCCACAGGAAGGAGGGAACGTCGTTCTCCTCGACCTTCTTCAGACGCGCGGGCACGCCGGCCTTGCGGAAATACTTCTGCGCGAGAATGTCGGCGGCAACCTGCGAGAACTGCGCGGGCACGTCGATATCGGCGAGGCGGAAGACGATGGATCCGTCCGGATTCTTGATCTCGCTCGTGGCCTTGCGGAATTCGATTTCCGCATAGGCCGACTGGCCGGGTTTGGTGAAACGACGTTCTATGCGCATGTCCGTTGTCCTCTGTGCCGCAGCCTGCCTTCAAAACAGGGCGCAATTATCCCCGACCGGCCGCAATGACATGCAGCCAGCTCAAATCCTCAGTCGGTGTGGGAACCCGTGTGATCTCGGGATCCTGTATCTTGTGATGAGTTTAGCTGCAAACACTAAATATAGTATCAACAGCTTCTTTTTTCCAGCCCCATGGATTGCGGTGAGGCTTCAGAAATCATGCGCAAACACCCTCGTGCAGCGAGCGGATCATCCACCCGGCCACATGCGCATGAGAACGCGATTTCGTGATGAGAACCGACCTCGTAACAATACGGTCCAGCCGCCGCCGCAACTTGGATTTCATTAACCTCATCCGGGCGATTCCCGTCAAGGGCTGGTTTGTGAACGAAGTTTGAACCCCATATCTTGTGGCTGCCCCCTGTGGAAAATGGGGACATCCCGGGATGCCTGAAAAATCAGCGGCTTCACGCCGAAAGGTGAGGTGGCGGGACACGCCTCTGTGGAAAAACGAAAAAAATCACAGGTAAAAAGACGGGTTTTTTTCGCCTCGCGACTTCAAGCAATAGCCATGGGGAGGGACTTGTGATCCGTGGATAAAGTGATTCTTCCAAGCCGCGTCAGAGCGCGTCCAGATTGACGCCCACGGTGATGGCGCCGATGATCTCGCCGGTCTGCGGGTTGCGGATGGGCAGGCTCGCCTGCGACTGCATGAGCTGCGTCGACTCGTCCCGCTCCGCTTCCTCTATATGCAGTATGCCGGCCCCGAAACTCTTCACCCATTTGGCCTCGTCGCCCTGCCAGTAGTCGGAGGTGATGTCGCTCTGCCCGACATTGAGGCCGCGATTGTCCATGACGAAGATTTCGGTGATCAGGCCCTCGGCTGCGCGTTGCTGGCCTTTCAGATAGAGCGAGAGCGGGTTGGACAGCGTGGCATTGATGAGCGGCCGCTTCGCGCTCGACAGTTCGGCGCGCCAGCGTGCATCGAGATCCTGGATTTCGGCCTGGTTCAGGCGGGAATGCACTGCGTTCTGGGCGATGACCGCATTGATTATGGCGGGTTCATCGAGCCAGGGGCGTACATTGGTGTCGACATAGTCTGCGACGGCGGTAATGCGGATATCCTGCTGTGCGCCCGCCGATCCTGCAAAGAGGAGGGCAAGCATAAGCGCTGCCGCCGTTGCCGGCCATCTATAGGGCATGACTATCCGCGCCTCCCATCACCGCGCAAGGCGGCGAACATGAGGACTATCTTTTACAGGGGTTGCGGAAGCATTAAGCCGGCGAAAAGGCGTGTGCCTTTCGCCGGCTTTTAACCGGAATTCGTCACGTCAACGCTTGAAGGCACTTCCCGGTGGGACGTCGCGCCGTTTCGCTGCGTCAGCCGCGCGTGCCCTTGGCGATCGGCTCCTGGTAGGTGAAGCCCATGTCCCAGGGGAAGTAGATCCAGGTGTCCTGGCTGACCTCTGTGACGAAGGTATCGACCAGCGGGCGGCCCTTCGGCTTGGCATAGACGGCGGCGAAATGCGCCTTGGGCAGCATGGCGCGCACCTGGGCAGCGGTCTTGCCGGTGTCGGTGAGGTCGTCGACGATGAGGATGCCTTCACCGCCATGCTGAGTCAGCTCCGGCGAGATGCCCTTGAGGACATGCATGTCACCCTGCGAGACATAGTCGTGATAGGAGGCGACGCAGACCGTCTCGATCAGACGGATATTGAGTTCGCGCGAAATGACGGCGGCAGGCACGAGGCCGCCACGGGTGATGCAGACGATCGCCTTCCATTCGCGATCGCCATCCGCCAGCCGCCAGGCAAGCGCGCGCGCGTCGCGGTGGAACTGGTCCCAGGATACGGGAAAAGCTTTGTCGGGCAGCGACATGATCGGACTCCTGAACGGCGGAAAAAGAAGATTCCTCCTCTGTAATCCACTTCGCCCGCCAAGAAAATGATCGCCCGGCCACGGAAACCGGGCGATCCACAGGCAAGTCCGCCTACCGCGACATGAGCACCGGCACGCGCGCGCCGCGCATCATGGCGCTGGTGACGCCGCCGAACAGGCGCTGGCGCAGCCGCGAATGGCTGTAGGCGCCCATGACGATGAGGCCGGCATCGATATCCGTGGCGCGGCGGTTCAGTATTTCGGCGACCGAGTGATGGGCCGATGAGCCCGACGCAACGGAAATCTTAACGCCATGGCGGGCGAGGGTGGCGGCGAGCTCAGCACCGCAGAAATCGGCCGATTGCATGTTGTTGTCAGGCGGATCGATGGTGAAGATCTCGACCTCCTTCGCGGCCGTCAGGAAGGGCAGGGCGTCGAAGGCGGCGCGGGCCGCCTCGCGCGAGCCGTTCCAGGCGAGCAGCACCCGGTCGACCGGCTCGGGGCCGGCCGGGGCGTTGGAGACGAGATAGACGGGGCGGCCGCTCTCATAAAGCAGGTCCTCGATATCCTCGCGCGCCGGGCCGTCCAGATCCGGATCGAACTGGCCGGCCAGAACGATATCGGCAGCACGCGCGCTGTCGATGACACCGGCCGAAGCATAGCCGGCAGAACCGGTAAAGAGGCGCCACTCATAGGAGATGTCATCGCGTTCGCAGCGCGAGCGGAACGCCTGTTCGACCACACGCGACTGTTCGCGGGCGCGCTCCTGGAGCTGCAGCACGGCGTTCGGATCCGGATATTCCATCGGCGCGATCAGCGTCACGATGACGGGCGCTTCCGCGTGAATGCCGATGACATGCCCACCCGTGCGGTGCGCCAGCGCCAGCGCGTGATCCGTGACTTTCCCGGCGTCCTCGGCGGCGCTCAGCACCGCCACGATGGTCTTGTAGGTCATTTCGGCCTCCTGTCTGGTTCTGCATCAGCATCCCCTCGCCGAGACCGGAAAACCTTGATCCGGATCAAGACGCGGCCTTGGCCGCAGCGATTTCGGCGATCATCGCCATGATATCACGTTCAGCCGCTTCCGCCGGTGCTTCCGTTCGGCTGCGGATAACGATTTCCGTCGAAAAGCGGTTTTCCGAAAAGCGCGGATAGGAGCCGATGCTGGTCTCCGGATGGTTCTTCTGGATCGCCGCCAGCGCACTGCCGATATCGCCTTCGCCGAAGGGCGAGGCGACGGAGCGCGACAGCATCGGCTTGCCGCCTGCAAGCTGCGGCACGACGGTGCCGAGCATGGCGGTAAAGACCTGCGGTACGCCGGCCATCACATAGACATTACCGATATGGAAGCCCGGGGCAGTGGACACGGCATTTTCGATATGCACGGCTCCCTCCGGCATGCGCGCCATGCGCTGGCGGGCTTCGTTGAACTCCACACCGCGCTTCTCGTACATCGCGCCGAGCAGCTGCATGGCGAGGGGATCGTGCAGGCAGGGCACGCCGAAGGCCCTGGAGATCGCATCCGCCGTGATGTCGTCGTGAGTCGGCCCAATACCGCCGGACGTGAAGACATAAGTGTAGCGGCCGCGCAGCGCGTTCAGCGCCGCGACGATATCGTCTTCCTCGTCGCCGACGATGCGCACCTCCTTGAGGTCGATGCCGGCGAGGAAGAGCATGTCGGCGAGCTGGCCGATGTTCTTGTCCTTGGTGCGCCCGGAAAGGAGTTCGTCGCCGATGGCGAGCATGGCGGCGGTGGCGATCTCGGTGGAACTCATGGGCGCTTCCTGGATTTCGTACGGAAATGCCGACCGGTTGGCCGAGCATTGTCAATGGCGGGTGAACAGTCTGTCGACCGGGCAGCTTCTGACGCCGCTCCCCCGAAGTGCTACATCCAAGCCGACGCCGCGATCAAGCGGAAAGCCTTTTCGAACAGGAGACGACGATGGCGAAAGTACTGGTTCTCTACTACTCGGCCTACGGCCATATCGAAGCGATGGCCTATGCGGTCGCGGAAGGCGCGAAGTCTGCCGGGGCAGATGTGATCGTCAAGCGCGTTCCGGAACTCGTGTCGGAAGAGGTCGCCAAGGCTTCCTACTACAAGATGGACCAGAAGGCCGAGATCGCCAAGGTGGACGAACTGGCCGATTACGACGCCATCATCGTCGGCGCCGGCACACGCTTCGGCACGGTCGCCTCGCAGATGCGCAATTTCTGGGACCAGACGGGTGGCCTGTGGGCCGCCGGCAAGCTGGTCGGCAAGGTCGGCTCGGTCTTCACGTCGTCGGCCACCCAGCATGGCGGCCAGGAATCGACCATCCTCGGCTTCATCCCGACCCTGCTTCACCACGGCCTCGTCGTCGCCGGCCTTCCCTATGCCTTCCAGGGCCAGATGGGCGTGGACGAAATCAAGGGCGGCTCGCCCTACGGCGCCTCCACGATCACCGACGGTGACGGCTCGCGCCAGCCTTCGCAGGTCGAACTCGACGCCGCCCGCTACCAGGGCGCCCACGTCGCCAAGATCGCAGCAAAGCTTTCGGCCTGACGTTCTCCTGAAACGTCGCTGAAAAAGAGGGTGCGGCCACCGTCAGGAGCCGCACCCTTTTTGTATTTGGAATATAGGGGATTTGGGGCGGGCGGTCAGACGCACGCCGCATTGCCCCTTACCGCGGTCGCTGTTTCCGCGCTGACGTACGCCTTCACCATCGCCACTCGATAACATCGACCGATCCCCCTGGTCCTTTGCCGTTCCGCGATGTCGACCGCATCTCGGCATACAACCGAAGTGCGGTAATCGTTCTGTTTCGAAACACAACCACCGGATGTTAATGCCTCATTGTCCAGAGAGTCAGTGCAGATGAAACAAGTTCGACTATTCCTCGTTGATGCGTGCGATCAATCGCGCAACCCTTGGAGGAATACGTCATGTCAAAAATCAATATTGCACCGGGTGCCACCGTTGATGAAGGCGATTTCTGGGTAGACAGCGGAACGGTTTCTACCAACGAGCAATTTGTCGATCAGACTTCACAAACAGGTTCGCTGGTTCTGGGCATCGGTGAGGCCAGCACGACCTACAACGAATATCGGTTCGACGCGGGCGGCTTCACGTTCCGTTATATCGGCGAGTGGCAACTCGACGTAAATGGCGGGTTGATAACATCGACCAGCAGCGCACGCGGCACTTACGATAAGATCATTATCGAGCAGAACGGCGAGTTCTATGCATCTCTGGAACTCGATCAGGCACTTGCCGTCGATTTCGGCAGCGTCACCGGCATCGATTTGCTGGGCCTTGGCCTTGACGATCTTGTTAACCCGCTTCTCGGTGTTCTGTTGGGCGGCGCGACGGAGGGCGCCCTTGACAACTTGCACCTCTTGGCAACGCCCAGCCTTCCCGATTTAGCCGCTGATGCCGACGTCTCTATCATCGGAGGCGACGGAAGCGAGACGATCAACGGCACATCTTCCTCTGATGTCATCGATGCCGGGGGCGGGAACGATGTGGTCTTTGGCGGTGACGGCAATGACAATATTTCCGGCGGCAGCGGTAACGATTCTCTCTATGGGCAAGGTGGGGACGACGTTCTGCGTGGCGGGACTGGAGCCGACAAACTAAGCGGCGGTCTCGGACGGGATACGGCGTCCTACAATCAGGCCACAAGCGGTGTTCTTGCAAGTCTCCTCGACCCCTCGCAAAACACGGGAGAGGCCTCAGGCGATACCTACGCGTCGATTGAAAATCTGGTCGGTTCGGATTTCACCGATACGCTGATCGGCAATGTCGGGGCAAATACGATTGACGGGCGGGCTGGCGCCGATCGGATATACGGCGAAGCTGGCAACGATAGCCTGAAAGGCGGAGCAGGCAATGACCGTCTCTATGGCGGGGTCGGGAATGACAAACTGTATGGTGAAGCCGGGAATGACGTACTTTACGGCGGCGCCGGTGCCGATCGTCTGGATGGTGGTTCCGGCATCGATACGGTGTCTTACAGCGAAGCGGCCGAGGGTGTGGTTGCCAATCTGGCCGACAGCACACAAAACGCAGGTGAAGCCAAAGGAGATACTTACACATCCGTGGAAAATCTCGTTGGCACGATTTACGCCGATACTCTGGTTGGCAACAGCGCGGCAAACAGCATCGATGGTCGGGCTGGGAATGATCTGATCTATGGTAACGCGGGAAACGATCTTCTCAAGGGTAATACCGGCAATGATGTTTTGCATGGCGGCAGTGGCAATGATTCACTGTATGGCCAGGATGGCAACGACGTGTTGAACGGTGGACTCGGAGCCGACCGCCTCAGTGGCGGCCTTGGAAAGGACACGGCCTCCTATAGCGAGGCGACCGGTTCGGTCACGGCCAATCTCATGGCGTCGTCGCAAAATGCCGGCGAGGCCCAAGGCGACAGCTACAACTCGATCGAGAATCTCGTGGGATCGAACTACAGCGACATCCTCGTTGGGAACGCTGGGGCCAATTCGATTGACGGCGGTGCCGGCAACGACCAGATATCAGGCGACCAGGGCAATGACACGCTCAAGGGCGGTTCAGGAAACGACAGGCTGTCTGGCGGCATCGGAAACGACATTCTGAATGGCGGGGACGGCAATGACGTCCTCGTCGGCGGTGCAGGGCATGACACGCTGATCGGAGGCGCTGGCGCCGACACGTTCGATTATAATACGATTAGCGAGAGCCCGGCTTCACAAACCGGCCGAGATGTCATCACCGATTTCAGCACCGCCGATGGAGATCGGTTCGATTTCAGTGATATCGATGCGAAGACCGGAACCGCCGCGAACGATAGCTTCACATTCATTGGTGACGGCAACTACAGCAAATCCGCGGGAGAGCTGCGATTTGCCCATAAAGCCGGCGATACCTTCGTCTATGGCGATGTCAATGGCGATGGGCGTTCGGACTTTGTTGTTCAACTTGAAGGAACCATCGATTTGACCCGGGGTGATTTCATCCTCTGAAGAGATCGACTTAGCGGGCCGCTGGAGTGCTTGGAGCCCTTCAGCGGCCCGCTAGGGTTTCCAAAATAATTCCCAAGTCGCAAGCTGACGCGTCGTCGCCTTGATCAAGGAAAACGATACCCATTTAAAATGGCAAACTCACCAGTATGCCTCGAGCGTTGCAGCCCGTGACCGAGCCGCTGGTGCGGGCGGCGGGGATCGAACCCGCACAGCCAAGGCCGAGAGATTTTAAGTCTCTTGCGTCTACCAGTTTCGCCACGCCCGCATGCGTTGCTTTTCAGGCACTTGCGTTGCCACGTCAAGGTGGTGTCGTGACCACCTTGACGAAAATCGAGAGACTTTACTTGGTCGGCCTCACCAGCGAGATGACGCGCGGCTTGGAGGGGGCGTCGAGCCATTCGATCCAGGTGTCGCGTTCCTCGATCGTGTCGAAGAAGCGCCAGAGCTTGAATTCGTCATCGGTGGTTTCGAGCATTTCGCCGATGGAAACGAGTTCCATGGGCAGCGTCACTTCGTTGCCGTCGTAACGGATGAAGTAGATGCCTTCGGCGGCGAGGCGGATGACCTGGCCGGTGCCGTAGCTGCCATCGGGATCATCGACGGTGAAGTACATGCCGGTCAGCGTGTCGAAAACTTTGTCGTTCATCGGGTCCAGTGCCAGTTCTGAAATGCGCGTGGTTTCGCCAGATTTGATTTAACGGACTGCACCGGTTCGTCAATCCGCAGGTCTGGGCGGCAAATCCGAATCCCGCACCTTCTTGCGGGGGATTGTTCATCCCCCGCAGCGGCAGGGTCAACCGAAGGCGTTGAACACCAGATAGAACAGCGCCGAAATCGCGGCGGCCGAAGGCAGGGTGATGATCCAGGCCCAGACGATGTTGCCGGCAAGGCCCCAGCGCACGGCGGAGACGCGGCGCGCCGCCCCCACGCCGATGATGGCGCCGGTGATGGTGTGGGTCGTCGAGACCGGAATGCCGAGCCAGGTGGCGCCGAAGAGGGTGAGCGCACCACCGGTCTCCGCGCAAAAACCTTGCATCGGATTGAGGCGGGTGATCTTCGAGCCCATCGTGTGCACGATGCGCCAGCCGCCCATCAGCGTGCCGAGCGCCATGGCGGCCTGGCAGGAGATGACGACCCAGAAGGGTACGTAGAACTCGCCGCCGAGATAGCCCTGCGAATAGAGCAGCACGGCGATGATGCCCATCGTCTTCTG
>NZ_CAMLFY010000155.1 GCF_946479415.1 uncultured Shinella sp. | reverse complement strand
TCATCGACACCTATGCGGCGGCCACCCAGCATGTCGACCAGGGCCTGTCGCTGACGCTGTTCTTCCGCGACACCGCGACGACCCGCGACATCAACCGGGCGCAGATCTACGCCTGGAAGAAGGGCATCAAGACCATCTACTACATCCGCCTTCGCCAGATGGCGCTATCAGGCACGGAAGTGCAGGGCTGCGTTTCGTGCGCGCTGTGACATCGGGGAAGACCATGAACATTCAAGTGAAGACCAAGGCCCCGAAGGCCGCCGCCGCCATCCGCGCCATCAACTGGAACCGCATCGAGGACGACAAGGATCTGGAGGTCTGGAACCGGCTGACCGGCAATTTCTGGCTGCCGGAAAAGGTGCCGCTCTCCAACGACATTCCTTCCTGGGCGACGCTGAAGCCGGAGGAGCAGAAGCTCACCATCCGCGTCTTTACCGGTCTCACCCTGCTCGACACGATCCAGAACGGCGTCGGCTCGGTCAGGCTGATGGAGGATTCCGTCACGCCGCACGAGGAGGCCGTGCTCTCCAACATCTCCTTCATGGAAGCGGTGCATGCGCGCTCCTATTCCTCGATCTTCTCGACGCTCTGCCTGACGCCTGATGTGGACGACGCCTATCGCTGGTCGGAGGAAAACGAGTTCCTGCAAAGGAAATCGGCGCTGATCATGGAGCAGTATGCCTCCGGCGATCCCCTGAAGAAAAAGGTCGCGTCCGTCTTCCTCGAAAGCTTCCTGTTCTATTCCGGCTTCTATCTGCCGATGTACTGGTCAAGCCGCGCCAAGCTCACCAACACGGCCGACATGATCCGCCTCATCATCCGCGACGAGGCCGTGCACGGTTACTATATCGGCTACAAGTTCCAGCGTGCTGTCGAGCGGTTGAGCGCGGAAAAGCAGCAGGAGATCAAGGATTTCGCCTTCGACCTTTTGCTCGAACTCTACGACAACGAGGCGAAATATACCGAAGCGCTCTATGACGGCGTTGGGCTGACCGAGGACGTCAAGAAGTTCCTGCACTACAATGCCAACAAGGCGCTGATGAACCTCGGTTACGAGGCGCTGTTCCCGCCGGAGGCCTGCAAGGTCAATCCGGCGATCCTCTCCGCACTTTCGCCGAATGCCGATGAGAACCACGACTTCTTCTCCGGTTCCGGCTCGTCCTACGTGATCGGCAAGGCCGTCGCCACCGAGGACGAAGACTGGGATTTCTGACGATCCCCGCGTCGTTAAGGACACCGGGAATGTCGTAATCTCGAAGGTTATTGCGCCCGGTTGGTGGAATGCTTGAAGCGTTCAGGGTGCCATCCCGACGTCGTCGGGATGGATAATTGGGAAGCCGGTGAAATGCCGGCGCTGCCCCCGCAACGGTAACGGAACGAAATCTCGACGAATGCCACTGGCCTCAGGCTGGGAAGGTGTCGAGAGGGTCCTTCGGGACAGTTCCGAAGCCCGGAAACCAGCCTTGAATCCAAGAACTCGACCGATTGCGGTGGGCGATCAAGAGGCGAACGGCGTTCCCTCGTGATCACTCCGTTCCATCCTCTTTTCCATCCTTCGTCGAGAGACGTTTTCGCGGGCGCCCGGCGTTCCGCGTTTGCGTTTTGACCATGATCCTGCCCGCGGAGGAGCGGGCCGGGCGGCATCCATTCAGGAGGATAAAGAGCATGAGCAGGAACAGAGGCGTCGTCTACATGCGGCCGGGCAAAGTCGAAGTGCGGGATATCGACGATCCGAAGCTTGAGGCGCCGGACGGTCGCCGTATCGAGCACGGCGTCATTCTCAAGGTGATTTCCACCAACATCTGCGGTTCGGATCAACACATGGTGCGCGGCCGCACCACCGCGATGCCGGGTCTTGTCCTCGGACATGAGATCACCGGGCAGGTCATCGAAAAGGGTATCGATGTCGAGATGCTCAAGATCGGCGACATCGTTTCCGTGCCGTTCAACGTGGCCTGCGGCCGCTGCCGATGCTGCAAATCGCAGGATACCGGCGTCTGCCTGACGGTGAACCCGTCGCGGGCCGGCGGCGCCTATGGCTATGTCGACATGGGCGGCTGGATCGGCGGGCAGGCCCGCTACGTGACGATCCCCTATGCCGACTTCAACCTCCTCAAAATTCCGGATCGCGACAAGGCTATGGCGAAGATCCGCGATCTCACCATGCTCTCGGACATCCTGCCGACGGGCTTTCATGGCGCGGTCAGGGCTGGGGTCGGCGTCGGTTCGACGGTCTATGTCGCGGGTGCCGGCCCGGTCGGGCTCGCGGCTGCCGCATCCGCCCGCATCCTTGGCGCTGCCGTCGTGATGATCGGCGATTTCAACAAGGACCGCCTGGCCCATGCTGCAAGGGTCGGCTTCGAGCCGATCGATCTCTCTGCCAGCGACCGGCTGGGCGACATGATCGCGCAGGTCGTCGGCACGAACGAAGTGGATAGTGCCATCGACGCCGTCGGTTTCGAGGCGCGCGGCCATGCGGGCGGCGAACAGCCGGCCATCGTGCTCAACCAGATGATGGAGATCACGCGGGCCGCCGGCTCGATCGGCATTCCCGGCCTCTACGTCACCGAAGATCCGGGTGCCGTGGATGAATCGGCAAAGGTTGGCAGCCTGTCGCTGCGCTTCGGTCTCGGCTGGGCGAAAGCGCAGTCCTTCCACACCGGTCAGACGCCTGTGCTGAAGTACAACCGCCAGCTCATGCAGGCCATCCTGCACGATCGCCTGCCGATCGCGGATATCGTCAATGCAAAGGTCATCGCATTGGATGATGCCGTGCAGGGCTACGAGAGCTTCGATCAGGGCGCAGCCACGAAGTTCGTGCTCGATCCGCATGGCGACCTGCTGAAGGCCGCCTGACAGGACCCTGGCCGCCGGCCGTTTTCGCGGCCGGCGGCTTCGACGTGATGCAGAAGGAAAACGACCATGTCAGAAATCCGGGATGTGTTGAGAGATCATTTGATCGACCACAGGGCGGGATGGAGCATGGGCTCCTTCGGCGCCGTCGCGGAATTCCATCAGGACAAGGGCGAATTTCTCGAGGTGGACGCACTCGCGATGTTCGCGCGCGCAACGCCCCGCGGCGCGATCAGGCTGCACGTCGAGGCGATAGGGCAGAGTATTCCTGTCGCCTACGAAACCCTCAGTCCAAAACCCCATCGCTGGGGCCATGGACTTGCCCTTTGCCTGCCGCAGAAGGATGCGGAAATGGCCGGACGCAAGACCTTGACCGAACTCGGACCCGACGAGCACGCCGTTCGCCCGGGCGACAGAGGCGGCATCCTGTTCGATATCGGCCTCGATCTGCCGCAATGCGATTTCTGTATCCGCACCCGAGACCCGGACTTGCTCACGCTCTTGCGGGCCAATATGGGCCGCAGCCTGTTCGAGCCCGGCAATCCGGTAAGTGCTGCGATCACGGCAGCCCATCCGCATCGCGTCGCCCTGACGCGCATAGGTCGTGTCGAAGTCTTTCAGAAGATCGGCGGACCCGACACAGGCGGCGTTTCCCCCGCAGGGCCGCACACGCATCTGCTGCCGCGCCTGCTGAAATCACGGCGGACCCATTCAGCGAATGTTCCGGTCCCGAAGCACTACGTTCCACTCGGTTATCTGCATCCGGCAAATCCCGTTATGGACAGTATCGGGCGTGACCTCGTATTCGACATCGACGCTCATGCGCGTTTTCAGGATCTCTTCGAACGCTTCGCGCGCCGGGATCTGCCGACTTTGCGCGCTGCGGTGCTCGACGGCCTTGCGCGTAAAATCGAACCCGAGCAGTTCCTGGTGCATTCAGACCGCTTCAGTCGAGCGACCGTCCGCATCACGCTGCGCCAGCAATATCGTCTCGCAAAGCATTTCAGCGGCGGCTCCTACCTCGACCTGATATCGAAATGGCGCAATATCCTGGAGAGCAGTTCAGATGCCGAGATGATGGACGACGATCCGCTTGGCCACGGTGATCCCGAGAGCAGGAATTTGGCGCGGTCGCTCGCCGCAACAGGATAATTGATATTCCCCGACCAAATTCAGCTCTGCCGATGGCAGTGCTGGCTCAAGGCAAGCGAACTGCCTTTTATCTCACAAATTCGATTATTTCAGAGAGTGATGGCGGACAGAGAGGGATTCGAACCCTCGATAGAGTTTCCCCTATACACGCGTTCCAGGCGTGCGCCTTCAACCACTCGGCCACCTGTCCGTCCGCTCGCTGCCGGTGGTTAATCCGGCGCGGGTCGCTTTCCTGTTTCCATTCCGGCGAGACGGCGCGATATATACCGAGGTTTGGCGCGCAATCAACCGCTTTCTGACAGTTTTTTGAAGGATATGCCGCATCGCGGCGAAGGATTGCGCAGAGCCGTACGTCTTCCTATCTATAGGCAGCAATGAAGCGGAGCCGAATTCGGCTCCCAAGGGCACCGGGAGGGTGCGCATGATACGGTTCGTCCTGAAGGCCATCAGTCTTTTCGCCCTCGTCATCGCTGTCATGGCCGGCACGATCGATGCGATCCAGTCGGTCTCCGCCTCCGAGCCGGTGCTGACCCCGCTCGCCGTCGCCTGGAGCACGGCGAGCCCGGATACGATCGCGCTCGTCGCCGACGGCATCATGCGCAAGTTCCCCTATGCCTGGGATCCCGCGGCCATGTGGGTATTGTCGCAGCCGGCCTTTGCCGTGCTGCTCGCCGTATCCTTGTTCTTCTGGGTGATCGCCTACCGGCGTCCGCCCATCGCGGGCCGCTTCACCGCCTGATAAATCAAACCGCCGCCCATCCCGTGCGGCCGGCCAGGAGGCCATCCATGTTCCTGATCGACATGTTCAACAAGAAGACCGTCATGCCCGCGCCGGAAGCTTCGCTTCCCGGCCGTGACGAGCCCATTCCCACGTCGGAAACCCATTTCGTCAACGGCAATCCGCTGAAAGGCCCCTACCCTGCGGGCTTCAAGACCGTGCTGCTCGGCATGGGCTGCTTCTGGGGTGCCGAGCGGCTTCTGTGGAAGATCCCCGGCGTCTTCGTGACGGCGGCCGGCTATTCCGGCGGTTTCACGCCCAACCCGACCTATCACGAGACGACCACGGGCCTGACCGGCCATACCGAGGTCGTGCTCGTCGTTTACGATCCCGCCAAGGTGACGCTCGAGGCGCTGCTGAAGGCCTTCTTCGAGGCGCATGACCCGACGCAGGGCATGCGCCAGGGCAACGATATCGGCACGACCTACCGCTCGGCGATCTATCTCGACGACGAGGCCGACCTTGCCACAGCACGGCGGGCGCGCAACGCCTACCAGGCGGCGCTTGACGCTGCCGGGCGCACCGACCGCATCACGACGGAAATCGCCAAAACGGGGCCGTTCTACTTTGCCGAGGACGTGCACCAGCAGTATCTCGCCAAGAATCCCGGCGGCTATTGCGGCCTGCGCGGCACGGGCGTGGCCTGCGCCATCGGCTGAAGAGGCTTGAAAATTTGGGGAAATCCACGCCGTCGCGAACAGGGTTTTATCTTCCTGTTGGCGACGGCTTGTATTTTTTACCATCTGAAAAATTTCTGGTGAATTTTTCCCGGCGCCGTGCAAGGATGCCGCCAGCCTGACCCAAGGGAACGGGTCGGTGTCTCCGCCGCGCGCCCATCCAGCGCCGCGCGGAAGGTCCCTATAAGATCAATAGCGAACAGGGCTGCACAATGAAAAAAACCCTTCTCACCCTTCTTGCCACAGCCGCCATGTCGGCCAGCGCGCTCGCCGCGGATATCAAGCCGGCGATCATCTATGACCTCGGCGGCAAGTTCGACAAGTCGTTCAACGAAGCGGCCTATAACGGCGCGGAAAAGTTCAAGACCGAAACCGGCATCGAATACCGCGAATTCGAAATCGCCAACGACGCCCAGCGCGAACAGGCCCTGCGCCGCTTCGCCGGCGACGGCAACAACCCGATCGTGATGGCCGGCTTCTCCTGGGCAGCGCAGCTCGAGAAGGTCGCCGCCGAATATCCCGACACCAAGTTCGCCATCATCGACATGGTCGTCGACAAGCCGAACGTCCGCTCGGTCGTCTTCAAGGAAGAGGAAGGCGGCTGGCTGGCCGGTATCCTCGCCGGCATGGCCTCCAAGTCGAAGACCGTCTCTTTCGTCGGCGGCATGGACATCCCGCTCATCCACAAGTTCGCCTGCGGCTATACGGGCGGCGTGAAGTCGCTCGGCGCCGACTACAAGGTGCTGGAAGCCTATACCGGCACGACGCCGGACGCCTGGAACGACCCGGTCAAGGGCGGTGAAATCGCCAAGTCGCAGTTCGACCAGGGTTCGGACGTGGTCTACCACGCTGCCGGCGGCACGGGTGTCGGCGTTCTCCAGGCTGCGGCTGACGCCGGCAAGCTCGGCATCGGCGTCGATTCCAACCAGAACGGCATGCATCCGGGCAAGGTCCTGACCTCGATGGTCAAGCGCGTCGACGTCGCCGTCTACGACGCCTTCATGTCGGCCAAGGACGATACGTTCAAGCCTGGCGTCAACGTGCTCGGCCTGAAGGAAAACGGCGTGGATGTCGCGATGGACGACAATAACGCACCGCTCATCACCCCGGAAATGAAGGCCGCCATCGACAAGGCGCGCGCCGATATCATCGCCGGCACGGTGAAGGTCCACGACTACATGACGGACGAGACCTGCCCTTACTAAGCGGCATTGACGGCCCGTTTGCGAAAGCAGACGGGCCGATTCCGTTTTGCGGGCTTCCCCTTTGCCGAACGATCCGCTGCGGCGCTGTTGGCTCAGTAATGCGGCGGGCGGGTGATGGCCGGGGCTTCGCCGGCCCCTTCTTCCAGCAAGAGAAACCGCTCCGTCAGCCGATCGAGCTTCGTCCTGACCTGCTCGACCACCCGCCACTGTTCGGCGAGCTGGTCGGAGAGTTCCTCGATCGTATGGGCCTGGTGGGCGACATGCTCTTCCAGGCGCGCGATGCGCTCCGCGTCGGTGTCGTGGGGAAGATCGGTCATGGTGTCCTCGTCGCTTGATGCGGCCGGCATGAGCTATAGCGGGGGAGCCTGTCGCCCGCAATCGGACTGGACAAGTGCTCTGGAAGCAACAAGACTGCGACCCGGCAGGCCGAAAAACGGCCCGTCGGCCCTAAATCCCCGTAAGAGTGGATCGTCATGAGCGAACTGGCAATCGAACTGAAGGGCATCGACAAGAGCTTCGGCCTCGTCCACGCCAACCGGAACATCAACCTGAAGGTCCGCAAAGGCACCATTCACGGTATCATCGGCGAAAACGGCGCCGGCAAATCCACCCTCATGTCGATCCTCTACGGCTTCTACCAGGCCGACCATGGCGACATCGTCATCAACGGCCAGACCGTCAATATCCGCGATCCCAATGCGGCGATCGCCGCCGGCATCGGCATGGTGCACCAGCACTTCATGCTGGTCGAAAACTTCACGGTGCTGGAAAACATCATGCTCGGCGCCGAGGAAAGCCAGATCCTCAATGCCGGCATCACCAAGGCGCGCGCCGAGCTGAAGCGGCTCGAGAAGGAATATGCGCTGGAGGTCGATCCGGATGCCGTGATCGAGGAACTGCCCGTCGGTATCCAGCAGCGCGTGGAAATTCTGAAGGCGCTCTACCGCAAGGCCGATATTCTCATTCTCGACGAGCCGACGGGCGTTCTGACGCCGGCCGAGGCCGATCACCTGTTCCGCATTCTCGGCCAGCTGAAGGACCAGGGCAAAACCGTTCTGCTCATCACCCACAAGCTGCGCGAGATCATGGCGATCACCGACGAGGTCTCCGTCATGCGCCGCGGCGAGATGGTGGCGACGCGCACGACCAAGGAAACCTCCGTCGAGGAGCTGGCCGAGCTGATGGTTGGCCGCCGTGTTCTTCTGCGTGTCGAAAAGGGCGAGGCCAAGCCTGCCGACGTCAAGCTTTCGGTCAAGAACCTGACGGTGCGCGACAGCCGTGGCGTGACCATGGTGGACGACGTGTCGTTCGATCTCAGGGCCGGCGAGATCGTCGGCATTGCCGGTGTGGCCGGCAATGGCCAGTCGGAACTTTTGGAAGCGATTTCCGGCATCCGCCGTGCCAAGTCCGGCACGGTTCTGCTCAACGGCCGCCCCGTGGATGTGACCGGCAATGCCGACCCGGCGGAACTGCGCAAATGCGGCCTCGCCCATGTGCCCGAAGACCGCCACCATGTCGGCCTTGTGCTAAAATTCGAGGAGAGCGAAAACGCCATTCTCGGCTATCACGACGATCCGAAATACCGGAAGGGTTTCACCCTCGACATCGACGCCATCAGGGCCGAGGCCGAGGAGAAGATCGCGGCCTATGACATTCGCCCGCCGAATCCGCGGCTGAAGACCGCCAATTTCTCCGGCGGCAACCAGCAAAAGATCGTGCTGGCGCGGGAGATGGAACGCAATCCCGACGTTTTGATCATCGGCCAGCCGACCCGCGGCGTCGATGTTGGCGCCATCGAATTCATCCACCGGCGCATCATCGAGATGCGCGACCAGGGCAAGGCGGTGCTGCTCGTTTCCGTCGAACTCGACGAGATCAGGGCGCTGTCGGACCGTATTCTCGTGATGTTTGCCGGCCGCGTCGTCGGCGAGCGTGCACCCGATGCCACCGAAGGCGAACTTGGCCTGCTGATGGCCGGTGTGGAAGGCCCGAAGGAGGCCGCGGAATGAGTGTTCCCTATGCAAAACTGCCGGCCTGGGCCGAATATGGCCTGATCCCGCTGTTCAACCTCGCCGTCGCCTTCCTGATTTCCGGCCTTGTCGTGCTGATCGTCGGCGAAAGCCCGTTGGAAGCCGCCTATCACATGATCAACGGCGCCTTCGGCCG
>NZ_CAMLFY010000154.1 GCF_946479415.1 uncultured Shinella sp. | reverse complement strand
GAGACGGGCAAGCTGTTCGACATGCGCCAGGGGCGCCTGGTGGATTACCGCCTGCCGGAGTGATTTTCGGCGCTATCGCCTAGGGCACCCCCCTCTGCCCTGCCGGGCATCTCCCCCACAAGGGGGGAGATCGGCAGGAGGCCAAAACCCCACTCCATCAGCAATGCCGGAGATGGCAATACAGTGCTCCATCCAATCTCCCCCCTTGTGGGGGAGATGCCCGGCAGGGCGGAGGGGGTAGCCGCAGGCAGCCTTCCGCCTAATCCACCACCGTCGTCACCACCACCGAGAGCCCCGGCGCCAGATATTTCGACAGGTCCTGCCCGTCGTCGATGGCGATGCGCACCGGGATGCGCTGGGCGACCTTGGTGAAGTTGCCGGTCGCATTGTCGGGCTTGATCACGCTGAATTCCGAGCCGGCCGCCGGCGAGAAGCGCTCGACATGGCCCTTCAGCGTCGCATGCTTGAAGGCATCGACGCGCACCTCCACCGCCTGCCCCGGCTTGATATAGGCGAGCTGCGTTTCCTTGAAATTGGCGATGACCCAGGTGTCGTGCGGCACGACGGCCATCAGCTGGGTGCCGGCGGCGACATATTGGCCGAGCTTGACGCCCACCTCGCCCACCACGCCGTCGCGCGGCGCGGTGATGACCGTGTTTGAGAGGTCGATCTTCGCCAGTTCCACCGAAGCTTCCGCCCCCGCCACGGCGGCACGCAGGGAATCGCGGCTGACGATGATCGTCTGGAGATCCTGCCTCGACACTTCCAGATTGGCCTGCGCCTGCGAGACGGAGGCTTCCGCCTGGTCGAGCGTCGTGCGGCTCTGCTCGCGATCGGACTGGGTGGCTATGCCCTTGTCGGAGAGTTCCTCCACGCGGTTCCAGCTTTCTTCCGCCCGCCGTTTGGCATAGGTGGCGCTGGCAAGGGCGGCTTCGCTGGCGCCGATCCGCGCCTTGGCGGCATTCTCCTGCTGCTCGGAATTGGCAAGCGCCGCCTGCTGGCTGGCGAGCGTGGCCTTCGCCTGCTCGACCTTCTGGCGGTAAATGCGGTCGTCGAGCCGGGTGAGCACCGCGCCGGCCTTGACGGTCTCGTAGTCCTTCACCGGGACATCAGTGACATAACCGGCAAGCTGCGGGCTGATCAGGGTGACGTAGCCGCGCACATAGGCGTTGTCAGTCGTCTGCACCTCGCTGGAAAACGGCGGCAGCTGCCAGGCATAGGCGACGACGCCGATGCCGACGAGGCCGAGGACGACGGCAAGAGCGGTCGCGGTGTTGCGGATATATTGTTTCATGGCATCAACCTTCAACGGCCGCTTCACCGCTCGCGCGGGCGCTGGCCTCTTTCATATGGACATAGATTCTGTGGGCGGCGAGCGCGACGGCGGAGGCGACCGCCAGCAGCGCGATGACGAAAAACGCGTCGTTATGGGCCAGCACATTGGCCTCGCGCGTCACCTGCTGGCCAAGCAGCGAAACGCCCTCGGCCTTGAGAAGCGCCGGGTCGGTGATCACGCGGCCATAGGCGGCGGAAAGCTGCGAGACGCGGGTGGCGACCAGGGGATCGGTGAGCGTCATGGCCTGGGCGAGAACGTTCGAATGGAATTTTTCGCGCAGCGTGATGAAGGAGCCGAAGATCGCCGAGCCCGCCAGCCCCCCGAGGCTCTGCGTGACCAGGAAGACGACGATGAAGCTCAGGATATATTGCGGCCCCTTGCGCAGCGCCATGACGAAGCCCGAGGCCATGGCGGGCGGCAGGAACAGGGCGCCACCGACGGCGATCATCGCCTGGCTGAGATACATTTCATGCGGGCGCGTCAGGTTCGTCGCATGGCTATCGAGAAAGGCGCCGACGCCGATGAACAGCAGGGCGACCATGTGGATGGCCGGTTCACGGCCGGGCTTGATGATCGCCGCACAGACCAGGCCGCCCACGAGCGTCGCCAGCGCCACGACAGTGTAGAGCCCGACCAGCTGGTCGTTCTGCAGGCCCATGATCTGGAAGAAATTGCCCGCAACGGCCGTCTGTTCGGCGAGCATCAGGCGGAACAGCAACAGGACGGCGGCGAAGTGCAGCACGTCGCGACTGACGAGCCAGCGAAGATCGATCAGCGGGCGCTCCCGGTTCAGTTCCAGAATGGCCGCGATGGTCAGGGACGCGATCATCAACACCAGCAATTCCCCGATCCACTGCGCTTCCAGCCACCAATAGGTGCGGCCGGTGACGAGGATGACGGCAGCCGTTCCGAAACCAATCGCGATGAAGAGGTAGCTGACGATATCGAGCTTCTCGATGACTTTTGCGCGCGGAATCGGCGTGAGCGGCAGGAGGTAGATCGCCGCGAAGGCGAGCATGGAGAGGCCGACTTCCAAGATCAAAAGGCCGCGCACATTGCCGAGCGCGATGAGCGGCGGCGAGATGATGCGGGTCAGCGGCGCGGCAAGGGCGATATTGGTGAGCGCCAGCGAGAGGCCGATGGTCAGCTTGCGGGCCGGCGTAAAGGCTTCCAGCATGTAAAGGAAGCCGAGCGAGGACAGCGGTGCCGCCGCGATGCCGGCAAAGAAGCGCAGCACGAGCGCCGATTGCAGATCTGTGATGAAGACATGCAGCACCGTGACGACCAGAAACACGGCGATGCCGAGTTCGGCGAAGTGGCGCAGGCCATACTGGTTGCGGATCTTGATGAGCGCGATCGACAGCGAGGCATTCGGCGCCATATAGGCGGCCATCAGCCAGACGGCCTCCGCGCTGGTCGCGCCGAACGGGCCTTGCAGCTGGGGAATGTTGGCCGCGACGAGGTTCATGCCGAAACCCTGCGTCAGGGCAAGCAGCGTGGAGGCCGCCATATAGGCGGCGGCGCGGGCGGGCGGCATCGGAGGCGCTGCCGGCGGCGGGGCGGCCGGTGCCGGCCCGATCGGCTCTTTTGCCTCGTCCTCCTCCCCACGTGTTTCGATGGCGGGGACGGTGCTCATGCCTCGACGCTCTCCCGACAGCTGCGGGCGATATTGTCCGCCATGGCCGAGAAGACCTTCACCGTGGTGTGCATATCGGCGATGGTGATGCTGTTCAGCACATCGGCGCGCAGCGAACGGGCGAGATCCAGCACCTCCTCGGCCACCCTGGCGCCGTGCGGCGTCATGGCGATCTGCTTGGCGCGGCGGTCGCCCTCGACCGACTGGCGCTCGATGAAGCCCTGCTTCTCCATGCCGTCGAGCAGGCGCACCAGCGTCGGCGTCTCGATATCGAGCTCCTCGGCAAGCTCCCGCTGGTTGAGCTGGGCGCCGCGGCCGAGAATGAGCAGCGCGCGGGCGCGCGGCAGGGTCAGCCCCCTCTCCTTCACGCGCGCATCGAAAAGCGCGCGCATCTTGCGCTGAACGCGGGAGAGATCGTCGAGCAGGTGTTCGCGGGGATCGTTAGCCGTCATCTTGGTAGTCCAGACATTATTAGCTTGCTATCTATTTGCTTGCTACTTAGTCGACCGGCAACAAAAAATCAAGCCCTGCCCACGAGGTGTGGACAGGGCTTTTGACAGGCTCACGCGGATGTGATGACGGATGGCTTACTGGCCGTCGTGCTCTTCCGGAAATTCGCTGGCGCCATTGGTCGTCGGCGCGGTCCAGCCGCCATATTTGCGCTGCCAGGAGCGGGCGCCGAACGGCAGCGTGGCGAGATAGCCGATGACCGTGATGACCATGGTTTCCCAGGTGAAGCTCATCAGCGTCGCGACATAAAGCACGACGAGCAGGATGATTGGCAGAACCAGATCGCGGCGCACCCGGCTGCCTTCCGACTTGCCCGACCAGACCGGCAGGCGGCTGACCAGCAGGAAGCCGATCAGCACGGTGTAGCCGGACGCGAGATAGGCGAAGAGCGGCGTGGGCGCGAGCCCCAGGAAGCCAAGATAGACCGGCAGCAGCACCAGCATGGCGCCGGCCGGCGCCGGCACGCCGACGAAATATTCCGACTGCCACTTCGCCTTGGTCTCGCGCTCGGCCATGACATTGAAGCGCGCGAGGCGAAGGCCGGCGGCGATGGCGTAGATCAGTGCCGCAATCCAGCCGAAGGAGCGCGCCTGATCGAGAATGAAGACATAGAGCACCAGCGCCGGTGCGACGCCGAAATTGACGATATCGGCGAGCGAATCCATCTGGCCGCCGAATTTCGACGTGGCCTTCAGCAGGCGCGCGATACGCCCGTCGATGCCATCGAGGAAGGCAGCGAGCAGCACCATGCCGACCGCCAGTTCGTAGCGATTTTCGAAGGCGAGCCGGATGCCGGTCAGGCCCGCGCAGATCGCCAGAACCGTGATGACATTGGGGATGATCACGCGCAGCGGGATTTCGCGCAGGCGCGGGCCACGGGCTTCGTCGTTCGGGCCATTCGGCTCATAGGGCGGAAACGGTGTGTCCATCGTTCTTCGCTTCGTTCTCTCTCATCTGCAGCGGCCGTCTCAATCCGAGATAGGCCGCTGCCGCGAATGATCAATCGTTCAGCCGCGACGGCTGACGACCGGTCCCTTGGCCGAGCCGAATTCGGCCAGCACCGTCTCGCCGGCAATCGCCGTCTGGCCGAGGCTGACGCGCGGCTGCACGCCCTCGGGCAGGAAGACATCAAGACGCGAGCCGAAGCGGATGAGGCCGAAGCGCTCGCCGGCCTCCAGGCTGTCGTTCATGACGGTCCAGCACAGGATGCGGCGGGCCACGAGGCCGGCGATCTGCACGACGCCGATCGGGCCATGGGCGCTTTCGATGACGAGGCCGTTGCGCTCGTTCTCCTGGCTCGCCTTGTCGAGATCGGCGTTGAGGAATTTGCCGGCGCGATAGGCGACGCGCGAAATATGGCCGCGCATCGGGGCACGGTTCACATGGCAGTTGAAGACGTTCATGAAGACCGAGATGCGCAGCATCGGCTGGTCGCCAAGCTCCAGCTCGGCTGGCGGCGTGACCATGGCGATGGCGGAGACACGGCCATCGGCCGGGCTGATGACGAGATCGTCGTCCTGGGGCGTCAGACGCTCGGGATCGCGAAAGAAATAGGCGCACCAGGCGGTGAGGACGAAACCGATCCACATCAGCGGCGTCCACAGGAAACCCAAGAGGACGGAGACGACGAAGAAGGCCGCCACGAACTTCCAGCCCTCCCGATGGATCGGCACCAGGGTGCTGCGTATCGTATCGACCAAACTCATCTTCCGGCATCTCCTGATAATTTCACGTCATCGACCTAGCGTGAAAACCCGGCGGGAGCAATGCGGCGTGGCGAATAGCCCCCAGCCGGCCCGCGCCCTA
Organism: uncultured Shinella sp.; assembly: GCF_946479415.1. Next base: position 3,604 of record NZ_CAMLFY010000154.1, on the reverse strand, counting down.
TGGCTCAATCCGGTGGCCGGGATGAAGGTTCCGGCGCGGCAAAAGCCGCCTCGATCCGTGCCAGAAGCCGCTCGGCAGCGACATGGGTTTGCAGGCGACGGGTCTCGAAACGGCGGCCATCGGGTGCCGCGAGCACCACGCTCCATGTCGGATCGCCGTCCATGGATCCATGTTCGACAACGACCAGCCGCGAACCGTCGCCTTGTGCAAAGACATCGCTTTGCAGCCTGCGGAACGGTTGCTTGCGCTCGATGACGATGCGGCCCTGCCCGATCGTCCAGAGCGTGGATGGTCCCGTCAGCCCGGCCCAGGCAATGGGCCCGCCGACCGACCAGGCGCCGAGGATGAGAAACAGGAAGAAAGGGCTGGCGAAATTGAAAGGCCAGACGCCGCGGTGCAGCTCATAGGTCGCGATGACGATGACGAAGAGACCGGTCGCGAGGAAAAACAGCCGGAGTGCGGCCGACACCGGAACAGGATGTCTGAGAAGCCCGTCTTCACCGATCGTGTCCATCCTTGACCTCCGAAGCCCTTCGCCCTTCTTTTAGCGGCGTATTGACAAGGTTTGATCAACGTCGGAAAGTTTTTTCGTTGCTGTAGGGCGCATCGGCAAGACCGAAGGGGCAATGCCCACCTACGACCGAAACCCGTAGCCGCGCCCATGTCCAATCTCGAAAACCTCAGGAAGCAGGCCAAGCAGATCCTGCGCTGGCATCGCGAAGGCCACTATCCCGTGGCCGCGACGATCCGCGCCGCCCTGCCCCTCTTCCGCGACCTGACCGATCGCGACGTGCTGATAGCACCGTTTTCGCTGGCCGATGCGCAGACGGTCGTCGCCCGCCAGAACGGTTTTGAGGATTGGGCGGCGCTCAAGAAAGGAAGCCCTGCCATGCGCGACCCTGCCGCGACACCACCTGTCGAAACATCCGTGCTCAGCGGCGCGGAGCCCGTGCTCTATGTCAGCGATTTTTCCGTCGCCCTTGCCTTCTACACGCAGAAGCTCGGCTTTGCGGTCGATTTCGCCTATGGAGAACCGCCCTTCTTCGGCGTCATCATACGGGACGCGGCGCGGCTCTGCCTGCGGCAAGTCGCAGGGCCGGTCTTTGTCGGCGACATCCGCGCGCGCGAAGAGCTTTTATCGGCGTCGATCACGCTCGACACCGCCGCAGGGCTGAAAAAGCTCTTTCTCGATTATCAGGCAGCCGGCGTACCTTTCCACCTGCCTTTGAAGACGCAGCCGTGGGGCGCGCGCAATTTCATCCTGCGCGATCCCGACGGCAACCTGATCCTGTTTGCCAGCCCGGCCGACTGATCACTCCGCCGCCGGCGCGCCGCGGAGCACGATGCCGAGATCGTCGCTCTCGCGCACCTGCTTGAGGCGCTCTTCGGCCTGCACGGCCTCGCGCTGGCGGTTCCACATCGAGGCGTAGAGACCGTCGTCGCGCTGCATGAGTTCGCCATGCGTGCCGCGCTCGGCGATAACGCCGTCCTTGAGGACGATGATCTCGTCGGCCGAGATGACGGTCGACAGGCGGTGGGCGATGACGAGCGTCGTGCGGTTCTGCGAAACGATATCGAGCGCCGCCTGGATTTCCTGCTCCGTGCGCGTGTCGAGCGCCGAGGTCGCCTCGTCGAGGATGAGGATCGGCGGGCTCTTGAGGATCGTGCGGGCAATCGCGACGCGCTGCTTTTCGCCGCCCGAGAGCTTCAAGCCACGCTCGCCGACCATCGCCTTGAACCCCTCCGGCAGGTGGCGGATGAAGGGGCCGATCTGCGCGGCTTCGGCGGCGGCCGTCACCTCCTCGTCGGTCGCGCCGGGGCGGCCGTAGCGGATGTTGTAGGCGATCGTGTCGTTGAACAGCACGGTATCCTGCGGCACCATGCCGATGACTTTACGCAGGCTCTTCTGGGTGACGTCGCGCACATCCTGCCCGTCGACGGTGATCGCCCCCTCCTGCACGTCGTAAAAACGATAGAGCAACCGCGAGAGCGTCGACTTGCCGGCGCCCGAGGGGCCGACGACGGCGACGGTCTTGCCGGCCGGCACATCGAAGGAGACGCCCTTGAGGATGGGGCGCTTCGGATCATAGGCGAAATGCACGTCCTTGAAGGAAATCGCGCCGTCGGCGACGATCAGGTCGGCCGCACCGGGCTTGTCCTGCACCTCCTCTTCCACTTCGAGCAGGTCGAACATCTGTTCGATATCGGTCAGACCCTGGCGGATTTCGCGGTAGACGAAGCCGATGAAGTTGAGCGGGATGGCAAGCTGGATCAGCATCGCGTTGATGAAGACGAAATCGCCGATGGTCTGCGTGCCGGCCTGCACGGCAAGGCCGGACATGACCATCATGACCGCCATGCCGAGACCGAAGATCAGCGCCTGGCCGAAGTTCAGCCAGCCGAGCGAGGTCCAGACCTGGGTTGCGGCCTTCTCGTAGCGCTCCATCGACTGGTCGAAGCGGCGGGCCTCCATCTCCTCGTTGCCGAAATATTTGACGGTCTCGAAGTTCAGGAGCGAATCGATCGCCTTGGTGTTGGCCTCGGTGTCGCTGTCGTTCATCGAGCGGCGGATGGAGATGCGCCAGTCGGAAGCACGCACGGTGAACCAGATGTAGAGCCAGACGGTGACGGCCGTGACGAGCAGGTACTGGAAGCCGTAGCCCATCCAGAACACGGCGGCCGTCAGCAGGAATTCGATGAAGGTCGGCACGCTGTTGAGGATCGTAAAGCGCACGATCGTCTCGATGCCCTTGGTGCCGCGCTCGATGACGCGCGACAGGCCGCCGGTGCGCCGCTCCAGGTGGAAGCGCAGCGACAGGCGGTGCAGATGCACGAAGGTGCGGTAGGCGAGCTGGCGCACGGCATATTGCCCGACGCTGGCAAAAAGTGCATCGCGCAGCTGGTTCAGGCCGGCCTGCAGGATGCGCGCGCCGTTATAGGCGAGCACCAGCATCGCGGCACCGGTCAGGAAGGCCGGCAGCAGGCCGACGACATCGGCCTTGCCATTCAGCGCATCCGTCGCCCATTTGAAGAAATAGGGCACGAGCAGCAGCACGATCTTGGAGATCAGCAGGAAGACCGTCGCCCAGACGACGCGCATCTTCAGATCCGGCCGGTCGGAGGGCCACATATAGGGCCAGAGGTTCACCAGCGTTGAAAAGGGATTGCTGCTGTCGGCCGAAACCGTTTTCTTCGTCGTCGTCGCCATGCCGGCCTCCGCCGGGACCCGTCACGCCCCGGCCTTGTCGCTGCTGAGCACAGACCCGGACGACAAACCGTCCCCGTCCCGCACCCCTGCTTGAAATGAAAATACGGCGCCCGCGAGGGGCGCCGTATTGCTGAGATAGGACCTTGCCGGCCGCTTCGCAACCGGCTGGGTGAAATTGAGAAGGATCAATTGCCGCGAACGTGCTTGCGGTGCATTTCTTCCGCCTGCTCGTCCGTTTCCGCCGTCTTGTCCGGCACGCCGAAGACCTGGCCGGGAAGAATGCGGTCGGGATCGCTGATCTGAGCCTCGTTGGCGAGGTAGATCGTCGTGTAGCGCACGCCCTTGCCGTAGATGCGGCGGGAGATCTGCCACAGCGTATCGCCGCGGCGGATGATG
>NZ_CAMLFY010000153.1 GCF_946479415.1 uncultured Shinella sp. | reverse complement strand
GCCGTGGCCTCCTGACAGGAAGAGGGACAAGACGATGAAGACACTGCTTTTGACGCTTTGCCTGTCGCTTGCCCCGCTTTCCACAGCACTTGCCGACACCATCCATTTCGTGACCGAGGAATACGCGCCCTTCAACTATTCCAAGGATGGCAAGATCACCGGCATCGCCGTGGAACAGGTCGAGGCCATGGCGAAGGCTGCCGGCATCGACTACACGCTGGAAATCATGCCCTGGGCGCGTGCCTTCGCACTGGCGGAAAGCCAGCCGAAGACCTGCGTTTTCACGACCGGCTACAACCGCGAGCGTGCCGAGCGTTTCGTCTGGGTCAACCCGCTGCTGAAGGATCAGATGGTTCTTCTCAAGCGCAAGGGCGACCGCTACGATGGACTGACCATCGTCAAGGCACGCGAACTCAAGGTCGGCTCGCAGCGCGGCGACTTTGCCGTGGAGGCGCTTCAGCTCATCGGCTTCAAGGACATCGACCTTGCCGCCGATATCGACATTACCCTGCGCAAGCTCATCTCCGGCCGCATCGACCTGATGCCGACCTCGATCAAGACCTATGAGAAGCTGGTCCAGGAAGGCCAGCCCGTGGAAAAAGCCATGCTGATGGCCGGCCAGATTTACGGCCTCGCCTGCAACAGGGACACGCCTGACGGGCTCATCAAGGCGCTGCAAGCCGAACTCGACGAGCTGATCGTGAGTGGAGAGCAGGACCGCATCTTCACCGCCTACGGCTTGCCGCCGAACCCGCGCACGGCCGACAACGGCAAGAAATGACCGCCGACGGTTGACTTCCAGCCGCTTTCGCGGTGGTGAAGACACGACACTTCCTTTTGCGGACCACTTCCATGCAGATCATCGCCGGGCTCGGCAATCCGGGCGCAAAATATGCGGGCAACCGCCACAATATCGGTTTCATGGCGCTGGACGCCATCCATCGCAAGAACCCGTTCTCGCCCTGGTCGAAGAAGTTCAAGGCCGAAATCGCCGAGGGCGAGATCGCCGGTGAGAAGGTGCTGCTCGTCAAGCCGCAGACCTTCATGAACCTTTCGGGCGAATCCGTAGGCGAGGCGATGCGCTTCTACAAGCTCGCGCCGAAGGACATCGTCGCGATCTATGACGAACTCGATCTTGCGCCCGGCAAGGTGCGCATCAAGGTCGGCGGTGGCCATGGCGGACATAACGGCATCAAATCGATCGACGCCCATTGCGGCAAGGACTACCGCCGCATGCGCCTCGGCATCGGCCATCCCGGTGCCAAGGAGCTGGTGACCAACCATGTGCTCGGTGATTTCGCCAAGGCCGATCATACCTGGCTCGACCCGCTGCTCGACGAACTCGCGCTCAACACCGACATGCTAGTGCGCGGCGAAGATTCGCAGCTGATGAACAAGCTGGCACTCGCCACCGGCAGCAAGCCGGAGGAGAAGGCCGCACCGGAAAAGAAGCCCGCCGGCCAGTCCCATATCCGCCAGGCCCGCAACCACAACCAGCCGAAAATCCTGCCGACGACAGGCCCGATGGCGGAAATGCTGAAGAAGCTGCTCGGCAACAAGGGGGAGTGAGGGCTCACCCTACTCCTCCGGCTCCGTCTGGAACAGCAGCGGATAGCCCGCCTCCTTGGCGAGATCCGTCGCTTCCTTCGCCTTGGTCTCGGCAATGTCGCGGGCGCAGATGACGACGACGCAGGTGCCCATCTTGTGGGCGGTCATCATCACCCGCTGGCTCGTTTCCTCGGCCATGCGAAACACGGCCTTCAGCACCAGCACGACGAATTCGCGCGGCGTGTAGTCGTCGTTGACGAGCAGGACCTTGTAGAGCTTCGGCCGTTCGAGCTTCGGCTTGGTTGAGGTCTTCGGGGTAAGGGTCGTGTCACCATTGCTCATGGGAAGCTCCTCGTAATGTTGGCTTCGAGCGATGTTGGGCCATTGTGCACCGCAAGAGGCACGAGTTCAAGGCCCCGGGGCGGCCAAGCTCTTGACCCTGCCCCTCCCATCCCCCATAGCGAGGGCAACGATTTTCTTACGACGAATGGACCATCTCCATGGGCTTCAAATGCGGTATCGTCGGTCTGCCGAATGTCGGCAAGTCGACCCTCTTCAACGCGCTGACCAAGACGGCGGCCGCCCAGGCGGCGAACTATCCCTTCTGCACCATCGAGCCGAACACCGGCGAAGTGGCGGTTCCCGATCCGCGCATGAAGGCGCTCGCCACCATCGCGGGCTCCAAGGAAATCATCCCGACGCGCATCTCCTTCGTCGACATCGCCGGCCTCGTGCGGGGCGCGTCGAAGGGTGAAGGCCTCGGCAACAAGTTCCTCGCCAACATCCGCGAAGTCGATGCCGTCGTGCATGTGCTGCGCTGCTTCGAGGACGACGACATCACCCATGTCGAAGGCCGCATCAATCCGGTGGGTGACGCCGACACGATCGAGACCGAGCTGATGCTCGCCGACCTCGAGAGCCTGGAGCGCCGCGTCGAGCAGACCCGCAAGCGCGCCGCCAGCAAGGACAAGGATTCACTCGCCCAGCTGCCGATCATGGAAGCCGTGGTTAAGTTGCTCAACGAGGGCAAGCCGGCCCGCCTGCTCCTCAAGACGCTGGCCCCGGAAGAGATCGAGGTCCTGAAGGGCCTGAACCTCTTGACCTCGCATCCGGTTCTCTATGTCTGCAACGTCGCGGAAGCCGATGCCTCGACCGGCAACGAGCACACCGCCGCCGTCGCCGCCATGGCCAAGGAACAGGGCGCGGAATGCGTCATCATCTCTGCCGCAATCGAATCCGAAGTCGCGCAGCTGCCGGAAGAGGAAGCCGAAGAGTTCCTCTCGGCGCTCGGCCTCACGGAAGCCGGCCTTGACCGCCTCATCCGCGCCGGCTACCACCTGCTCGACCTCATCACCTATTTCACCGTCGGCCCCAAGGAAACGCGCGCCTGGACCATCGTGCGCGGCACCAAGGCCCCGCAGGCCGCCGGCGTCATCCACACGGATTTTGAACGCGGCTTCATCCGTGCCTTCACCATCGCCTATGACGACTACATCGCCTACAAGGGCGAAGTCGGCGCCAAGGAAGCCGGCAAGGGCCGCGACGAAGGCAAGGAATACGTGGTCAACGACGGTGACGTCATCCACTTCCGCTTCAACACGTAAGCGGCAGACATTCCCGACGTTTCGAACTGCCGTCCCTCACCGGAGGGGCGGCAGTTTTTCTTTGAGCGCCAGAGGCAGCGGCGCCACCGTCCAGCGCCGGAAATGCGGCCAGCCGATGCCGATGGTCAAAACGACCACGCCGACAATCAACAGCGTCAGGAAGACGTAGCTTTCCGGTGCCGCTGCCGTGCGCTGCAGCAGGCTTGCCGTGGCAAGGCCGAGCGAGAGCAGGCCCGAGGTGACGAAGGCGCGGCGGTCGATGGCAAGGCCGATCCCCATCAGCACGACGACGATCGCGACGATGATGAGCGCCTCCGGCAGGCCCTTGTCGCTGCTGAACAGCGTGTCATTGGCGAAATCCCCGAGGAAGACGAAGCTGAGCGTCGAATAGAGCAGCGCCGGCGCCGTCACCAGATGCAGCCAGAAGGCAATGTCGGAGCGGCGCGAGATGCGGAAACGGTCCGAGAGGTCATAGACCATCGCCACGCCGAACAGCACGAGAGCGGCGGCGAGGAAGACGCCGGCGGAGAGCATCGGGTGATCGGTGATGACATCGGCGCTGCCTGTCAGCCGCGTCAGCGCCAGGAAGACAAGGCCGAGCACCACGGCGGCGAGTGACAGGAACCACAGGCTGAGCGACAGCGGAATGCGGTAGCGCCAGTAGAACGGCGGCAAAAGCAGCGCGAAGGGCAGCATGGTCAGGAGAAAGCCGAGATAGGGGCTCTTCTCCGCACCCAGAACATCGTCCAGCAGCAGCATCGTCGTGATGCCGATCCAGTGCGCATAGAGAAGGGTCAGCAGCACGGCGGGCAGAGCGAGACGCTGCCGCTTCACCAGGATTTCCGCGAGGATGATGATGGCCGGCAGGGCCGCAAGGAAGGCCCCGATGCCCCAGACGCCCGCCATGACGATGGCCACGCCAATGGTGATCAGCACATCATGGAAGCCGCGGATGAAGCGCGGCGCTTCCGTGTCCTCGACGGGCGCGATGGCCCGGTCTTCGGCAGAGCCGGCGATATCGAGCGCGCGCGCTTCAGGTGGCGCAGCAAGGGCCACGCCGCGCGCTTCCATATAGGGCAACAGCGTGCTTGCCTGTTCGGCGGAGAGGATCCCCTCGCCTGCCGCACCGTCGAGCACGGATTTCAACGTCTGCATCTTTTGTCTTCTCCTTGCGCGGCGTCGCGCGCACCTTAACCGTCGCGAGCCCGCTGACAAGAGCTTGCAAAACGGGACCCTGCTCGCCATTGTCGGCCCGCAACAGGATGGACGACACGGTGCCCAACTACACGTTTGAAGATTTTACGCCGGGCCGGCGCTTCGACTTTTCGAAGCGCACGATGACGGCCGACGAGATCATCGCCTTCGCGCGGGAATTCGACCCGCAGCCGATGCATATGGATGAGGCCGCCGGCCGCGCCAGCATTCTCGGCGGCCTTGCGGCCTCCGGCTGGCACTCGAGCGCCGTGATGATGCGCATGCTGTTCGAGGCCTATATCGACGGTTCCACCTCGGAGGGATCACCTGGCGTCGATCTCATGGAATGGAAGCGCCCGGTGCTGGCGGGCGATACGCTTGGCGGTCATTGCGAGGTGCTGGACGCGCGTATCTCCCGTTCGCGGCCGGAGATCGGCATCGTGCGCATGCGCGCCGAGGTGACCAACCAGCGCGGCGAACTCGTCGCGGTGTCGGAATATATCAACATGATGCGTGTTGCCGGAAAGGACGCCGACCATGCGGATGGCTGAGCTTTACCCATTCGGCGAGGCCGTCGAGATCGGCTCCAACACCTTTACCGCCGAAGACATCATCCGCTTCGCGAAAAGCTTCGATCCGCAACCCTTCCATCTCGATGAAGAGCTGGCCAAACACGCCTTGTTCGGCGGCCTCTGCGCCTCGGGTTGGCATACCAGCGCCGGCTGGATGAAGTGCTTCGTGCCGTTCTGGATTGGCGAATGCAAACGCCTCGCCGGCGAAGGGATTGTGCCCCCGAACCTCGGCCCCTCGCCTGGCTTCACCAAGCTCGCCTGGCTGAAGCCGGTCTTTGCCGGCGACACGATCACCTATTCGGTGACCCTGCTCGCCTCCCGCGAGCTGGCGACGCGCAAGGATCGGCTGATCAATTCGATCCTCTGCGCCGGCCGCAACCAGAACGGCGAACCGGTTATCCGGTTCGAGAGCACGGTTCTGGAGTTCATCTGAGAAAGCGACGACGGGCTCAATGCCCGTCGAAGGCCACCAGGGTGCGCACTTCCACGCCGAGCGCTTCCAGCTTCTTGCGGCCGCCGATTTCCGGCAGGTCGATGACGAAGCAGGCGGCGATGATGTCGGCACCCATCTGGCGCAGCAGCTTGACGGCCGCCTCCGCCGTGCCGCCGGTGGCAATCAGGTCGTCGACGAGGATGACCTTCTCGCCCGGCGTGATGGCATCCTTGTGCATTTCCATCTCATCCACGCCATATTCCAGGCTGTAGGCGATACGCACGGTCTCGTGCGGCAGCTTGCCCTTCTTGCGGATCGGCACGAAGCCGGTCGACAGCTGGTGCGCCATGGCGCCGCCCAGAATGAAGCCGCGCGCCTCGATGCCGGCGACCTTGGCGATGCCGATACCCGCATAGGGATGCACCAACTCGTCAACGGCGCGGCGGAACGCGCGCGGATTGCCGAGCATGGTGGTGATGTCGCGGAAGATGATACCCGGCTTGGGATAGTCCGGGATATTGCGGATCGCGGCGACGAGTTCTTGTTCAACGGTAGGCATGGGATTTCCCGACTGCGGAAGGATTGTCCGGTTATTGCAGGTGCAACAGCACCCCACAACAAAAAAGGCGGCCCGGAGGCCGCCTTTTGAACTCAAGCGATCGGATCGCTCAGTGTTCCTTGTTCGCGTAGACCGACTTCTTCGTCAGGTAGATCAGGCCGGTGAAGATCACCAGGAAGACCATGACCATGAAGCCGGTGCGCTTGCGCTCCTCGAGATGCGGCTCGGCGGCCCACATCAGGAAGGAGGCGACGTCGCGGGCATACTGGTCGACCGTCTGCGGCGAACCATCGTCATACGTGACCTGATCGTCGGAGATCGGCTTGGCCATGGCAAGTGCCGCAGCGTTTGCGAAATACGGGTTGTAGTGCGTGCCTTCGGCGACTTCGAGATGCGCGGGCTTCTCTTCATCGTAACCGGTCAGCAGCGAGTAGATATAGTCCGGGCCACCTTCCTGATACTGCGTGAAGATGTCGAAGACGAACTGCGGGAAGCCGCGGGTGATGCCGCGTGCCTTGGCGATCAGCGAGAAGTCCGGCGGAGCCGCGCCATTGTTGGCGGCAGCTGCCGCTTCATGGTTGGCGAAGGGCGACGGGAAGTGGTCCGACGGAACGGCCTTGCGGGTGAACATCTCACCGTCGCTGTTCGGGCCGTCCTGCACTTCGTAGTTCGCCGCGAAAGCCTTCACCTGGCCTTCCGAATAACCAAGGTCTTCCAGCGTGCGGAAGGAAACAAGGCTCATCGAATGGCAGGCCGAACAGACTTCGGTGTAGACCTTCAGGCCGCGCTGAAGCTGGCCCTTGTCATACTTGCCGAAGGGACCGGCGAAGGTCCACTTCTCCTGCTTCGGGTGGTGCATCGGGTAGTGCGGGGTGGCGTGTTCTGCCTCCGCGCCGGCTGCCGGGGCTGCCTCTTCCGCCGTGGCGAAGGAGACGCCGAGACCGGCGACGAGTGCGAGCGACAGAATGCCTGCAACAAGCTTTTTCATTGTCATGGTTCCTTTCGCTCGCTCTCAGGCCTTGGCCAGCTTGGCGTTCTTCTTTTCCAGAACCGCTTCCGTGATCGAATTCGGAATGCGCTTCGGGGTCTCGATCAGGCCGAGGACCGGCATGATGGCGAGGAAGAAGCCGAAGTAGTAGAGCGTGCCGAGCTGCGAGAGGACGACGTAGATGCCTTCCGCGGGCATGGCGCCGAGCCAGCCGAGCATGATGGCATTGACCACGAACAGCCAGAAGAACAGCTTGTACCACGGGCGATAGACGGCAGAGCGGACCTTCGACGTGTCGAGCCAGGGCAGGAAGAACAGCACGATGATCGCGCCGAACATCACGAGGACGCCGCCAAGCTTGGAGTCGATCGGGCCGATGTTGAAGGTGATGGCGCGCAGCATCGCGTAGAACGGCAGGTAGTACCATTCCGGAACGATGTGGGCAGGCGTCTTCAGCGGGTCAGCCGGGATGTAGTTGTCCGGGTGGCCGAGATAGTTCGGCATGTAGAAGACGAACCAGGCGAAGACGATCAGGAAGACCGATACGCCGAGCGCATCCTTCAGCGTCGCATAGGGCGTGAAGGGAACCGTGTCCGTCTTGGACTTCACTTCGACGCCGGTCGGGTTGGTCTGACCGGTGACGTGCAGCGCCCAGATGTGCAGGACGACGACGCCGGCGATCATGAAGGGCAGCAGGTAGTGCAGCGAGAAGAAGCGGTTCAGCGTCGGATTGTCTACCGCGAAGCCGCCGAGCAGGAACTGCTGGATCCACTCGCCGACCCACGGAAAGGCCGAGAAGAAGCCGGTGATAACGGTCGCGCCCCAGAAGGACATCTGACCCCAGGGCAGAACGTAGCCCATGAAGCCGGTCGCCATCATCAGAAGGAAGATGACCACGCCGAGGATCCAGAGGATTTCGCGCGGCGCCTTGTAGGAGCCGTAGTAGAGGCCGCGGGCAATGTGGAGATAGACCGCGATGAAGAAGAAGGACGCACCGTTGGCGTGCATGTAGCGCAAGAGCCAGCCGTGGTTCACGTCACGCATGATCTTTTCGACCGAATTGAACGCGACGGTGGTTTCGGCCGCATAGTGCATGGCCAGAACGACGCCGGTCAGGATCTGCACGATCAGCATCACCGACAGCATGGCGCCGAAGGTGTAGGCGTAGTTCAGATTGCGCGGGACCGGGTAGGAGACGAAGCTGTCATGGATCATGCGCGGCAGAGGCAGGCGCGAATCGACCCACTTCTCGATGCCGGTCGTCGGCTGGTAGGTGGAATGTTCAGCACTCATTATCAGGTGTCCCCTCAACCGATCTTGATGACTGTGTCGGATACGAACGAGAAGGTCGGCACAGCGAGGTTCTGCGGGGCCGGACCCTTACGGATACGTCCAGCAGTGTCGTAGTGCGAACCGTGGCAGGGACAGAACCATCCGCCGAAGTCGCCGGCCTGGCCGAGCGGAACACAGCCCAGATGGGTACAGGAGCCGATCATGATGATCCAGTTTTCCTTGCCCTCGCCGGCGGAGCGGTCGAGGTCCGTCGCTTCCGCGTCGGCGGCAATGTTGGCGTTGCGCGCAACCGGGTCCTTGAGGTCGGCAAGCTGAACGGCCTTGGCCTCTTCGACTTCCTTGTCCGTGCGGTTACGAATGAAGACCGGCTTGCCGCGCCACTTGGCCGTGAGCGACATGCCGGGCGTCAGGCTGGAGACGTCGACCTCGATGGAGGCGAGTGCCAGCGTGGATGCATCCGGACGCATCTGGTCGATGAACGGCCATGCAACCGCAACGCCGCCCACGACGCCCGCCATACCCGTGGTCAGGTAAAGAAAATCGCGGCGAGTGGGCTCGCCATGGGATTCGCTTGTTGTCTCGTGTTCGCTCACGGCTAAACCATCCTCTCACGCAAAGTCTGCGGAAAACCGCAACGCCCCTTTGGAAACCGGCAATTCCGGACACAATACGGCCATAGATTCCCCGTCAATCCGGCGCGTTCTATGCTTGATCGCAAATTATGTCCAGCCTTGGCAAGGGGAGGTGGGCACATTGTCGCGGGAAAAACAGAGCATCTTGACAAGGCACAGGCATCGCCTTGAACCTCAAGCGCTTCCCGGCTGAAAAGACAGTCGCGAAACGACGCTTTGCGGCCCTATTGCGCCGCTTCCTCATGGCCGAGGAACCCGCCCGACTGACGCGACCAGAGATCCGCATAAAGCCCGCCCTTGGCGACGAGCTCGGCATGGCT
>NZ_CAMLFY010000152.1 GCF_946479415.1 uncultured Shinella sp. | reverse complement strand
GACTGGCACAAGGTCGGCGGCGCGACCGTGCATTAAACGACATCCTGCGGCGCCCCGGCGCGTTGGCCGGGGCGACGATTGCGGTATGCCAATGACGGCAACCCATCAGAGGTTTTCTTAATGTCATCAGACAGTTCAGCCGCCAGACCGCCGGCACGGGAGCCCTTCCGCCTCCCGCTGCATTGGCTTGGCGCGGCACCGTTCGCGATCTTCGTCCTGCTGTTCCTGATCATGCCGACGATGCGCATCGTCATCGGGGCCTTCCAGACGCCTGATGGCAGCTTCACCCTGGAAAACATCCAGGGTCTCTTCACGACGTCGATCCTCTCGGCCTACTGGATCTCGATCAAGATCTCCATCGCATCTGCGCTTCTCGGCTGCCTGATCGGCTTTTCCGTTGCCGCCGCCGCAGTCCTCGGCGGCCTGCCGAAATGGATTCGTGGTCCGCTTCTGACCTTTTCCGGCGTCGCCTCCAACTTCGCCGGCGTGCCGCTCGCCTTCGCCTTTCTCGCGACGCTCGGCCCGGTCGGCCTGCTCACGGTGTTCCTGAAGACCCAGATCGGCATCGACCTGCGCGCGCTCGGCTTCAACATCCTGTCCTTCTGGGGCCTGACGGTCACTTACCTGTTCTTCCAGATCCCGCTGATGATCCTCATCATCACGCCCGCCCTCGATGGCCTGAAGCGCGAATGGCGCGAAGCCGCGCAGATCCTCGGCGCCACCAATGCCCAGTACTGGCGCATGGTCGCCTTCCCGATCCTGCTGCCGTCCTTCCTCGGCACGCTGGCGCTGCTTTTCGCCAATGCCTTCGGCGCCGTCGCCACCGCTATCGCGCTCACCGGCTCCTCGCTCAACATCGTGCCGATCCTGCTCTTCGCGCAGATCCGCGGCGACGTGCTCGGCAATCCGCATCTCGGCTATGCGCTCGCCTTCGGCATGATCGTCGTCACGGGCATCGCCAACACGATCTACATCTGGCTGCGCGCCCGCAGCGAAAGGTGGCTGAAATGAAGAAGTTCTGGGCCTGGGGCGCCCTCATTTTCGGGCTGCTCTATTTCATCCTGCCGCTCGTCGGCATGACCAACTTCTCGCTGAAGATGCGCCGCGGCGTCTATTCGCTGGATGCCTATGCCGTCGTGCTCGGCGATCCGCGCTTCCAGGAGACGTTCACCTATTCGATCCTGATGGCGCTCGCGACCATCGTCTTCGGCGTGCTGCTCGTCGTGCCCACCGCTTACTGGGTGCGCCTGAAGCTGCCGGGTCTTCGCCCCTATATCGAGTTCGTCACGCTCCTGCCGCTGGTCATCCCGGCCATCGTCATCGTCTTCGGCTATATCAGGCTCTACAACACCTCGAGCTGGCTGCCGCTGACCGGCACGACGACCGGCACGAACATCCTGCTGATGTTCGGCTATGCAACGCTGGCCCTGCCCTACATGTACCGCTCGGTCGATACCGGCCTGCGCTCGATCGACATCGCAACGCTGACCGAAGCCGCCCAAAGCCTCGGCGCCGGCTGGATGACGATCCTTGCCAAGATCATCCTGCCGAACGTGCTGGTCGCGGTTCTCTCCGGCGCCTTCCTGACCTTCGCCATCGTCATCGGCGAGTTCACCATGGCGGCCCTCCTCAACCGCCCGGCCTTCGGCCCCTACATGCAGCTGCTCGGCGCCAACCGCGCCTATGAGCCGGCGGCGCTCGCGGTCATGTCCTTCGCCTTGACCTGGGGTTGCCTCGGCCTGATCCAGCTTGTTTCCCGTTTCCAGAAGGGCGCGCAAAGCCCCGCCTAAGGACCTTTCATGAGCTTCCTCAACCTCACCAGCATCCAGAAGTCCTTCGGCCCCGTGCAGGTCGTGAAAGACTTCAACATGGCCATCGAGAAGGGCGAATTCGTCTCGTTCCTCGGCCCGTCAGGCTGCGGCAAGACCACGGTCCTGCGCATGATCGCCGGTTTCGAGACACCCTCGGGCGGCACGATCACCATCAACGGCAAGAGCCAGGCGAACCTGCGCCCCAACCAGCGCAATATCGGCATGGTGTTCCAGGCCTATGCGCTGTTCCCCAACATGAACGTCGCCGAAAACGTCGCCTTCGGCCTCAAGGTCGCCGGCCGTCCGAAGGCGGAGATCGACCAGCGCGTCAAGGAAATGCTCGGCCTCATCAAGCTCGATCATCTCGCCGACCGCTATCCCTACCAGATGTCCGGTGGCCAGCAGCAGCGCGTGGCGCTAGCCCGCGCGCTCGCCCCCAAGCCGCAGGTCCTGCTGCTCGACGAACCGCTCTCGGCGCTCGACGCCAAGATCCGCGTGTCGCTGCGCGAAGAAATCCGCATGATCCAGCAGCAGCTCGGCATCACCACGGTCTTCGTCACGCATGACCAGGAAGAGGCGCTGTCGATCTCCGACCGCATCGTCGTCATGAATGCCGGCAAGGCCGACCAGATCGGTGCGCCTGCGGAAATCTACAACCGCCCGGCCACCCGCTTCGTCGCGAATTTCGTCGGCACGCTGAACCTCATCGAAGCCAAGGTCGTCGATCCCGCCTCCAACCGCATCTCGATCGGCGACCAGGGCGTGACGCTGCGCGAACCGCTCGGCAATGCAAAGGTCGGCGACACGATCTCGCTGGCGCTGCGTCCGGAGGCCGGTTCGATCGCCCCCGATGCCAAGGGCGATACCGCGCTGACCGGCGAGGTCGTCTCCTCCAACTTCCTCGGTTCGGTCATCCGCACCCGCATGAAGGTCGGCACCGCGGTCATCTCGTTCGACATGTTCAACAGCCCCGGCCTCGTGCCGCCGGCCGTCGGCGAGACCGCGACCCTGCGCTTCACCGCAACCGACCTGCTGATCATCCGCGACTAAGCAATTCCAGCAAAAGCGTGCAACGGTTTTGCGTCCGGAATTGCGTAGCAAAAACGAACATTTTCCAAGTCTTTCCCGAGACTTGGAAAAATCTGTCGTGAATTGCCGTTTTTGCGTCGCCCGCGGATTTGATCCGCGGGCGATTGCTCGTTAATCTTCCATCGTTCTCAGGGCGGGGCGAAACTCCCCACCGGCGGTATCCGGAGCGATCCGGGAGCCCGCAAGCGCCTTCCGCAAATGGAAGGGTCAGCAGATCCGGTGCGATGCCGGGGCCGACGGTTACAGTCCGGATGGAAGAGAGCAAGCAGGAAGACCGCCGTCTCAGGCGGAGCGCCTGCGTGTTCGCCCAAGGGGACCGTTGAAAAATGGCTCAACCCTTGAAAGGCCTTATACATGAATGCGAATGCCACCCCCTCCTCCCGGATCGCCGTCCTGCGCGCCCGCTGGCACGCCGGCATCGTCGACCAGGCGGTCGACTCCTTCGTCGCCGAGTGGAAAGCGCTCGGCGGCCGCGCGGAAGACGTCGATGTGATCGACGTGCCGGGCGCGCTTGAAATCCCGCTGCACGCGCAGCTCCTCGCCCGGACCGGCCAGTACTCCGCCATCCTCGGCGTCGCGCTCGTCGTCGACGGCGGCATCTACCGCCACGACTTCGTCGCAGGAACCGTCGTCGATGCCATCGTCCGCGTCGGCCTCGACACCAATGTGCCGGTGCTCTCGGCCGTGCTGACGCCGCACAATTTCCAGGAATCGGAAGCGCACATCGCCTTCTTCCGCGAGCATTTCGTCATCAAGGGCAAGGAAGCCGCCCACGCCGCGCGCCAGATCATCGACGCCCGCGCCAAGGTGGCCCTCGCCACCGTCGCCTGAATCGATGTGTGAACGGCCGAAATCAATTCGCAAGGATTGGGCGGCAAACCGTTGAAAAGACTCGCAGAGCCCGGCAGTGATGCCGGGCTTTTCTTTTCCAACCCCGCCTTGCAGCCGCCACTGCCGCAGCCCTACCCCTGAATATTCTTCAGATAGATCGACAGAAGCTGGATCTGTGAGGAGATGCCGAGCTTGCGGTAGACGTTGCGCCGGTGGACCTTCACCGTGCCGGTGGAGATGTCGAGCTTGAGGCCGATCGATTCCGAGGAATGGCCCTGCAGCACCAGCTCGATGATCGAGGCCTCGCGATCGGTGAGGTTGAGCTTGCGCCACACCTTATCGGCCTCGCTGACCGGCTCGCTGCGCCGGCCACGCCCCTGCCCCGTCTCGGCGAAGCGCCGGGCGAGATCACTCCAGGCCTGCCGCACGAAGGCGGCGACGAAGGGTTCGGCATCGTTGAGCAGCACGAATTCCTGTGCGGGAAAAACACCGGTCTTTTCGCGGCGCATCAGCGACACCACCACCGTAACGCCATCCGCCACCGGCACGAAGAAGCCGAGCTCTTCCGCAAGGCGGGTCTGCGAGTAGTAGGTGCGATAATATTCGCTCGAGAAGAAGCGGTCGGGCGCGAGCTCGCGCATGCGGAAAACACCGGAGCGGCCGGCGCGCGTGGTGTGGAAGAACGGATCGAGCAGGTAGGGACCGGCCTGGTAGAGCGTCACGAAGATATTGTGGTCTTCGGCCTCGAAGGTGCTGAACAGGTCGATCGGCCGCGCCTTGTCGCGATAGGCGAAAATGACGATGTCGTCGAAACGCACCAGCGCATGCATCATGGCCAGCAGGGTTTCGCCCGTTTGACGGTCGGACCGCTCCGAACCGCTGGTCCAATCGGCAAGCGCCCGGAAAAATGCCGTGAAATCGACCCGCATGGCGTTTTCGCCCCCCGATTTTCCCGCAGGAGGTATTGACCACCGCGGCTCGGATATACTCCTTCCACAGCCAATTTACGGATAAAATACCTCTCTCGGGGTATATACCAACCCGCCAGCGGATGACTAGCTTTGGGAAGACGGTGGCCAAGGCGACACAGAGCGCCCAGAGACCAACAACCGCAGGGAACAGACGTGATATCCGCCCCAACGAACGACATCGAGTTCCGTTCGGTGACCAAGCGCTATGGCGCGGTGACCGCGGTCTCCAACATCAATCTCACGGTGCCGAAAGGCGCCTTCGTCGCCCTGCTCGGCCCCTCCGGCTGCGGCAAGACGACATGTCTGCGCATGATCGGCGGTTTCGAGCAGCCGAGCGAGGGCGAGGTGTTGATCGCGGGCAAGGTCGCCAATGGCGTGCCGGCCTATCGCCGCCCGGTCAACATGGTCTTCCAGCAATATGCGCTTTTCCCGCATTTCGACGTGGAGAAGAACGTCGCCTATGGCTTGAAGCAGCTGCGGCCGAAACTGCCGGCAGCGGAGATATCCCGCAGGGTCGGCGAGGCGCTCGAAATGGTCCGCCTGTCGGGCTTCGCCAAGCGGCGCATCCATGAAATGTCCGGCGGCCAGCAGCAGCGCGTGGCGCTTGCCCGCGCACTGGTCAACAAGCCCTCCGTGCTCTTGCTCGACGAGCCGCTCGCCGCACTCGACAAGAAGCTGCGCACCGCCATGCAGATCGAGTTGCAGACCCTGCAGCGCGATCTCGGCATCACCTTCGTGCTCGTCACGCATGATCAGGAAGAGGCGCTGTCGATGAGCGACCTCGTCTGCGTGATGAGTGCCGGCCGCATCCGCCAGCTCGCCACGCCGCAGGAGGTCTACGACCGCCCGGCAGACCTCTTCGTCGCCGATTTCGTCGGCAAGACGAACCGCTTCGATGGCACGCTGGAAGCGGGCGGTACTATCAGGCTCGGCAACGGCGCGGCGCTCCCCGTGTCCCGCAACGATCTCGCCCCCGGCGCGGTCACGGTGGCGCTTCGTCCCGAGGCGATCCGCCTGTCGCGGGGAACGGGCAATGCGGCGACGCTGGAAGGCACCGTCACGCACCGCATCTTCCTCGGCTCCGCCGCCGAATATTCCATCGCCATCGACGGCCTGGGCGACATGCTCGTCACTGCCGAACGCCAGACACAAAACGACCTCGTCGCGCCGGGCGAGCGGGTCGCAATAAGCTTCGATCCCGGTACAGCGCATATCTTTCCGGCCTGAGGGAAACAGGCCCGTCACAACAACAAGGGAACAGTGTGATGTCGAAATGGTTCAGAGAGAATGCCCCGATCAGCGCCCGTGATTTAACGGACGAATTCATGCGGCTGAAACGTGGCTCCGTCAGCCGCCGCCACTTCCTCGGCATCACCGGCCTCGGCCTTGCCGCGGCCGTGCTCGCCCGCCAGCCCGGCTTCCTCGCCTCGCCGGCCTATGCCGAAGACCTGGGCTCCACCATGTCGCTGGCGACCTGGCCGAACTACCACGATCCCGCAACCTTCGAAGCCTTCACGGCCGCCACGGGCGTTGCCGTCGAAGTCAACGTCTTCGGCTCGAACGAGGAAATGCTGGCCAAGCTCCAGGCCGGCGGCACCGGTTGGGACCTGTTCGTGCCGACGAACTACACCATCTCCACCTATGCGGGCCTCGATCTGATCGAGCCGATCGACCTTTCCAAGGTGCCGAACTTCGACCAGAAGACCCAGAACACCCGCTTCACCAATGAGGGCACGGTTGACGGCAAGGTGTTTGCCCTGCCGAAGAACTGGGGCACGACGGGCATCGCCGTCAATTCCGACAAGGTGAAGTCGAAGGTCACCAGCTGGAAGGACTTCTTCGAGGTCGCGCAGGGCGAGGCCACCGGCCGTGCCATGGTGCACGACTACCAGCTCACCACCATCGGCAATGCGCTGGTCTCGCTCGGCTTCTCGTTCAATTCCATCAAGCCGGAAGAGCTCGCCAAGGCCGAGGAACTGCTGATCAAGGTCAAGCCGCATCTCTACGCCATCAACAGCGACTACCAGCCCTCGATGCGCGCCACCGATGCCTGGATGACCATGTGCTGGACCAATGACGGCGCACAGCTCAATCGCGACATCCCGGAAATCCAGTTCGTGCTCGGCACCGATGGCGGCGAGATCTGGTCGGATTTCTATGCGATCCCGAAGAGCGCGGCCAACAAGCCGGCCGGCTATGCGCTGCTCAACTTCCTGATGGATCCGGCGAACGCCGTGAAGGAGCACATCGCCAACGGCGCGCCGACGACCGACAGCCGCGTTCTCGCACTGCTGCCCGCAGAGGTCACCGGCAACAAGATCGTCTATCCGGACGAAGCAGCGCTCACCCCACTGGAATTCGGCGCCGCCGTGACCCTGACGGATCCGGCACGCGCCGAGCTGATGGCACGGTTCAAGTCGGCGTAGTGGAGACCGTTTCGGGTGTGATACCCCCCTCTGCCCTGCCGGGCATCTCCCCCGCAAGGGGGGAGATTGGATGGGGCGCCGTTTCGCCCGTCTCTGACGCTGCCGCCTAAGGCGGAGAGGCCACGTCCTGCCGATCTCCCCCCTTGAGGGGGAGATGCCCGGCAGGGCAGAGGGGGGTGAGCCCTACGCTCCGAATTTCCTTCTCCCCGCTTGCGGGGAGAAGGTGGCCGGCAGGCCGGATGAGGGGCAACCCTCGCAATTGCCAACAGGATCAATCTGATGCCCCTGACGATGACGACGAAAAGACGGCTTGTGACGACCGCGCTGCTGGCGCCGGCGTCGCTCTGGCTGTTCGTCTTTCTCGTGCTGCCCTTCATCGCGATGGTGGTCTTTTCCGTCGGCGAGCGCGGACCAGCGGGCGGCTATCAGGCGGCGTTCACCTTCGCGCAATATGCGAACCTGCCGGCCCGTTCCGCCGCCTACTGGAACACCCTGCTGCTCGCCCCCGTTGGCGCCTTCTTCTGCCTGGTCGTCGCCTATCCCACGGCCTATTATCTCGCCGTCAAGGCGAGCCCGCGCCATCGGCTGCTGCTTGTCTCGCTGGTCGTCGTACCGTTCTGGACGAGCCTTCTCGTGCGCACCTATGCCTGGATGTATATCCTCGGCTCGCGCGGCATTCCGAACCTTCTCGACATGATCGGTGTCGCGGATGTACGCCTGCTCAACACGCCGGGCGCCGTGCTGCTCGGCATCGTCTACGGCTACCTGCCGCTGATGATCATGCCGATCTATGTCAGCCTCGAAAAACTCGACCGCCGCCTGCTCGAAGCCTCGGCCGATCTTGGCGCAAAGCCGGTCTCGACCTTCTTCTCGGTGACCCTGCCGCTCTCGCTGCCCGGCGTCATGACCGGCGTCGCGCTGGTGACCATCCTGCTGCTCGGCGAATATCTCATTCCGCAGCTGCTCGGCGGCGGCAAGGTCTTCTTCATCGGCAATGCGCTGGTCGATCTCTTCCTGCAATCGCGCAACTGGCCCTTCGGCTCGGCGATTGCCGTCACGCTCGTCGCCATCGTCGTGGTGGTGCTGATGGTCGCCATGCGCATCGCCTGGCGCATATCGGGCACCAGACAGGTGGATCTCATCTGATGCGCGCGCTGATCACCTCCGTCTATCTCTTCCTTTATGCGCCGATCGCGCTGGTCGTGCTGTTCTCCTTCAATGCGGGGCGCAATGCGAGCGAGTTCACCGGCTTCTCCGCGCAATGGTACGGCAAGGCGCTTGCCAACCCGTTCCTTGTCACCGCGTTGCAGAACAGCCTGATCATCGCGCTGGTCAGCGCCACCCTCGCCGCAGTCTTCGGCACCATGGCCGCTCTGGGGCTGGAGCGCCTGGGCGCCCGCACCCGCGCGATCTTCGACGGCCTGCTGGCCGCCGCCATCGTCGTGCCGGGCGTCGTCATCGGCATCGCGACGCTGGTGGCGCTGGTAGCCGTCTTCGGCGCCATCAATCCCGCCATCGCCGCGCTCTGGCCGGGTGAAAAGCCGCCGCAGCTCGGCCTCGGCTACGGCTCGATCATCGCCGCGCACGGCCTCTTCACGATGGCGCTCGTCACCATGATCGTGAAGGCGCGCATCGCGACGCTGGGACGCGATATCGTCGAAGCCTCCGCCGATCTCTATGCCACGCCGCTCACCACCTTCCGTGATATCGTGCTGCCGCAGATCCTGCCGTCGGTGCTGTCGGGCTTCCTGCTCGCCTTCACCTTCTCCTTCGACGATTTCATCGTAGCCTTCTTCGTCGCGGGCTCGAAGACCACGCTGCCGATCTATGTCTTCGCCTCGATCCGTCGCGGCGTGACGCCGGAGGTCAACGCCATCGCCACAATGGTGCTGGTCGCCTCTCTGCTGCTCATCCTGATTTCCCGCCTTCTGATGCGGGACAAAACCCAGAAATCGCCTGCCGGGGAGTGAGACCGATGATCCTGAAGAACCGTGTCGCCATCGTCACCGGAGCGGGCTCCGGCATCGGCCGGGCCGGCGCGCGCATCATGGCGCGCGAGGGCGCCACCGTCTGCGTCGCCGATCTCGACGAGACGCGCGCCCACGAG
>NZ_CAMLFY010000151.1 GCF_946479415.1 uncultured Shinella sp. | reverse complement strand
CAAAGCATGAGCTGGTCGGCGATATCAGAGGCCGCGGTCTGATGGCGGCGCTGGAGCTCGTTTCGGATCGCGCCAAGAAGAGCGGCGCCGCCAAGGATGTGGTGCAGAAGGTCTATGATACTGCCTATGAGGCCGGCGTCATGGTTCGCACCTCGGGTTCCAACGTCATCATCTCGCCGCCGCTCATCATCACCGCCGCCGATGTTCAGAAGATCGTCTCGGCGCTCGATGCAGGTCTTTCAGCCGCGCAGGGGTGATTGTTCATGGCCAGAAGTGCTGAAACGCGTGCGTGTAGCACCCCCCTCTGCCCTGCCGGGCATCTCCTCCACAAGGGGGGAGATCGGCATAGGGTCCGGGACTTGCGCAAATTTCGACGTTTAGCAAGGGCAGAACATCGCCCCATCCAATCTCCCCCCTTGTGGGGGAGATGCCCGGCAGGGCAGAGGGGGGTATCGCGATGACCGACACCGAAGCTCTGCGCGCGCGGCGCGAAAAATTGCTCGGCCGCAACATGTCGCTCTTCTACGAGGATCCGGTCCATCTGGTGAAGGGCGAGGGTGTCTGGCTGTGGGATGCGGACGGGAAAAAGTATCTCGACTGCTACAACAACGTGCCGCATGTCGGCCATTGTCATCCGCGCGTGGTGGAGGCGATCTGCCGGCAGGCCTCGACGCTCAACACCCATACCCGCTACCTGCACGAAGGCATTCTCGATTATGTCGAGCGCCTGACCGCGACCTTCGACAAGAGCCTCGACACCGCCATCCTCACCTGCACCGGCAGCGAGGCGAACGATGTCGCGCTGCGCATGGCGCAGGCCGTGACCGGCAAGGCGGGCGTCATCGCCACCGACTTCACCTATCACGGCAACACGACGGCGGTGTCGCAGCTTTCGACGCGCATGCCGCCGGTCGGCGGTTATGGCGGCCACGTTCGCCACGTTCCGGCGCCCGATGCCTATCGTCCGCTGGGCGGCGAGGGCGGTCATGCTTTCGCAGCGACCTGGGCGGCGAAGGTGGAGGAGGCCATTGCCTCTTTGCAGGAAAGCCCCTTCGGCTTTTCCGCGCTGATCATCGATCCCTTCTTCGCCAATGAAGGTTTTCCCGATCTGCCGGAAAACTTCCTTGCGCCGGCCGTGGCGGCGGTGCGCAGGGCCGGCGGCCTCGTCATCTGCGACGAGGTGCAGCCCGGTTTCGGCCGCACCGGCAGCCATATGTGGGGCCACCAGAAGGCGGGCATCGTCCCCGATGTCGTAACCCTCGGCAAGCCGATGGGCAACGGCCATCCGATCGGCGGCGTCGTTGCGAGTTCCGAGACCTTGAATGCCTTTCGCAAGGCGTTTCGCTACTTCAACACCTTCGGCGGAAACCCGGTTTCCTGCGCGGCCGCCATGGCCGTTCTCGATGTGCTGGAAGACGAGAAGCTTCAGGCCAATGCACTGGATGTCGGTGCCTATGCGCGGCAGGGCCTGCAAAAGCTTGCGGAAAAGCATGCGCTGATCGGCAATGTGCGCGGCTCCGGCCTGTTCTTCGGCGCCGAACTGGTGCTCGATCGGGCAGAGAAGACGCCGGCCTCCGACATCGCCACCCGTATCATCAACGGCATGCGCGAACGCGGCGTCCTGATGGGCAAGCTCGGCATTCACCAGAATGCCACGAAGATCCGCCCGCCCATGCCCTTTTCAAAGGACAATGCCGATTTGATGCTTTCGATCCTCGACGACGTGCTGGGTGGGCTCTGAAGCGATGAGCGGTATGGAGGAGATGCTGACGAAACGGGCGATCGCCGCCCTTGCCCATTGGGACCTGCCGGAGCAGGTGCCGGAACTGATCAAGTACCGCGAAAACGCGGTCTTCAAGGTGAGGCTCGCCTGGGGCGATCCGGCGGCCCTTCGCCTGCATCGCCCGGCCTACCACTCCCAGGCGGCGCTTGCCTCGGAACTCGCCTTCATGGCGAACCTGCGTGACCGTGGGCTCGCCGTACCGCAGCCGATCCCGGCCGCGAACGGCGCCCTGCTCGTCGCCTTCGGAGACGGGCCTTACTACGCCGACCTCATCGGCTGGATCGATGGCGAGCCGCTTGGCGAAACCGGCGTTCCCCTGGTGCAGGAAGGCCGTGACCTCCAGGCGATCTTCCGCTCCATCGGCCGGGAGCTTGCGCTGCTGCATGGTGCAGCGGATGCCTTCCGACAGCCGGTGGGCTTCGAGCGCCCGGCCTGGGATGCCGACGGTCTGCTTGGAGAGGCACCGTTCTGGGGCCGGTTTTGGGATTGCGCGGTGCTGCCGGCCGAGGACCAGGCCTATCTGACGGCCCTGCGCGAAACGCTGATTGCGCGCCTCGCAGCCATCGCCTCCGGTCTCGACTACGGCCTGATCCACGCCGATACCGTGCGCGAAAACATCTTCGTGCGCAAAGGGGCTGTCGCCTTCATCGATTTCGACGATTGCGGTTTCGGCTTCCGCCTGTTCGATCTGGCGACGGCGCTGCTGCGCAACCGGCGTGAACCGTCCTATCCGGCGCTGCGGCAGGCGCTGCTCGAAGGCTATGCCGTCATCCGGCCTAAGGCCGAGGCGGATTTCGAGCATCTGCCGCTTTTCCTGCTCCTGCGCGCGCTCACCTATATCGGTTGGGCGGCCGCCCGGCCGGATCTTGCAGACAATGCTGCCCGCCTGAAACGCTATGTCGCGGACGTGCGCTCTCTGGCGGCCGATCTGGGCGTCTGAAACAAACAACCCCGCCGGAGCGGGGTTGTTTCGGTTTCAAGCCTGATGCTGGATGGGGTTGCCCGAAGGCTGGTGCACGATACCGGCGCCCTGTTCGCAAACTTCCACATGCCGTGCCAGCGCCTGATTGGAGAGGATGGCGCTGATCGTGGTGATGTCACGGCCCTGGTATTTGGGCATCTTCTGGGCGACTTTCAGTCTCTCCAGCAACGCTAAACGGCTCATGACGATCTCCTTTTCAGTGGTTTAAGAATGCGGCATCCGGCCTCTGTAAAGCGGCCGATGGTCCGGGTTGTGGTCCTTCTTCGGGGTTGCCCGACACCGCCCCCCCAAGGGCGCGGCGGTTGAAACGATGGTCGATCAGGCGGCCTTCTTGCCGGCGTCGAACGGGATCTCGATGTCGACGGCAAGCGTCGAGACCTGCGCGCCGCGCTCCATCTTGATCGAAACCTTCTCGTCGTCGACCTGCATGTGCTTGGAAATCGCCTTCAGGATTTCGTCGCGCAGCTTGTTGACGAGATCGACGTCGCCGGTGGCGGCGCGCTCGTGGGCGAGCAGCACCTGCAGCCGCTCGCGCGCGGCCGGTGCCGACTGGCCCTTGGAAAAGAAGCGGAACAGGTTCATGCCGCCTTCCTTCCGAAGATCTTGCCGAAGAAACCGCGCTTGTCGCCGGGAATGGTGATCGGCAGGTTCTCGCCCTTCAGGCGGCGCGTCGCTTCGAAATAGGCGAGTGCCGGGGCGCTGCGGGTGTCGGCGAGTGTTACCGGCGCACCGACGTTGGAGGCGCGCAGCACGTCCATGCTCTCGGGAATGATGCCGAGCAGCGGGATGGAGAGGATTTCGAGCACGTCGTCGACCTTCAGCATGTCGCCACGCTCGGCGCGCACGGCGTCGTAGCGGGTGAGCAGCAGGTGCTTTTCGACACGCTCGCCGTTTTCCGCCTTCAGCGTCTTGGAATCGAGCAGGCCGATGATGCGGTCTGAGTCGCGAACCGACGACACTTCCGGATTGGTCACGACGATAGCGATATCGGCATGGCGCATGGCAAGCGTCGCGCCGCGCTCAATGCCGGCCGGGCTGTCGCAGATCACCCAGTCGAACGCATTTTTCAGCGCTGCGATGACCTTCTCGACGCCTTCGGGCGTGAGATTGTCCTTGTCACGCGTCTGGGAGGCCGGCAGCAGGTAGAGCGTCTCGACGCGCTTGTCGCGGATCAGCGCCTGGGTGAGCTTGGCTTCGCCCTGGATGACGTTGACGAGGTCATAGACCACGCGGCGTTCCGCGCCCATGACGAGATCGAGATTGCGCAGGCCGACGTCGAAATCCACGACCACGACCTTTTCGCCATTCTGCGCCAACGCGGCGCCGAGGGCTGCCGACGACGTCGTCTTGCCGACGCCGCCCTTGCCCGATGTGACAACGATTACCTTACCCATGTACCTCTCCAGTGGTTGGGAATTCCGTTCAGCCGAGTGTCGCGGCCGTGATTTGTTCGCCTTCAAGCCAGATCTGCGCCGGCTTGCCGCGCAGGGTCTCTTCCATGTCGTCGGCCGTCTTGTAGAAGCCGTCGATGGCAATGAGTTCCGCCTCCAGCTTGCGGCAGAAGATGCGCGCGCTGGCATTGCCCGTCGTGCCGGCCATGGCGCGGCCGCGCAGCGGGCCGTAGACATGGATCGAGCCGCCGGCGACGACTTCCGCGCCCGAGGCGACCGAGCCGATGATGGTGACGTCGCCTTCCGGGAAGAAGATCGACTGTCCGGAACGCACCGGCCGCGAGACGACGAGCGAAGGCGTCACGGTGGCCGGGGTGACGACCGGCTCGACCACGACGGTCTGGGCCGGTTGGGCCGATTTCGCCTTACCGGCGGCTGCCTTTTCGTCTTCCGCAGGGGCCTCGAAATCGGCGGCCGGGCGACCGTCGGTCATGGCGGGCGGCATGTCGGGGCCAAGCTGCGACGTGCGGGCGCCCTCGATGCCCATGACGCGCACATTGCGGGTCGAGAGTTCGCTGACGAGATCGCGCAGTTCCTGACGGTCGATATCGAGGCCATCGATATCGAGCACAACGGGCCGGCGAAGGAAGAACCCGGCCGAGCGGGCGGCCAGATCGTCGAGCCGCACCAGCCAGTCCTGGACGGGCAGCTCTGGGGTCAATGCGAGCGCAAGAAAGGAGCGCCCCTTGAGGCGGATCGGCCGGGGTTGAGTTAACACGTCAGTCATCTTGGTTAATTTTCGTTTGCTCCGGTGTAGCTGTGAAATGGTTAACAAATGGTTAATTTACAGCGCTGGCTGGTGCGAGGCATGCCTTGCCACAATGTGCTGTTTGGCGCGCATCAGGGCGGCGCTTGAGTTGGGGCGTCAAACTAATTCTTTGAAAACTTAGCGTTTTCCCGAAGGTTCTGAAGCGCGCTGTCGCGTAGCTGCCATTATGGTTGCCACCAAGTTGCCCTCGCGGTGTCGCCGTGGTGATGAGTGGAAGCTGGGAAACGCGCGCGGTACGCGAAAGGCCGGCCGTCGCGATGCTTGGACAGGCCGGCTCGGGGCGCTGCGCTAGCGGCATTCCGCGCACAGTCGGAACGGCGGCGGGCAATCGCGCTTTTGAAAGATGATTCGGGGATGCCTACGGGCGGCAGCGATTCGCATCGCTTAGGCCGGCGCACCCGTTGAGATGCGCCGGTCCCATGCCGGCCTTATTTGCCGGCGTTGTACTTGGCGTCGACCTCGTTGATCGCCTGGACGTTGCCGGCCGAGCGGCCGTTTTCGTCAAAGGTCTGCGCGAGATAGGCGTCGGCGATGGCCTTGGCCAGTTCCGAGCCGATGACGCGGGCGCCCATGGTGATGATCTGGGCATTGTTGGAAAGCGCGGCGCGCTCGGCCGAATAGGTGTCGTGCGTCAGCGCAGCGCGGATACCGGGCACCTTGTTAGCCGAGATGCAGACGCCGATGCCGGTGCCGCAGACGAGGATCGCGCGATCGTATTCGCCGGCGATGACGGCCGAGGCGACGCGATCGGAGAGTGTGGCGTAGAAGGCATCCGGGCCGGCATCGGTGCGCGAGATTTCGTGCACGTCATGGCTGGCCTTCAGGTGGTCGGCAAGGATCTTGGCAAGGCCTTCGCCTGCGCTGTCACCGGCAATAGCGAGTTTCATGGGAGTTCTCCTTTTCAGATGGTGGCGGCGCAGCGCGCCAGGATGTCGAGATAGCCTTCGACCTTCCAGGCCGAGCGGCCGATGAAGAGCCCGTCAATGTCGGGGCAGACGATCAATTCTTCGCAATTCTGCGGGTTGACCGAGCCGCCATAGAGGCAGGGAATGCGGCGGCCGAGCACGTCCTCCGCCACCTTTGCGATTTCCGCATGGCGGGCATTTGCATAGTCGGCGGTGGCGGGAATGCCGTTTTCGCCGATCGCCCAGACGGGCTCATAGGCGAGAAGGATTTCGGCCTGCTTCTGGGCGCCCTGGAGCTTGCCGAGCGCGCCGCGCACTTCCTTGGCGAGCACCTCGTCCGCGCGGCCGCTTTCGCGGTCAGCCAGCGTCTCGCCGATGCAGATCAGCGGCACGAGGCCATGGCGTACGGCGGCTTCCGTCTTGAGGCCGACCGTTTCGTCGGTCTCGCCGAAGTGTTCGCGGCGTTCGGAATGGCCGAGCTCGACGAGATCGAGATTGCAATCCTTCAGCATCACGGGCGAGACTTCGCCGGTCCAGGCGCCTTCGTCAGCCCAGTGCATGTTCTGTGCGCCGACCTTGACGGAGGTGTCGGCGAGCAGCGCCTTGACCTCGCGCACGGCGGTGAAGGGCGGGATGACGAAGCGCTGGATGCGGGCATGGCGGCCGCCATCGGCCGCCTTCAGGCCCTCGGCGAAGAGTTTCGCCTCGGCAAGCGTCTTGTTCATCTTCCAGCTCGTGCCGACCCAGAAATTCCGGCCCTGGCTCATGGTGTTGTCTCCTTGGCGATGCGGACCACGGTTTTCTCATCACCGAGTTCGGCTGATGTGTCGTGGGGCAGGTTTTTGTCGGAAATGACGGTGTCGAATTCGGTGAGATCGGCGAGCACATGCAGTGCCGTGTGGCCGAAGCGCCTGTTGTTGATCATGAGGCAGGTCTGCCGGCTCGATTTCATCATCGCCCGCTTGGTGCGCACGACGGCCTCGTCCATGTGGTAGGCGAGCCGGCCGGATGCGGCAGGTGCCGAGATGAAAGCGATGTCGGCGCGCAGGCGCGACAGGGCCTCTTCCGTGACGATGCCGAAATAGGCGTTGAACTTGGAGGAATAGACGCCGCCGAGGCCAATCAGCGTCACGCCGGAAAGACCCTTGGCGCGCTCCATGATCGCGGCATTGTTGGTGATGATGGTGATCGGCTTCTTGTCCGCGAGCACGTCGCCCAGCACGGAGGCCATCGAGCCGTCGTTGATCATCACGGTCATGCCGGGCTCGACAAGCTCGGCGGCCGTCTCGGCCAGCGCCCGCTTGACGTCGGCCTCCTGCAATTCCCGGAACCGGAAATCGCTTTCGAACTGGGTGCCCGCATCGATCGTCGCGCCGCCGCGCACCTTGCGTAGCACGCCAGCCCGTTCGAGATCGTCGAGATCGCGGTGGATGGTCATTTTGGAGACGCCGAAACGCTCGGCGATATCATCGAGTTCGACGGCACGGCTTTCGACGAGCAGATTGATGATTTCCTGCCTGCGCTCTTCCCGTTTCACCGCGTCCTCCCACTGTCCGCAGTTATATAACATCATTTCCGGCAGATTATAACATTGAAATTGTGATTTTGTGATTTTCTATGCGGAGCTTTGTAGCAGCGTGCGCGCCGTTCGTTCATCCGTGATCAGTCCATGGAGCTTGTGGCTGTGTAGGACAGCGCGGATCGCCTCCGTCTTGGAGCGACCGCCGGCAATGGCGACGACCCGGTCGCCGCCTTCTTCCGAAAAGGAGGCTGCCAGTGTGCGTGCCGTCACCGATGTCTCGAGAATGCGGCCCTTGCCGTCAAAGAAATGGCCGAGCAATTCGCCGACACCACCAAGGGCGATAATCTCCTCCAGCTCGTTTGGCTGCAGCATGCCCGATGTGACGAGGTGGGCCTGATTGTCGACCGTGCCGATGCCGACGAGTTTCAGATCGGCGTTGCGGGCGAGATTGAACACTTCGCTGACGCCGCGCTGGGAAAGCAGGACCTCGCGATCCTCCTCCGTATTGGCGAAGAACGGCACGGGCATCACATAGGCCTGCGTGCCGGTCTTGGCCGCCAGGCGGTGCATGACATCGTAGGGATTGGCGGCATAATTGCGGGTGAGGCCGCCGAGCAACGAGACGAAGCGCGTGCCGCCAGCGCTGATGCGCGGCAGATGATGCACGGCGGCCGAGAGCGTGCGCCCATGGCCAAGCCCGATCACGGCGACTTCGCCGCGCTCGATCTCGCGCCGTAGGAAATCCGCGCCGACATGGCCGAGCGTCGTCAACGCCAGCGCATCGTCGTCGACATCGGGCGCGACTTCGCAATAATCGAGGCCGTAGCGTTTCGAGAGTTCGACCTCCAGATTGACGCATTCGGCGATATCGCCGTCGATGCTGACCTTCACCACGCCCTCTGCGACCGCGCGCGCGATCAGCCGGTGCGCTTTCACCGAGGGAATGCCGAGGCGCTTGGCCACGGCGGACTGGGTGAACCCCCCGATATAGTGCAGCCAGGCGGCGCGGACGGCGAGGGAATCTTCATTGTCGGTCATCGGCGATGTCCTGTCCTGCTCGAGCAAGCGAAAGCGCTTTCAGGTCCAGTCTTAGCAAGCAGCCCTGTTACGGTCAGCCCAGCTTGAGATCGGATGCACTGGTATCGATATACGGTGCCCAGAAGGCGATACTTTCGGCGATCTGCGCAATGACCTGCCGGTCATTCGGCTCGCGCTCCTTGAAGGAGAGTTCGAGGCAGATCTCGTTGTCATCAGCACCGCCCTCGGCAAAGGCCTTCAGCAACGGTTCCGGCTGGATGCGGCCTCTGGCGTTGAACTCGGCGGTGAACGGCCGGTGCCCACCCTTGTCCATCAGGCTCTGCTTGATGTGGATGATCGGCGACACCTTCGGCACCGCGCGCGCCCAGGCATAGGGTTCGTAGTCGTCGGGATTGCTGGAGGTGACGTCGCCATGGTCGATATCGGCCATCATCCACATGGGAATGGCCATGTCGGCGGCGGTCAGGCGATCCTGAAGCTTGATGCATTCGGCGATCGTCTCGCCGAATTCGCGACCGATGCTCATCGGCTCCCAGAACACATAGGAGAGGCCCGCACCCTTCGCGTGTTCCGCGACTTCCGCCCAGCAGTCGATGGCGATCTGGATCAGTTCTTCGCGGCGCACCGGATCGTCGAAATCCT
Organism: uncultured Shinella sp.; assembly: GCF_946479415.1. Next base: position 246 of record NZ_CAMLFY010000151.1, on the reverse strand, counting down.
TGTAGGTGAAGATGGCGAACTGGGTGCCGACAGAAGTGCCGCCGAGATCGCCGATGATATCGGCGAAGGTCTTGAACCAGTCGACATAGTAGCGGCGCACATCCGCATCGGGATGGCCGAAATGATTGAGCCGGCCATAGGGCCCGGTCATGCCTGAGGTGATCCTGACCCCCGTCCGCGCCAAGGCGCTGTTGAAGAGGCGCAGGAATTTGGCAATCGTTGCCGCCGGCCAACCGGGATTGACGA
>NZ_CAMLFY010000150.1 GCF_946479415.1 uncultured Shinella sp. | reverse complement strand
AGGGCAGAGGGGGGTGACCTCCGCACATGGGCTTGACGCCTTCCACCTCCCAACCTTTATGTGGATCGCCGCCCCTTCCATACACTTGCCCGTTTCCAACCCCGTGAAACTGCTTCACTTTGAAAGCTGAGTTCGCGTGGGCTGCGCGTATCCGGCTGCCTCCCGTTCCGGTGAGGCGCCACAGGAGGCTGACATGACATTGCAATCGATGACCGGCTTTGCGCGGGTCGAGGGAACGAGCGGACGCACACGCTGGGCCTGGGAACTGCGCTCGGTGAACGGCAAGGGTCTGGACCTGCGTCTGCGCCTGCCGCCCGGCCTCGAGGCGCTGGAAGCGGATGTCCGCCGGCTGGCGGGTGAGGCGTTCTCGCGCGGCAATCTCCAGATCGGGCTTGCCACCAGCGTCAGCGAGGCGCAGGTCGAGGCCGTGGTGAACCAGGGGGCGCTTGCCGCCGTGCTGGCGCTGCGCGATCAGCTCGCCGGCACCATCGATCCCGCGCCGCTGAAGCTCGACACGCTGTTGTCGGTACGCGGCATCGTCGATTTCCGCGAGGCGGAGGAGAGCGAAACGGAACGCACGACGCGCGATGCCGATATCCGCACCGGTCTTGCCGAAGCGATCCGCCGTCTTGCCGACATGCGGCGCAAGGAGGGGGCAGCCCTTGCCGAGGTGCTGCTCGGTCAGGTGGCGCGCATCGAAACCCTGACGGCGACCGTCGAGGCCGACCCTTCGCGCAGCGTCTCGGCGATTGCCGAGCGGCTTTCCGCACAGGTCGCCATGCTCATGCAGGGCACGACGGCACTTGACCGGGATCGCCTGCATCAGGAGGCGGCATTGCTTGCCACCAAGGCGGATCTGCGCGAAGAGATCGACCGGCTGAAGGCGCATGTCCGTGCAGCGCGCGAGCTGATCGCCGAAGGCGGGCCGATCGGGCGCAAGCTCGATTTTCTCGCACAGGAATTTAACCGGGAATCGAATACCATCTGTTCCAAGTCGAACGCCGCTGCTGTAACGGCTGCTGGCATCGAACTGAAGGTCGTCATCGACCAGTTCCGCGAACAGGTCCAGAATCTGGAGTAGGCCATGGCCGAGCCGTCGAAGCAAATCCACATCGAACGCCGCGGGCTCATGCTCGTCATTTCCTCGCCATCGGGCGCGGGCAAGTCGACGATCGCGCGCAACCTGCTGGAAGCCGATCCCGGCCTCAGTCTTTCGGTCAGCGTCACGACCCGCCAGCGCCGCGCCAGCGAGATTGCCGGCCGGCACTACCACTTCATCAACCACAAGGAATTCGAGCGCCTGCGCGACAGCGATGCGCTGCTCGAATGGGCCGAGGTGCACGGCAACTTTTACGGTACGCCGCGCGAGCCGGTGGAGGAGGCCATGTCCGCCGGCCGCGACATGCTGTTCGACATCGACTGGCAGGGCGCCCAGCAGCTTCAGGAAAAGATGCCGGCCGACGTCGTCTCCATCTTCATCCTGCCGCCGTCGATGACCGAGCTGCAATCGCGCCTGCATCGCCGGGCCGAGGACACGGAAGAGGTCATCCAGACGCGCCTTGCCAATTCCCGCGCCGAAATCGAGCATTGGCGGGAGTATGACTATGTCATCCTCAACGACGACCTCTCCGTCGCCTTCGACGCCGTGCAGAGCATCGTCAAGGCCGAGCGCCTGCGCCGCGACCGCCGCCACGGGCTGTTCGAGTTCGTGACCAAGCTGGTGACGGAAAAGCCGGTTTTGTAGGCGGTAGGAAAACTGGTGAAGCGATACCCCCCTCTGCCCTGCCGGGCATCTCCCCCACAAGGGGGGAGATCGGCAAGAGGCGAACATCTTGCTCGATCAGCAACGCTGGAGATGGGTGAAACCTAGCTCCATCAAATCTCCCCCCTTGTGGGGGAGATGCCCGGCAGGGCAGAGGGGGTGCCAAAGGCACTACGCCGATTTGAAGAGCAGCCCCTCAAAGCGCGTTCGCCAGCCGCACGAACTCTTCCACGCTCAGCGTCTCCGCCCGCCGCTGCGGATCGATCTCCGCTCGCGCCAGCAGCGCTTCCCCACCCAACGATTTCACGCTCTGGCGCAGCATCTTGCGGCGCTGGCCGAAGGCGGCGTGGGTGACGCGCTCGAGGGCCGCCACGTCGCAGGGCAGCGGATTGGCGATCGGCTCCAGATGCACCACCGAGGAGGTGACCTTCGGCGGTGGCGTGAAGGCCTGTGGCGGCACATCGAAGGCCATGCGGGCGTCGGTGCGCCAGCCGCAGAGCGCGCCAAGGCGGCCGAAATGGTCGTCGTTTTCCTGCGCCACGATGCGCAGGCCCACCTCGCGCTGAAACATCAGCGTCAGCGAATCCCAGAAGGGCGGCCAGGCCTTCGGCAAGAGCCAGTTGACGAGAAGCTGCGTGCCGACATTGTAGGGCAGGTTGGCGATGATGCGCACGGGCTCGCCCGGCGCCAGCGCCTCGAAATCGGTCTTCAGCGCATCGCCTTCAATGACCGTCAGGCGGCCCGGATAATGGTCGGAAATCTCCGCCAGCGCCGGGAGGCAGCGCGCGTCGCGCTCGATGGCGATGACGCGCTTGGCGCCGAGTGCCAGAATGGCCCGCGTCAGGCCGCCGGGGCCGGGGCCGACCTCGATCACCGTGTGGTTTTCGATGGGACCGGCGGTACGCGCGATCTTCTGAGTCAGGTTCAGATCGAGCAGAAAATTCTGGCCGAGCGCCTTCCTGGCATCGAGCCCGTGGCGCTGGATGACATCGCGGAGCGGCGGAAGTCCGTCGAGGGCAGCCATCAGCGGATCTCCTTCGCGGCGTGAGCGGCCAGTTCCTGGGCGAGGCGCAGCGCCGCCAGCAGGCTATCGGGCCGGGCGATGCCCTTGCCGGCGATGGCGAAGGCCGTGCCGTGGTCCGGCGAGGTGCGGATGAAGGGCAGGCCGAGCGTCGCATTGACGGAATCGTCGAAACCGAGCGCCTTGGCGGGGATCAGCGCCTGGTCGTGATACATGCAGAGCGCCACGTCATAGGTGGCGCGGGCGGCGTCGTGGAACATCGTGTCGGCGGGCAGCGGGCCGACGGCGGCAATGCCGGCCGCCTTCAGGCGCTCGACGGCCGGCCGCACGATCGCATCGTCCTCCAGCCCCAGCGCGCCGCCTTCGCCCGCATGCGGGTTGAGGCCGGCAATGGCGAGGCGCGGCTTGGCGATGCCGAAGCGCTGGCGCAGATCCCGTTCGGTGATGACGGCCGTCTCGACGATGAGGTCCTCCGTCAGCGCCGTGGGCACGTCCTTCAGCGGTATGTGGATCGTCACCGGAACGGCGCGCAGCTTCGGCCCGGCCAGCAGCATGACCGGCAGCGCCGCATTGCCCGTCGTTCTCTCGGCGATGTCAGCGAGGAACTCCGTATGGCCGGGGAAGCCGAAACCGGCATCGTAGAGAACGGCCTTGGCGATGGGATTGGTCACGACGGCGGAGGTCCGTCCGGCCATGGTAAGCGCGACAGCGGTCTCGATGGCGCCGGTAATGGCCGCCGCGTTGCTGGAAGCCGGTTCGCCCGGCAGGACGGGAACGGCGCAATCGCAGGCAAGCACGGGCAGCGCATCGGCGAAGATGCCCGCCGCGGTTTCCGGCGTGGCGGACGCCACGGCGACATCGAGGCCGAGAAGAGCCGCGCGTGCGCGCAAAGCCGCGGCATCGCCGATGAACAGAAAGGGCGGCAGCGAGAGCGACTGACGCGCAGACCAGAGGGCCAGCGTGATGTCAGGCCCGATCCCCGCCGGATCGCCCATGGTGAGCGCCAGCGGTGGAAGTTGCGTCATCGTCATGGGAAGCCTGCCAAAGCGGGTTCTGGGGAAGCGCGCTCCGCCGGGCGGAGCGCCTGAGCGTTCTGCCGACGCTTCGGTCAGCGGTCGGTGATCGTCGCCTTCTTGCGCAGCTCGGCGATGTATTTCTTGCTGTTCTCGTCGCCTTCGTTGCCCTTGGCCTTGGCGAGGTCTTCGGCCCGGAAGACCATTTCCGCCGCCACGTCGTCATTGACTTCGCGCTTCTTGCAGATCGCGAGATATTCGACGCCGCGTTCGGTGACGCGCGTGCCGGTCGTCTGGCCGTTCGACTTTTCGATCAGCGGCTTCCAGTCCTCGGGCAATTGCGGTGCGAGAACGCGGCCGAGGTCACGGATCGATACGTCATGCATGGTGGCTGCAAAGATCTTGGCCTGGTCGCAGCCCGGGAATTTCGAGCGCGAGGCTTCCGCTTCCGATTTGCGCTTGCCGAGGATGGCGTTACGGCGCTTTTCCGGTACGACGAAGATGACCTGCTTGAGGAAATATTCCGTGGTGACGGGCTTCTTGCCGCCGTTTTCCTGCATACGCTCCACCAGCGACTTGCTGTTGGTCCCGCCGTTTCCATAGCGGGCGTTGACGACGCGCGGCCAGCTCATCTGCAAGGCGATATACTGCTTGAAATGGTCCGAGCCGACGCCGGCCTGGTCGAGGACCTGGCCGAGCTGCTTGAGCGTCATCTTGTTCGTCGAGGCAAAGCGCGCATAGGACGCGTCCACTTCGGCCTGGCTGACCGAGGCCTTGAGGCGGAGGATTTCTCCGCGCTTCAGGGTGTCGTCGATCATCTGTTCGCGGGCCATGGCGCGCAGATTGCCCTTGGCGCGCTGCAGGCGCAGGAAGGCGGCGCGCCGCTCGACGTCACCCGACGTGATCGGCGAATTGTTGACGACCGCAATCACGGTGCTTCCCGCCGCCTGAACGGTGCCGGCGGGGACCGCGATTGTCACGGCCGCAGCGAGTGCGACGCCCATCATCATGGAACGCACCAGAGATTGCCTGCCCATCATGCCAGTCCCTTTCCCAAACCCATTCTGCGCCCGCCTCAGCACGCCATACGGCGCGCACGGCCATTAGCCGGCGGACGCTTCTCCCGGATGTGCATAATACATACGGCCAAACGATGACAAGAGCGGCGCAGCGCTTACTCGAAGCCCGTCAGCGTCGTATCGCCGACACTGACGTCGCCGAGCGTGCGGAACATCAGGCGGGCGCCGATCGACCAGTCGTTCGCCGTCGAGTTCGACTTGTCGCGCGTCTGCTCGTAGACGATCGAGAAAACCGTATCGCGGTCGTCATAGGTGAAGCCGAGGCCGTTGCGCGTCAGGTTCTTGTTGTTGATGTCGTAGGTGAGCGATCCGAACACCGACCAGTAGTCCCGGAATTTATAGGCCGCCGCGGTCTGGATTTCGCTGGCGTCCTTTGTCAGGCCATAGCTCGGCTGCGCGGAAATGCGCGTATAGGTGATCTCGGTTTCGAAGCGCGCACCATCGAAGCGCAGCGACGTATCGGATCGGCGCAGCGACAGGTCGTTCTTGTCGAGCCGCGCGCTGGAGGCGAGCGAAAGTCCGTTCGGCAGATCGATGCCGGCCATGCCGACATAGTCCGAGACGTCCGTTTCCAGGCCGGAATTGGCGCCGGCATTGACCAGGTCGTCGCTGGCGAAGGAGTTTACGCCGCCAAGCTGGAACGACTGGCCGACGATGCTGCGCAGGCGAATGCCGTTGTCGAAGGTGCCGGTGTAGCGCATGCCGACATTGGCGCGCGTGCCGCCCTCGATCCGGTCGAAGCCGGAGAACTTGTCGCGCTCGAAGAGGTTCGTCGCGTCGAAGACGAAGCTTTGCGAATCCTCGTTCGGCAGGCCGCCGGCGAAGTCCTCGTTGGGGCGGGCGTAGATTTGTGCGATCGGTTCGAACAGATGCGTGCTGTTGGCCGTCGTCGCCAGGATCGGATACCGCGCCTCGAGGCCGGCCGTCAGCATGGCGCGCGTCGCGTCGTCATCGGTATTGTAGGTGCCGTCATAGGCGGCGCCCGGGCCTGTCATATCGAGGCGGTAGATATCGCCGCGTGCCGCCAGAAGCGGCGTCAGCACGAGGCCGCCCGGCACGATGAACTGGCGCTTCCACTCCACTTCGCTCGTCAGGCGCGTCATGCCGCCTTCCAGCCCGCGGAAGCGGTCGCTGGCGCCGATCGAATAGGAATCGGACAGGTCGCGCTGGATATTGGTGATGTTCGTGGTGACGCTGAGCTCGCCGCCAAACACCGCCTGGGGCGCGATATATTCGTAATCCAGCGTTTGCGCGATGGCCTGCTGACGCTCCAGCCTGCTGTCGGGGTCGGCGTCCTGAACGTCGAAATAGAAGGCGCGCAGGTCGAAGCTGTTGCGGCGGCCAAGCCCCGTCAGATAGCCCTGGTTCGTGTGAATGCGATCCTTCAGGCCGTCGAGCTCATAGGTTCGCGAGAAGTTGTTGTCGCTTTGCAGCATCACGTCCCAGCCGAAGGACCAGCGGGGATTGATCTTGAACTGACCTTCGGAGGCCACCATGCCGCGGAAGCCGTCGCGCCGGTCGCTCGTCCCGGCGTCGAAGGCCTTCGGGTTCCATTGGTCGATACCGGCGGCGCGCAGCGTCACGAGACCGTTGTGGAAACGCTTGCGGAATTCCACTTCGGCAAGAAAGCCCTGGCGGGTCAGGACGGTCGGCGAGACCGTCGCGTCCATATCCGGCGCCAGCGCGAAATAGTAGGGGGTCGTGATGCCGAGGCCGAGCTTCTGCGCGTAGCTGAACTGCGGGAACAGGAAGCCGCTCTTCCGCTTCACCGTATAGTCGGGCATTTCCAGCACGGGAATATAGGCGATCGGCTTGCCGAACATCTCGAAACGCGCTTTTTCGAGACGGATAGTGTGCGTGCGGCCGTTCTGGACGACGCGCTCGGCCTTGATTTCCCAGAGCGAGCGATGCGTCGGGTTCGTGGCGCAGGGCGTGCAGGCGGTGTAGACGGCGTGGTTGAGGATCAGTTCCTCGCCGTTGACGCGCTCGCCGCTGGTCGCCGCCAGCTTGGTAAGGTCCGTCGTCTCGATGCGCAGCGCATTGATGAAGCCGCTGGCGAAATCATCCGACAGGTCCATCTCTTCGCCATAGACGCGGTTGCCGGTCGGCTCGATCAATTCGATATTGCCGACGGCCTTGAGGCGGCCGGTCTTCTGGTCGTATTCGACCTGACGGGCGACGAGCTTGTAGCCGCCGTAGTTGATCTGCACCGCGCCGCGGGCGATCACCTTGTCGGTGTCGTTGTTATAGACGAGTTCATTGGCCGCGAGCAGCAGCTTGGCGTCTTCCGGAAGCTTGGGCTCCATCGCACCGATATCCGGTGCCTGGGCCTGCGCAGGGAGGGCGAAACCGGACGCGATGGCGCACATGGCCGCACCTGCAAGCAGGGCGGCTTTCAACCACCTATTCGTTTTGCGGTCACCTGCCGCCACTAGCCGTCCTCCTGATGCAGAAGAATCGTCGCACCCAAGGACATTGCGACGACCACTGGGAGCCAGGCCGCAACGAACGGAGGAACAACACCGCTGCTTCCGAATGCCTTCACAAGCACGGTGACGACATAAAGCATGAAGCCGGAAAGGATGCCACCCAGAATCACCGCACTCGATTGATTAAACCGGCTAAATTTCAATGATACACAGGCAGCGATCAGCGTCATCGCAACCAGGAGCAGCGGCAGCGAGAGCATGGAGTGATATTGCGTCTCCAGCGCGTTTGTCGGGAAACCGAAGGATTTCGCGGCCTCTATCTTCCGCCCAAGGCTGAAAAAGGGAATGGATTCAGGCTTTTCGAGGCTTTCCGATACGAATTCCCGTTTCAGATTGGTACGAAGTTGCGCCTCATCGAGACGAACCGGCAATTCGCCGTTGCGGGTCTCGTGAACGTTCTTAAGCAGCCAGTAACCATCTTCCAAAATCGCCGAATCGGCATCCTGGCGAAGCACGATGCGATTGTCTTCGTCGAAGTGGATGACGGTGACGTTGAGGAGGCGCGTTCCGTTGTCGAGAACGGCCTTCGCGCCGATGATCGACTGGTCGCCTTCATAGATCTGGCGCAGCCACGGAACGGCGTTTTCGGGGCGCGAGGCATTGGTGGCGCTCCAGCCGGCTTCCAGCTCCAGCGCCTTCTTGGCGCCCCAGGCCGCGATCGGGTTGATCGTCAGCACCGCCAGCACGCCGAAAAGAAAGGCGCCGATGACGAAGGGGCGCAGGAACTGCCAGACCGAAATGCCGGCTGCGCGGGTGACGACCAGCTCGTAGCGGCGGTTGAGCGAGATGAGGGCGGCCATGCCGGCGAAGAGGGCGACGAAGGGCACCGTCTGCATCAGGATCGTCGGAATGCGCAGCGCCGTCACGAGAAGGCCGCTGGAAATCGTATAGCCCGGCAGCGCGCCGACGCGGTTGGACATCTCGCTGAAATCGATGATGAAGATCAGCGAGAAGATACCGAGCAGGAACCAGAACGTGGTGATGGCGTAGCGGCGGAAGAAATAGCGGCCGAGAGTGGGGATCATGGATTGCTGCTCCTGCCGGAGGCGGACCTGTTCAGGCGCGCAAGCAGGCGATCGCGCAAATCGGTCAGCCGCTCGCCGAAGCTGACGGGAAGCTCGAGCGTCTTGTTGCGCCCGAGATGGTGGATCGCCAGCGCCCCGGTGGCGATGGGGATGAGATACATGACGAAGACGAAGGCGACGGAATTCTCCGCATTGTTGGACGCATAGAAGCTTATCCAGCGCACGAAGAGGGCCGTCAGCAACGCGGTTATCATCGGGTGCACGCGCGCCTCGCGGTGGGAGCGCGCATCCGCGCTGACGACGAGCGCGATGAGGCCGAAGACCGCCGGGAACAGCCATTCCGTGAAGCGGCGATGCAGTTCTGCGGTGAACGAACCGGGTTCCTTTTTGTAATAGGGGTCTTCCGGATCCGGGTTGAACAGATAGGGCAGGTCGCGGTCCTTGGCGCGGATATTCGAAGCGCCGGCGCTCTGCGTCAGGTCGGCGAGGTCGAAGGCGTAGGAATCGAACTTGATGATCGAGACGTTGCCGTCCGGCAGTTTGCGGTGAACCTCGCCATCCTTCATGACGAGGGCCGAGCTGTTTTCGTCCACCGCGCCTTCGCGGGCGTAATAGACCATCTCGAAGCGCGGATCGCGCGTATCGGCAACGAAGAGACCGTAGAGCACGCCGCCGTTGCGGCGCTGTGCGACCTGGACATAGAGGCCGTCGGTGATCTTTCGGAAGGTGTTTTCCTGCACGACGGCCGACAGCATGTCCGCATGCGCCGTGGCGATCATCTTGCGCACGGCGGTGCGCGAATAGGGTTCGACGAAATTGTCGACGGCAAAGGAGACGAAGCTCATCGCCACGGCGAGGATCATCACCGGGCGGATGATGGTCATGCGCGAGCTGCCCGCCGAATTCAGCACCGTCAGCTCCGAATCGGAATTCATGACGGTCAGCGTCTGCGCGACGCCGATGACCAGCGCGAAGGGCAGGATGATCGGCACGACCGA
>NZ_CAMLFY010000149.1 GCF_946479415.1 uncultured Shinella sp. | reverse complement strand
GGCAAGGTTCATGTCGGCTTCTCCCTGGATTGCGGACCTGGCCAGAAGGCATTGACGCGTCTGGCATAGGAGGCGAAGGCGATGCCGCGCGAGCGCATCATATGCGCCTCCAGCGGCGGAATTCCCGAGATATGCACGAGCAGCCAATACATGAAGGCAGGCCCGGCAAGTGCTGCCCAGCCCCAATGCCACGCGCCGGCAGGGCCGATGGCGATGACCGCATATCCCGTCCAGCCGAGCCACTGGAAGAAATAGTTGGGGTGGCGCGAGAGGCTCCACAGCCCTTTATCGCAGACCTTTCCGGCATTTGCGGTGTTGCCGCGGAACCGCGTCAGCTGCGCATCCGCCAATCCCTCGCCAATGACGGCGAGGAGGAGGACGGCAATGCCGGCGACGTCGCTCCATTGGAGGCCGGATGCGGGATTGCGCGCCGCAAGGAAGATGGTTGCAACGAGCAAGAGGGCTGCCGCCGCCTGTATTTGCAGGAAAAGCAGGAGACGTGGACGCCAGTTCTGTCCCCATTCCTCGCGTAGCCTGGCATAACGCGGGTCCTCGCCGCCCTGCAGCGTTCGTCTGACGATATGGGCGCCGAGCCGGCAGGACCAGAGCCCGGCGACGGCGGCGACCATGATCTGCCGCTGCCAGTCTCCCGCCCAGCCATCGACCGGGGCGAGTGCGGCAGCAATTCCGGCTGCCCCGACGAGGAACGACCAGATTGCATCGACCCAGCCCGATGTCGCGCCCTTGAGCACGACAAACCAGGCGATGGTCATGGCGAGGCAAAGGGCGGCGGCGAGGAGGAGAAAAAGTGCCGCCGGTGCCATGGCTCAGATCCCGAAGATCGGCTGGAGCATGCGGCCGAGGGCGCTTTTGAAGCGCATCCTGCCCTCCATGGCCGCAAGACAGATGCAGTCACTATGGGCATCGACCACCGGCTGGTGGTCGATGTCCTCGTCCATTTCGGCAAGATCCCCCGGTTGGAATGTCCCGAACCGGTCGGTGTACGAGCCCGAGACGATATAGGTGAATTCCGTGCCGACATGCCCGTGATCGGGCAAAGCCCGGCCCGGGCCGACCTTGAGGAGAATGAGGTTCGCATCCGGATCCTGCGGCACGCCGACACGGCTCATCTTCATGCCGGGACCGATCCAGCGCCAGCGCCCGATATGGCAGCCGCGCAACGCCTCGGGCAGGCGAATGCCCTCGATCTCGATGGGCGCCAGCGGTGGCGGGACGAATGGCGCCGCACCGTCCTCGTCATCGAGACGGGCAAACATGTCGTTCAGCGCCGTTGCCGCAAGCGGCGTCGGCTCTGTTTCTTCCAGGAGGGCACCGCCGAGCGCCTCATAGGTGCCAACGCGGGCGCGGCAGGCCGGGCAGCTTGCCAGATGCGCCTTGACGACGATTGTGGGCGCCGCAGCAAGCGTGCCCGCGGCAAACCGCATCAGGGTCTCGTCGGTTGCGTGATGTGTCATGGTCATGGTTGGTCTTCCAGCAGCGCGCGCAGGCGGTTCATGGCCAGGCGTGTTCTAGATTTCACGGTGCCGAGGGGAATTCCCAGTTCATCGGCGATTTCGGTCTGCGATTTTTCGCTGAAATAGGAGAGGCGGATGATGGTTTGCTGCTCCGTCGACAACACCGTCAGGGCGCGGCGCACCTGCGCATCGCGTTCGGCACCGAGCAGCCCGTCCTCCACCGTCTCCGGCGCCTCTTCGGGATCCGGCGGCAGAGCGGAGGGATCACGTTGGCGGCGCAGGTGATCGATGCGGATGTTGCGCGCCACGGTAAAGATCCACGTCGCGACACCGGCCCGCGCCGGATCGAAATAGGAGGCCTTGCGCCAGACGGTCAGCATCGTCTCCTGCACGAGATCCTCCGCCGCGCCGGACGAGATCGTCCAGCGCAGGAAAAAGGTCTTCAACCGCGGCCCGAAGTGGCGGAAGAGGAGCGCGAAGGCCTGCCTGTCCCTATCCTGCGCGACCCGCCTCATAAGGCTCGCGAGCATGTCGGGCGTGGGCGTCTGCGGGGTATCGCTTGAACTCACGACGGCAAGCCGCGGGCCTGCTGAAACAGCAGGCGGAATTTCCAAGGCGACGGGGCTTGAAGCTTCATACATGCACCCTTCTACGGGACCGCTTTGCGCGCGGATCACCGGCTTTCAAATAGGCTTCGTGCGGTGATCCGCCAGAAGCCCCTCTTCGTAGAAGGTATAGAAAGTCCTCGATCAAATCGACAGCGGCAGAAGGATCGCGATGCGCCATTTTCCCCAATCGGACCGGCCCATGAAGATCGCCGTGGTCGGCACGGGCATTGCCGGCCTGTCCGCGGCCTGGCTGTTGGCGCAGCGTCACGATGTGACGGTGTTCGAAGCGGACGCGCGGATCGGCGGCCATTGCCATACGGTGGATGCGGGCACCGCACCCGTCGATACGGGCTTCATCGTTTTCAACGAAGCGACCTATCCGAACCTCACCGCACTTTTCCGGCATATCGAGGTTCCGACGAAGGCGTCGGACATGTCCTTCGCCGTGTCGATGGACGAGGGGCAGCTGGAATATGCCGGCACCAACCTTGCCGGCCTCTTCGCCCAGCGCAGCAATCTCGCAAGTCCGCGCTTCTGGTCGATGCTGCGCGATCTCGTGCGCTTCTACCGGCAGGCGCCGAGCGGTGTGCGAAATCTCGACCCGTCCGCAAGCCTGAACGACTACCTCGACGGCGCAGGTTTCGGCCGGGCTTTTCGCGAGGATCACCTCTATCCCATGGCCGCCGCGATCTGGTCGACGCCGGCGCTCGAGATCGGCAATTATCCCGCTCTCTCCTTCGTGCGGTTTTGCGAGAATCACGGGCTCCTGAAATTCGTGCGGCGGCCGATCTGGCGCACGGTGGACGGGGGCAGCCGCGCCTATGTCGAAAGGTTGACGGCACCCTTCCGCGAGCGCATCCGCATGAACGCACCGGTAAAGGCGATCCGTCGGGTCAACGGGGCCGTCGAGATCACGGTTCCCGGCGCGGAACCCGAATGGTTCGACCATGTGGTCATCGGTGCCCACGCCGATCAGGCGCTCCACATGCTGGCGGATCGTTCCGAGCGCGAGGCGGAACTCCTCGGCGCCTTCGCCTACGGCAACAACGAGACGGTTCTTCACAGCGATGAAAGCCTGATGCCGCGTCGCCGACGGGTCTGGGCGAGCTGGAACTATCTCGCAAGCTCGGGCCGCGACGGCGTTTCGCCGCGCAAGCCCTGCGTCACCTACTGGATGAACCGCCTGCAGGGCATTCCCGATACACGCCCGTTCTTCGTGACGCTCAGTCCGCTGCATCCGCCCGCGGAAGACAAGATCATCTGGCGTGGCCTCTACCAGCACCCGCTGTTCAATGCCGCGACGCTCGCCGCGCAAAAGCAGCTCTGGTCGCTGCAGGGCCAGTCCAACACGTGGTTCTGCGGCTCCTATTTCGGCTCCGGCTTCCATGAGGATGCGATCCAGGCAGGACTTGCTGTCGGGGAATGCCTCGGCGGCATTGCGAGGCCGTGGTCCGTGGAGCGGGAATCGGATCGAATTTTCCAGGCGCCTCAGACGGTCTAGGCGGCGATGTCGGGGTGTTGCGCCTAGAGCATTTCCGGTGAACTCCGATTCACCGGAAATGCTCTAGGATTTTGTTTTTACCGCATTATCCGACGCCGAAGCGAACTCGCTTCGGCGTCGGATAATGCTCTAGGTCGGCGTTTTGGCGACGGCTTCCACGCTCACTGCCGAAGGGCCTTCCTGTGATGTGAAGAGCGCCATGCTCAGGATCGAGCCGAGGATGACGATGAAGGTCGCGAGCAAGCACAGGCCGATGAGGTTTATTCGCATGGGCTGGTTTTCACCTTGAAAGAGATGTCCCGTACCCGGTCGGGCAAGTTGTACTTGGAGGGATGGCGGCATCATAACCAGAAGATCGTGCGTTTGTTCCCGCCGGACGGAAGTTGAACCTGCCGTTGCCACCCGTCGATAACTTCCTTTCAAGCCTGCCGGAACATTGCGTCGCATAAGGGTGTTCCTCGATACATGCGGACTTGCCCGCGCCAAAGAGGAGATTTCAATGCTTACGAAAATCGCCACGATTACCGCCGCTGCCACGCTTATCGGTTTCTCTGCCTTCGCCCAGACCAGCAGCGAAGGCACCGCTTCGGATACCACCAATGCTGCGGACCAGGCGCAGATGATGCAGATGGACGAGGCCACAGGGAATGTTTTTTACAGCGACATGAAGGCCCGTACGCTGCGTCCCGAAGCGGAATGGGCAAAGAACTGGAGCGGCCTGACGGACGAGCAGCGTGCCAAGATGAAGGCAGACTGCAGCGAGAACGGTGCGACGCCGCGTGACGAAGGCGATACGCGCGTCTGTGAATGGGCTGGTAACAACTAAGCCCACATCACGGAACGCGAACATGAAGAGGCCCCGGTCAAGCGGGGCCTTTTGCTGCCGGGGGAATTGTCGCGGTGACAATGTGGCTGATCGCCTTCACGCTGCCGGGCGGTCTATGATGGGCGGCAGGAGACCATGATGAGCCTTTTCAGCGGCCTTTCGGCCTTTCCCATAACTCCGACTGATGCCGCCGGGCGTGTCGATACGGTGATGCTTGCGCGCCTGCTTGAGCGCATTGTGCATGCCGGGGCGGATTCCATCGGCTTGCTTGGCAGCACGGGAGGCTATGCATTCCTGTCGCGCGATGAACGGAAGCGTGCCGTGGACGCTGCCATGCAAAGCGTCGGCGGCAGAATTCCCGTCATCGTCGGTGTCGGCGCGCTGCGTACGGACGATGCCGAAGCTCTTGCCCGGGATGCGAAGGCGGCTGGTGCCGACGGCCTGCTGCTTGCGCCGGTGTCCTATACGCCGCTGACGCAGGAGGAAGTCTTTCAGCATATGGCGAGCGTTGCGGCGGCGGGCGACCTGCCGCTCTGCATCTACAACAACCCGGGCACGACGCACTTCATCTTCAGCGACGACGTCATCGCGCGGCTCGCGGCGCTTCCCGGCATTGCGGCCATCAAGATGCCGCTGCCTGCCGACGGCGATTTTCGCGGCGAACTTGCCCGCCTGCGTGCGCGGACACCGGATGGTTTTTCCATCGGCTACAGCGGTGACTGGGGTGCGGCGCAATCGCTGCTGTCAGGTGGCGAAGCCTGGTACAGCGTGGTCGGCGGTCTCCTGCCTGCCCAGGCACTTGCGTTGACCCGCGCCGCGCTTGCCGGCGACCGGGACGAGGCGGAGCGGCTCGATGCGGCCTTCCAGCCGCTCTGGACGCTGTTCAAGGAATTCGGCAGCTTTCGCGTGATGTACGCCCTTGCCGATCTCCTCGATCTTTGCCGGGTTACGCCGCCGCGACCGATCCTGCCATTGGCGCCGGCGGATATCCTGCGGGTGAAAGCCGCGCTGGCAAACCTGCAATGACGGCCATCAGCCTGCCGACGCGGCTTTGAAAACGGCGAGTTGCGCATCTTCACGTCGAGAGAATGGACGTCTCGATCCCTCGGCTTTCGGCTGCATGGCCGGGGCATTGCGCGGGATCGGTGGCGGAGCCGGGATGCACCATCGTCACGCCATCTGTCGGCGCCTCCGCCAGCAGGCGGGGGAGCCAGTAGCGTACCTGATCCGGACGATCGAGGCGCAGGAAACCCGAGAAGTCGCGGTTTGTCGTCCAGCCTTCCTTGCGGAAGGTTCGGCCGGCGAGAGCGGCAAGGGCTGCGATCAGAAGAACCTTCAGGCCGCCGGCGCGGATGTTCAGGATCAGGCCCGTCAGCGTGGCGGGCAGCGGCACGCGAATCCATGTGTCTGCCCTATGCGGCAGGCTGGCAGCACGCGCGTCGAAACCGGGCAGGCAGTGGCAGTGCTGATGCCCGTCATAATAGTCCGGCACGAAGCCGAAGATCGTTTGGAATTTTTCCGATTGCCGCTGGAATTCGCTTTTGATGTCTTGGGGCACATTGCCGAAAAGGCTGGCGCGCAGCAGGCGCCCGATCCCACGATGGGCCGCCTTCCCGGAAAAATCATGTGTCACATTGAGGTGAAGCCCCACCTGCGCGCCGCGATCCCGCAGCACGCGGAGCCGCTCGGCGTCCTCCGCCGCGATATCGCCGTCGATCATCACCGACGTGCCATCCAGCCGCCCGCGCTCGATGAGGTCGAGGATGATCCTGTCATGCTGTCGGCCAAGACCGAAATCGTCGGCGATCCGCATCCTGTCCTCACTCCGGCCGGATATAGACGACCGCCAGTTCGAAATCGATCTGCTTGGGGAAACGGAATCCGGTGCGATGCAGCGTGACGACCTTTTCTTCGGCCTTGAGGCCATTCTGCGCGGCCCAGGCCGTTGCCTCGGTCATGCAGGCTGTATCGATCTTGCCCGGCAAGGCAAGCGAGCAGAAGACCACGCCGGCTTCGTTCTTCCAGCCGGAACGCGGCGGGTAGTAGCCAGGCAGGCGATCCGGCAGTGCCGGCAGGGCCTCGATCGTCTCCGGCGAGAAGAACGCGATGGTTGCGGCATTGTTGCCCTTGGCAATCCACTGAAGCGGCAGCGTGTTTTCACCCTTCCAGGTTTCGACGATCGCCTGTGCGCCTTCCTCCCATGGTGTGTATTGCTCCGCGTTGCCCTTCATGCTTGCCATGACGCCCGATGCGATGCCGCCGACGATCATGAGCGGCCAGACGAAGCGGAAGGCCGCGACGATTTTCGGGCCGTTTGCCTCCAGCGCCGCTCTGTCGGCGTTGCGCACGAGATAGAGCGTGAAAGCAAAGCCGATCGGGATCGCCCAGGGGGTGGACAGGACGGCAAGGCCCACCACCGCAAAACCCAGCGTGGCAAGCCAGGGGCCGATGGCGAGGAAGGACAGCAAACCGTCTCCTGCCGGGCACCGTAGCAGCTTGCCGAGGCGTTGCAGCGGCGAGCCGGTGACGAGAAGGAGCGCAGCTGCAATCAGCGGCACCGGCCAGTAGAAGAAGGGTGAGACCGCGAATTTCACGATGTAATAGACGGCTTCCTTCAACCCGCCGCTGCCGCCCTGTTCCCCCGCATAGGCAATGGCTTCGTGATGCTGGGCTAGCCAGTAGAGATGCGGCGAGAGGACGAGAAGGAAGGCGGCAAAGGCAAGCCAAGGAACCGGCGTCAGCCAGAGGTGGCGTCGTGCGGGGGTAAACGTGCTGGCGAAAAGCGGGATGAGCAGCACGACCGAATAGTATTTGCCGAGGATGGAGATGGCGGCGAGGACGCCAAACAGGACGGCATGGAGATTTTTGCGACCGTTCTCCGCAGTCGTCGCGCGCACGAAGGCCCAGGCGGCCCATGGCCAGGTCGCAAGGCAGATGGAGTTCATGTTGAGCTTGCTGGTCAGCGTCAGATAGGGCAACGCCAGCACGCACAAAGCGAGCGCCACCGCGATATGCCGCTCCTCGAAACGCAAGGCGCGCGCCAGGGCGCGGATGCCGAACAGAGCGACGGCAAGGTTGACGGCGGAAAGCAGGTAGAAGGAGGCAACGCTCTGCGGCGCGGCCATGAACCACAGTTTCGTCATCCAGGGCAGGAACTGCGGGTGCTTGTCGGACCCGAGCAACCAGTGCTGCGACCAGGCATAGACCTCGGCCATATCGCCGTAACCGTCGAGCACGGCCTTGGCCGCGATGGTCATCAGCCACCACACCAGGGCGTGGATGAGAATGAACGGCGTCGTCCTGGTGAAGAATGCGTCTTTGCCTGCGGTCATGGGGTCGCCTGATTGTCCGTCGCCTTGTTCCCGGCGATCTCTGGGGTTGTGTCGAGCGTGACGTCCTGCGCCAGAAGGTAGGCGGGGCGACGTTTCGCTTCGAGAACGGTCTTGCCGATATATTCCCCGAGAAGGCCGAGGAAGATCATCTGGATGCCGCCGAAGAAGGAAACGAGCGCGAGCACGGAGGAAATGCCGATGCCGCCGGACATGAAGAACAGGCGTTCGATGACGATATAGAGGCCATAAAGCGCGCTGAGGCCGGCGATGACGAGGCCGGCCACGCCCATGAGCCGGAGCGGCGCGGTGGTGAAGCTGGTCATCGCATCGAAGGAGAGGGCCACGAGGCGCCAGGCATTGAAGCTGGAGACGCCGTGCTGGCGCGGCGGCGGCGTCATCGGCACACCGCGCTGCTGGAAACCGACCCAGCCGTAGAGCCCCTTCATGAAGCGCTCGCTTTCCGGCAGGCGGCGCAGGGCATCGGCAAAGCGCCGGCTGATCAGCCGGAAGTCGCCGGCATTCTGCGTGATATCGAAGCGCGTGCCGCGATTGATGATCCAGTAGAAGCCGCCGGTCAGAGCGGATTTCAGCCAGCCTTCGGAGGCGCGGCGGTCTTCCTTGTAGGCGTAGACGCTGTCGATGCCTTCCGCGCGCCAGATACGAACGAGATCGAGAACCAGTTCCGGCGGATGCTGCAGGTCGGCATCCATCATCACGACGGCATCGACTTCAAGCGCGGCCTCGATGCCGGCGGAGAGGGCGGCTTCCTTGCCGAAATTGCGGGAGAATTGCAGCAGGCGAACGGTTCTGCCCTGAAAGTCGGTTCGGGCGAGCAGATCGAAGCTGCCATCCCGGCTGCCGTCGTCGATGAAGACGTAGGAGGTCGTCACGCCGTGCTCGTCTAAAAGGCGTGCGGCGATGAGGTTCAGCCGCTCGACGAGGGCCGCAAGGTTGTCCGCCTCATTGTAGATCGGCACGACGATCGCGATGGTGCTCATTCGCTTCCCTTCAGGAAGATTAGCATGGACGAGACGGCGAAATTGAACACCGAGACGATGACGATGACGACGGCAAGGGCAATGGGAACCGGAATGCCGGCGGCAACAAGCGCGTGGAGCAGGAGGGCACGCAGCGCAAAGACCACGATGGCCAGCAGCAGGAAGCGGATATAGCGCCGCTGCCACCCGGCCTTGCTGCCGGGAAAGGTGATCTTCTCGTGATAGGCGAACACGACCGAAGCGCTGACGGCCATGGAAAGCGCAAGCGCCACGCTCGGCGAGACGCCGAAAAGCGAAATCAGAAGCAGTGTCGCCACATAATCGATCGCCGCCCCGATGAGCGAGCCGCCCCCGAAGGTGAGAAAGCGCTTTGCCAGCGATATGTAGGGCGTAAGTGCTGCCATCGTCTGCGAAAAAGGCGCCGTCGCGCACGCGATCGGCCAATGTCTGGGTTCATACAGCATTCGGGGCGGATTGCCACGGCTTCCTGTTGATGGCGGCATGTCGGTCACGGTGAAGGCGTTTCGGTAACCATATCTTCAAGAGATCGTCGCACTGTCCTGCCCAGGAGATCGGGTATGGCGAAGAAGACGACGAGACGGAAAAAGACGACGGGTGCCAAGCGGGCTTCGCCGGCGGCACGGCATGGCGGCATGGCGCATTGGTATGTGCTGGGCGCGGCCGTGATCGGCGGGATCGTCTATATGGATTATCGTGGCCCGGGACCTGAACCGTCGGCAACGGGCATTCGCACCGCCTCCATCGAGCGCAGGGAAAAGAAGATCGAGCGCGAGACGGTGCAGGTCAAGCCGAAGCAGCGGCCCTCCCAGCTCGAGGAGCAGGCGCTGCCGGCCGCCGAAAAGCTGCCGGCCTTCTCCGGAAAATGGTTCATCTGTACGACGCAGACCGATTATTGTGTGCTCGACGGCAGTACGATCCTCTATGCCGGCCAAAAGGTGCGGCTCGCCGATATCGACGCGCCGGCCATTGCGGATGCGAAATGCGATGCGGAGCGCTCGCGCGGTGGCGATGCGAAGCTGCGCCTGCGGGAAATCCTGAGCGAAGGCG
>NZ_CAMLFY010000148.1 GCF_946479415.1 uncultured Shinella sp. | reverse complement strand
GGGAGATGCCCGGCAGGGCAGAGGGGGGTGAACCCCTCGCGTTACCGCAAAATAAAAAGCGGGCGCACGGCTTCCGCCGTCGCCCGCTTGAAAACCGGTCGAAGGATCAGAGCATGCTGTCGATAAGGGCCGACATGGTGTCAACCGACATGTCCCCCGAATAGCGCTTGCCGTTGATCAGGAAGGTCGGGGTCGCCGCGACACCGAAGTCCTTGGCACCGCGCTCGCGTACCGCGTTCACATCATCCAGAAGCTTCTGGTTCGTCAAGCAGGCCTGGAAGCTCTCCTGTGTAAAACCGGCGAGTTTGGACATCTGCAGCAGCGCTTCGCGGCCATCCTGTGCGGCAGCCCAGGTTTCCTGCTGCTTCATCAGCATCGACAGCATCGGGAAATACTGCGCCGATTCCGTCAGCTTGGTCGTGTCCTGCGGGTTGCAGCGCGCCAGCATGAAGGCGGCGGCAGCGCGCGGATCGAAGGGGAATTCGCGCACGATGAAGCGGACCTTGCCGCCATCGACATACTTCGCCTTGATGGCGTCGAAGGTGTTGTTGTGGAAGGCCGCGCAGTGCGGGCAGGTCGTCGACATATATTCGACGATCGTCACGGGAGCATTGGCTTCGCCGAGCGCCATGTCCGGCAGCGCGCCGGGCTTCAGCACTTCCGCCATGTCGACATCGCCTTCGGACGTCGGGACTTCGGCGGCCTTGGCTTCGGTGGCAGGCTTCTGGGCGGTTTCAGTCGTCGTCGTGGTGGTCGTGGCAGCCGTGCCGCTCGCCGTGCTCGATTCCGTCGTCGTGGTCGTCGGCGTCGTGGCGGTCTCGGTCTTCGTTTCCGTCGACGTGGCCGGCGTCGAGCTTGCGCTTTCCGTCGTCGTCTGGCTGGTCTCGGGAGCCTTGGCGGTCTCCTTCTTCTCGTCGCTGCAGGCGACGAGCGTCACGGCAAGTGCGGCGACGGCGACGCCGGAGAAGAGGCGCTTCATCAGGCTCATTTCGGAAAGGGACATGGTCTCTCCTGTGGGAAGGGATAGGAATTCAGATCTCTTGACGCAACCCAGGCGAAAATGCTGACACGCACCCGGATTTGCTCTCGGCTCTCCCGTTATACCTGCTTTGGGGCGGGAACAAGCGGAGTTAAGGCTAGTAACTTCAAAGAATTGTGACCGTTCGATGTTTGTGGCAGCGGGCTTTCGCGCTTCATTTGCGCCGGCCGAGCACGGCCGTGCCGAGCCGCTTCAGCGCCGCCTTCAGCGCGTCCCCCTCGATGCCTTCGACGAGATGATCGAGATGCTGCGCGGCCGCCCCCGTCAGCGGACGCGGCTTGGGCCGGCGGTTGCTCTGGATGCTGACCGGCTTCTGCACGATCTTGATCTGGTTGACCGCCGGAAAACCGAAGAAACCGTTGATGCGCTGGATGATCTCGCCCTGCTGGTGGCTGAGAAACAATGCCCGCGCACCCTCGCAGGCGATCGTCAGCACGCCCGGCTGGTAACCGCCGCCCTCGCCCGCCATTTCGGAAGCGCGGCGCGGCCAGGCGATGCGCTCCGGCCTTGTGCATTCGGCAAATTCCGAACCGGCAATCTCCTCCCACGAGCCGAGCAGCATCGTGTTGATGCCGGCGCGCTTGGCGAGCACGGGATCAATGAGGCCATTGGCCACTTCGCTGATCTGCACGATACCGCGGCGCGGCTTTTGCTGGGCTTTCGTGTTCACGTTTTACCCCTGGAGGGAAAATATTCCTGTTTCAGCAACGAAGCACCTTGAAGATCATCCGCCACTCCGCCAGTTATAGGCGCTTCGATCCCGTTCAGGCAAATCATGACCCAAGCTCACCGGACCATGGCGCCCGCCGACCTTATCCTCGCCTGGTACGACAAGCACCACCGCGACCTGCCCTGGCGCGTGAGCCCGCCGATGGCGGCGGCCGGGGTGAGACCCGATCCCTACCGCATCTGGCTGTCGGAGGTCATGCTGCAGCAGACGACGGTGCAGGCGGTGAAATCCTATTTCGCGCTCTTCACCGCGCGCTGGCCAACGGTTACGGACCTTGCAAAGGCAGACAACGAGGATGTCATGAAGTCCTGGGCGGGGCTCGGCTACTATGCCCGCGCGCGCAACCTCAAGAAATGCGCCGAAGCGGTCGCCTTCGACCATGGCGGCGTCTTTCCCGATACGGAGGATGGGCTGAAGGCTCTGCCGGGCATCGGCGACTATACCGCCGCCGCCATCGCCGCCATCGCCTTCAACCGCAAAAGTGCGGTGCTTGACGGCAATGTCGAGCGCGTCATCTCGCGCCTCCATGCCATCGAGACGCCGCTTCCTGCGGCAAAGCCGGAAATGCGGGCACTGGTCGCCGCCATGACGCCGGAAGACCGGCCCGGTGATTTCGCCCAGGCGATGATGGATCTCGGCGCCACGATCTGCACGCCGCGCCGGCCCGCCTGCGCACTCTGTCCGCTCAATGCGGACTGTCGCGTGCTCGGCCGCGACGATCCCGAACTTTTTCCGCGCAAGGCGGCGAAGAAGGAGAAGCCGGTGCGGTTGGGCGCTGCCTTCGTGGCTGAGGATGAGGATGGCGCGGTGTTTCTGCGCAAGCGCATCGAAAGCGGCCTGCTCGGCGGCATGACGGAAGTGCCCGGCAGCGCCTGGACGGCGCGCGTCGACGGCGACACCGCGACGACCGCCGCCCCCTTCCCGGCCGACTGGCACCCCACCGGCACCGTCACCCATGTCTTCACGCATTTCGAGCTACGCCTCACCGTCTACCGCTCGCGCGTGCCGCGCGGCACGGCGAAGGGCGCCGGATGGTGGCAGCCGAAGGCGACGCTCGACGGCGAGGCGCTGCCGACCGTCATGAAGAAGGCAATAAAACAGGCCATACCCGACGCATTCGATAAAACGAGGAACGCATGACCAGCATCGAAATCCGCCACATCGTTTTCGACATCGGCAAGGTGCTGATCCATTACGATCCGCATATCCCGTTCACCCGCCTCATTCCCGACGACGCCCAGCGCAACTGGTTCTTCACCAATGTCTGTACGCATGACTGGAACCTGGAGCAGGATCGCGGCCGCAAGTGGGAGGATGCCGAGGCGCTCCTCATCGATGCGCATCCCGACCGGGCCGAGCACATCCGCGCCTTCCGCAAATATTGGCACGAAATGGTCTCGCACGCCTATGTCGAGAGCGTCGCGATCATGGAGGCGCTGATTGCGGAAGGCCGCGACGTGACCATGCTGACGAATTTCGCGGCCGACACATTCAAGGAAGCCCGCAAGCTGTTTCCGTTCCTCGACATGCCGCGCGGCGTGACGGTCTCCGGTGAGGTCGGCCTGATCAAGCCGGATCTCGCGATCTACGAGAAACACAGCCGCGATTTCGGCCTCTCGCCCGCCCATACGCTGTTCATCGACGACGCGCCGGCCAATGTCGAGGGCGCGCGGCTGGCCGGCTGGAATGCCGTGCTGTTCACCGATCCGGAAAAGCTGAAGAGCGATCTCGCCGCCCATGGCATCGCGCTCTAGTCAGAGCCGCAACGAGCCCAAAACCGAAACGCCCGGAGCCTTTGGAGCTCCGGGCGTTTTCGCATTTCCGGGACTGAAGGTACAAAAACCGGAAAAGCGATATCCTGCCTGCCGGGCCGGTTGATCGGCACTAGCTTTTCACAACGATTTCCGTTGCTTGGCCTGATGTATTTGCTGGATCACAGTAAGCCGCTGATGGTTAACATCACCTGAATCGGCGGCGTGGAAGTTTTGGGGTCAAAGCCCCCTCTGCCTGCCGGCATCTCCCCCACAAGGGGGGAGAAAGGCTGGCAGCAAACCCTTCATTCAAATGTCACGCCGAGAGGGCCGTACATCAAGTCCCTCCCCCTTGTGGGGAGGGATTTAGGGAGGGGTATCGCCCCCCCCCTCAAAACAGCCACAGCCCCCGGTGCAGGGAACACCGGAGGCCGCAGCTGGAGAAACTTATATTTCGGGTTTGGCGGGCTTACTCGATGCCGGCCATTCCGGCGCGCACGACGGCGCGCAGGTCGTCGATCGGTTTCAGCTGCGCACCATCGGCATAGTGCCAGAAGGTCCAGCCGTTGCAGGCGTCCAGCCCCTGCACCTTGGCGCCGATGCGGTGGATCGAGCCGGCGTCGCTGCCGGAGGCGAGCGTGCCATCGGCGCGTACGATGGCGCTGTGGCGGCGGCGGGCGTCCGTCAGCACCGTGCCGGGTGCGATCAGACCGCTTTCGATCAGCGTGTTGAAGGCGACGCGCGGTTCGGCCTTCTTGCCGGTCATCACCGAAAGCATGCCGCTGCCGAGCGGTTCGACCGCATCGATGCGCTCGCGGGCGGCATCGATATAGGTCTGTTCTCGCTCGATGCCGACGAAGTGGCGGCCGAGGCGCTTGGCCACCGCGCCCGTCGTGCCGGAGCCGAAGAACGGGTCGAGCACCACGTCACCGGGCTTGGAGGACGCCATCAGGATGCGGGCGAGCAGCGCTTCGGGCTTCTGTGTCGGATGCACCTTCTTGCCGTCGTCGCCCTTCAGGCGCTCGCCGCCGCTGCAGATCGGGAACAGCCAGTCCGAGCGCATCTGCACGTCGTCATTGGCCGCCTTCATCGCATCGTAGTTGAACGTATAGCCCTTGGCCTTGGGATCGCGCGTCGCCCAGATCATCGTCTCGTGCGCGTTCTGGAACCGGCGGCCCTTGAAGTTCGGCATCGGGTTGGTCTTGCGCCAGACGATGTCGTTGAGGATCCAGAAATTGAGATCCTGCAAGGTCGCGCCGACGCGGAAAATGTTGTGGTAGGAGCCGATGACCCAGATGGTCCCGGAGGGCTTCAGCACGCGGCGGCAGGCGAGCAGCCAAGCGCGGGTGAAGGCATCATAGGCCTGGAACGAGGCGAACTGGTCCCACTCGTCGTCGCAGGCATCGACGAGGCTCTGGTCGGGACGGTGCAGCGCGCCGCCGAGCTGAAGATTGTACGGCGGATCGGCGAAGATGACATCGACGGACTGGTCGGGCAGCGCTTCGAGCGCTGCGACGCAGTCACCCTTGATGATCGAGTCGAGCCAACCGCTCTTGCGGGGCGAACGGGAGACGTCTGCAAGCGAAAGAACAGATGGCATGGGATACTCGCTGATACGCTTACTCGGAACGGAACTTGATGGTGCTTATGGTTACCGAAGATGGTTACCAAAGGCTGAAGGCTTTGGAGAAAAAGCAAAAACCGTTTCGTCGCGGCACTTTTTGGATGAATTCAAGACACCGCGAATATCCCCTCTGCCCCGTACGTTTCCCAACGAAAGAACGAGCCTTGCCGGCGCGGACGGCCGGGTTTTGCGGGTAAACGAGGAGGACATGCCTTGCGATTGAAAGCCGCCTTCCTGCTTCTGGCGGGGCTTCTTGCCGCCACTGAGACCATTGCCGCCGACAAGACGATGATCGTGCTCGATGCCTCCGGCTCCATGTGGGGCCAGATCGACGGGCGCTCGAAGATCGACATCGCCCGCGAGACGCTGGGCACGGTGCTGAAATCGGTGCCCGTGGGCACCGAGCTCGGCCTGATGGTCTATGGTCACCGGGAAAAGGGCTCGTGCAGCGATATCGAGCTTGCCGTGCCGCCGGGTGCCGGCACGGAGAACGCGATCACGGCCTTCGTCAATGGCATCAACCCGAAGGGCAAGACGCCGCTCAGCCAGTCCGTCGAGCAGGCGGCCGATATCCTCAAATATACCGAGGAGAAGGCGACCGTCGTGCTGGTGACGGACGGGCTGGAGACCTGCGAGGCCGATCCCTGCGCGCTCGCCTCGGCGCTGGAGAAAAAGGGCGTCGATTTCACCACCCATGTCGTCGGCTTCGGGCTGACGGAAGAGGAAGGCAAGCAGGTCGCCTGCCTCGCCGAAAACACCGGCGGCAAATATTTCAAGGCGTCCGACGCCGCCCAGCTCGTCGCCGCGCTGACGGAAACGGTGGCGGAAGCGCCGATGGCCAAACCCGAGCAGGAAGAGGTGGCGGCTTCCGAACCGGAACCGCAGCCTGAATTCAACACCCAGACCGACAGCGTGCTTTCCGAAGGCGGCCCCTCGCTTGGCGACAACAACGACGTGCACTGGCTGATCTACAAGGCCGGGGCCGACGGCAAGCCGGAAGGCGACAGCATCGACACGATGTACAAGGGCGCCTACTCGGGCACCTATCCGCCGGGCAAATATATCGCCGTGGTCGCCTTGCAGAGCGCGATCACGCGCGAGGTGGCCTTCGAGGTGAAGGACGGCGAAATCGCCAAGCCCTTCGTCAATTTCGATTCCGGCCTCGTGACCATCAAGGCCAAGCGCACGCCGCAGGATACGGAGGCCGATTCCAATGCAGCCGTCGAAATCGCCTTCGGCGACTATTCGACGACCTATTACGGCACCGCGAAATTCTACGCGCCCGCCGGCCCTGTCACGCTGAACGGCACGATCGGCCCGTCCAAGGTGAACGAGACCATCACCGTCAAGGCCGGCGAGACGGTGGAGCGCGATCTGGTGATCGGCTCGGGCATCGTGCTCAACAAGGCGATCTACGCTGATGGCGGTCCGGCGGTCGATTCCGGCGATGTCTTCTTCGAAGTGGTCGAAACGACCAAGAACATCGACGGCACCCGCAAGAGCATCGGCTATTCCTACGGCACCGGCACCAAGCTCGACGTGCCGCCGGGCGACCACATCCTGACCGCCAAGCTCGGCTCGGCAACGGCTGAAATCCCGTTCACCGTCAAGGCGGGCGAGATGAGCGAGGTCACGGTCAACCTCAATGCCGGCGTGCTGGCCATCACGGCACCGGGTGCCAATTTCATCGAAGTTCTGAGCGCCACGAAGGACATCCAGGGCAACCAGAAATCCATGTCCTACAATTACGGCACCGAATGGCAGGATACACTGCCGCCCGGCGATTATGTGGTGCGCGTGAAGTACGAAAGCGATACGGCACCGAAGGAAGGCAAGGCGACGGTGAAGGCCGGGGAGCGGGCCGAGATCACGGTGCAGTAGTGCGATAGAAGGCGGAAGGCCTCCTCCCCTCTTTCGTCATCCTCGGCCTTGAGCCGAGGATCCACACTACAAGCGAGGCGGTGCGGATGCGTGGATCCTCGGGTCAAGCCCGAGGATGACGGAGGATAGGGACGGCACATTCTTTGAAGCAGAGAGTGCGCCGTCCTCTCCCGGAATGGGGAGGATACATATCGTCCGAGCGGCATAGCTACGCCGCATGAAAGCTCCGGCTATCCTCCGGCGCCTCGTCCCGGTCGTTCAGACCGTAATCCCTCACCACGCTCGCGATGCGCAGCCGATAGGCGTCGAACACGCCGTTACGGCCGAGTGCCTGGGCGGCGCGGTGTTCTTCGGTCGTGCGCCAGGCCTTCACAGCCATCTCGTCGCGCCAGAAGGAGAGCGAGAGAAGACGGGTCGGGTCGGTGAGACTGCGGAAGCGCTCGATGGACAGGAAACCATCGATGCCGTCGAGCAGCGGGCGCAGGTCGCGGGCGGTGTCGAGATAGAGATCCATGCGGCCGGGTGCGGGCACCACTTCGAAGATGACGGCGATCATGGCGCAATCCTCGGCGCGTGCGGCAGCGAGACGTTCTTCAGGAAGATGCGGTCCTCCTTCAGGATGAAACGCTCCTTGCGGGCGAAATCGTAATTCTCCCGCCCGAGCGGATCGGCGGTAAGCCGGGCGCGATAGGCCTCGTAGGCGGCGAGGCTTTCGATGTTGTAGACGCCGTAGGCCGTGGTCGATGAGCCCTCATGCGGGCCGAAATAGCCGATGAGATCGGCGCCGCAGCGCGGGATCGCCTGGCCCCAGTTCTGCGCATAGGTGGCGAAGGCGTCTTTGCGGAAGGGGTCGATTTCGTAGCGGATGAAGCAGGTGATCATCGTCGTCTCCTTGTTGTCACGATACTCCGTTCTCCCACATTGCCATGCGTGAATGCTTCGGCTATCATCGAAGTATGAAAGAAGGACCGGACATTTCCCAGATCGGCGCGCTGATCGGCGATCCCGCCCGCGCCAACATGCTGACCGCCCTGATGGGCGGACAGGCACTGACGGCGACCGAGCTTGCTGGCGCGGCCGGCATCACGCTGCAGACGGCCAGCTCCCATCTCTCGAAGCTCGAGACGGGCGGCCTCGTCGCCCAGCGCAAGCAGGGGCGGCACCGCTATTTTGCGCTGGCCGACGACGAGGTGGGCCTGCTTCTCGAAAACATCATGGGCTTTGCGGCCAATCGCGGCCTCATGCGCACCCGCCCCGGCCCGAAGGACCCGGCGCTGCGCAAGGCGCGCGTCTGCTACAACCATCTCGCCGGCGATTTCGGCGTGCGCATGCTGGATCGCCTTGTGGCCGATGGCGACGTGACGCTCGACGGCGACGAAGCGGACCTGACACAGACCGGCGAGACGCGTATCGCGGCGCTCGGCATCGACGTGCCCGCGCTGAAAGCCCAGCGCCGTCCGGTCTGCCGCACCTGCCTCGACTGGAGCGAGCGGCGCTCGCATCTTGCCGGCTCGCTTGGCGAGGCGCTGCTTGCCCGCTTCATCGCCGATGGTTGGGCGAAACGCGAGACGGATAGCCGCGCCATCCGCTTCACGCCCGAGGGCGAGCGGCGTTTCACGGCGCTGTTTCCGTAACAGACAAAGGGCGGCCCGAAAGCCGCCCTTCAAATCCTCCTGTGGCGCGGGACCTGACTACAGGATGAAATCGCCTTTCAGCAGCGTCACGGCGTCGTCTAGATGGATCGTGAAATCGGCTTTCTTGTCGCCGTTCACGTCGCCGTAGATGTAGGTATCCGACGCCTTCCTGTCGTAGATCAGCTGGCCGGCCTTGCCGGTAAAACCGCCCTCGTTGGCGATGAAGGCAAAGGCCTGGTTGCCTGCGAGCTTCGTGTTGGCGTCGATGGCCGACAGGTCGATGCGGTCGCCCCGGACGAAATCGTAGATCGTATCCTGGCCGCTTGCGGCAACGGTCGATTCCTTGATCGACTTGAAGATGAAGATATCCTTGCCCGCGCCGCCATAGAGATCATCGGCACCCATTCCGCCATAGACCTTGTCCAGGCCGGCCCCGGCGGAAATGAAGTCGTTGCCGCCATTGCCGTTCAGGGTGTTCGCCCCGTCATTGCCACGCATGATGTTGCGGACGTCATTGCCGGTGCCGGAGATGGAAGCCGTGCCGGTCAGGGTGAGGTTTTCCTGAAAATCGCCGAGGCGCCAGGAGACCGAGGACCGGACCGTATCCGTGCCGGAATCGAGATAGTCGAAACGGAAGGCGTCCTTGGCATTGTCGATGACATAGGTATCGTTGCCGGCGCCGCAGACGAAGGTGTCGATCCCCGTGCCGCCGTCGAGATAGTCATTGCCGGCGCCGCCATCCATATAATCGTTGCCGGTGCCGCCGGAGAGATAGTCGTTGCCCGCGCCGCCCTTCATGTCGTCATTGCCGGCTTCGCCGTAGAGACGGTCGGCGCCATCGGCCTTTGCGTAGAGATCGGCACCATTCATGACGTCGTTGCCCGCACCGCCGTAGAGGATGTCGGCACCGTCGCCGCCCTCCATGTCGTCGTCTCCCGCGCCGCCATAGAGCTTGTCGTTGCCGGCTTCGCCGTAGAGATCGTCGCTGCCGGCCCCGCCATTCAGCGTGTCGTTGCCGGTGCCGCCATAAAGGCGGTTCAGCGATTGCGCGGCATAGGTGACGCCCTGGATATCGGCCCAGAGAATATCGTCGCCGGCATCGCCGTAGAGCGTGTCGCCGCCGAGGCCGCCGACCAGCAGGTCGTTGCCGGCACCGCCATAGAGA
>NZ_CAMLFY010000147.1 GCF_946479415.1 uncultured Shinella sp. | reverse complement strand
TTCGCGCGACAAGTCGAATGAGTTTAGTGACTGATTCGTAAGATTCTTTTCGACCCCATTAACGAAGATTAAAAATCCATCGCGGGCGATGGACTGTATATCCTGCGGCACTTCGACAGCAAGTGTGGCCGGTTGAGGCACGTTTTCGCCATTTTTGCTTCCTCATAGGGCGATCAACCACAGGGGATTTCCGCAACTCGCCGCAAGGGTCACACGATACATGCTGTCCAAGCTCTCCAGCCTCGCGCTCGCCTCTCTCGTCGCCGCCTCCTCTTCGTTCGTTTCCTTTTCCGATGCCCAGGCCGCCGGTTGCGGCCGCGCTTCCTGGTATGCGCTGCATTCGCGCACCGCATCCGGTGAACGCATGAACCCGAACCTGATGACGGCTGCCCATCGCAGCCTGCGCTTCGGCACCAAGCTGAAGGTCACCAATGCCAATAACGGCAAGAGCGTCGTGGTCCGCATCAACGATCGCGGCCCGTTCATCCGTGGCCGCGTGCTCGATCTCTCCAAGGCGGCCGCCTCCAATATCGGCATGATCCGCTCCGGCCATGCCAAGATCTGTTACGAGGTCATCGGCTGATCCAGCCCCTAAACTGACGGCGCCGGCTTGCTCTCGGCGCGTTCCGCCGCTACCACGACGCAAAACGGAGTAAACGGATGCGATTGGGTGGGCGGCTCTCGGGAGCCATCGAGGTTCTCTCGGATATCGAGACGCGGCGGCGCCCGGTCGCCGATGCGCTCAAGGACTGGGGCCTCGCTCATCGGTTCGCCGGCTCCGGCGACCGCGCCGCGATCGGCAACATCGTCTATGACGCGCTGCGCATGAAACTGTCGCACGCTTTCCTGATGGACGACGACAGCCCGACGGCTCTCGGTTACGCCGTGCTGCTGCGCCAATGGGGCCTTTCGCCCGAGGCGCTCGCCGCTGAATTCGACGGCGACCGGTTTGCACCGGAGGCGCCGACTGAAGAGAAGCTCGCCGCATTCCGCTCCCGCAATCTCGACGATGCCGCCCCGCATGTGCAGGGCGACATCCCGGACTGGATCCAGCCGGCCTTCGAGGCGAACTTTTCGGACGACTGGCTGGCGGAAGCCAAGGCGTTGGCCGATCGCCCGACGCTGGACCTGCGCGCCAACACGCTCAAGGCGAGCCGCGACAAGGTGCTGAAGGCGCTGGAGCGCAACGCCGCCGTCGCCTCGGCCATCGCCCGCCAGGGCATCCGCATTCCCGCCGGCGAAGGCCCGTCCCGCCTGCCCAATGTCACCGCCGATCTCGCCTTCCAGAAGGGTTGGTTCGAGGTACAGGACGAGGGCTCGCAGATCGTCGCCGATCTCGTCGTGCCGCAGGAAGGCGAGCAGGTGCTTGATTTCTGCGCGGGCGGTGGGGGCAAGACGCTCGCCATGGCGGCCGCGATGAACAACAAGGGCCAGGTGCACGCCTACGACACGGACCGCAAGCGCCTCGCCCCGATCATCGAGCGGCTGAAGCGCGCCGGCACGCGCAATGTGCAGGTCCATGAAAGCCTGTCGAGCCTGGCACCGCTCAAAGGCCGTTTCGACCGCGTGCTGGTCGATGCGCCCTGCACCGGCACCGGCACCTGGCGCCGTCGCCCGGACACGAAATGGCGCCTCACCGAGAAGAACCTGGAAGAGCGCATCAGCCAGCAGCAGGAAGCACTGGCCAATGCCAGCGCCTTCGTGCGGCCCGGCGGGTTCCTGCTTTATGTCACCTGTTCGATCCTGCCGCAGGAAAACGAGGAGCAGGCCCACGGCTTCTGCCGGGCCAATCCGGATTTCGAGATTCTTTCGGCGTCGGAGACCTGGCAGAACCTGTTCGGCAGCGGCAAGCCGCAGCCACGCTCACGCGACGGCAAGACCGTGACGCTGACCCCGGCCTCGACCGATACGGACGGTTTCTTCTTCTGCGCGATGGGTCGCAAGGCGTGACGCCTTGTGATCTGTCAATCGCCGGGAAATACCTTGAAATCGTTCTAAACTATACACTTTGACACCAGTTTTTATTTGGTCCATGACATCAAGGCCTGAATAAACCCGGGTCCGGCTTGAGCCGGGCCATCCGGTCGGCCGCTTTTTACTGCGACGCCCGGTGTCGGGGGGACATGCCAAACAGGACACCAGGAGACGTCATGACCACTTCCTTCCTTCGCGCGGCCGCCTTTGTGCTTGCTGCCGCGACGTCGAGCCTTGCCATCGGCTCTGCCCATGCGGCGGCTGATCCGGCTGCGATCGTCAAGCACTATGCCGAAATCGCCCATGCCAAATATTCCGACTCGCTCGATGCGGCGAAGGCCCTCGATGCAGCGGTCGATGCCCTCATCGCCAAGCCGAGCGACGAAACGCTGAAGGCGGCGCGCGAGGCGTGGCTGAAGTCGCGCGTGCCCTACCAGCAGACGGAAGCCTACCGCTTCGGCAACCCGATCGTCGACGATTGGGAAGGCAAGGTGAACGCCTGGCCGCTCGACGAAGGCCTGATCGACTATGTCGACCCGAGCTACGGCACGGAAAGCGACGAGAACGCGCTGTTCGTCGGCAATGTCATCGCCAATCCGAAGCTGGAAATCGCCGGCAAGACGATCGACGCCACGACGATCACGCCCGCCGTGCTGCAGGAGCTGCACGAGGCCGGCGAAGTCGAGGCGAACGTGGCGACCGGCTACCACGCCATCGAATTCCTGCTCTGGGGCCAGGACCTGAACGGCACCGGTCCGGGTGCGGGCAACCGCCCGGCGACGGACTACGACAAGGACAAGTGCACCAACGGCAATTGCGACCGCCGCGCCGCCTATCTGAAGGCCGCGACCTCGCTGCTCGTCACCGATCTCGAAGAGATGGTGAAGGCCTGGGCCGCCGATGGCGACGCCACCAAGAACGTAACCGCGGACCCGAAGGCCGGCATCACCGCCATGCTCACCGGCATGGGCTCGCTCTCCTATGGCGAACTCGCCGGCGAGCGCATGAAGCTCGGCCTGCTGCTGCACGATCCGGAAGAAGAGCATGATTGCTTCTCCGACAACACGCACAACTCGCACTACTACGACGTCGCCGGCATTCAGACCGTCTATACGGGCGAATATACCCGCCCTGACGGTTCCAAGCTCACCGGCCCGTCGCTCTCCGAGCTCGTCGCGGAAAAGGACGCCGCACTCGACACGGAGATGAAGGCCAAGCTCGACGCCAGCCATGCCGCCTTCCAGGCGCTCAAGGATCGCGCGGATGGTGGCGAAGCCTATGACCAGATGATCGGCGAAGGCAACGAAGCCGGCAACAAGGTCGTCCAGACCGCCATCGACAGCCTGATCGACCAGACCAAGACGATCGAACGCGTCATCGGGTCGCTGGATCTCGGCAAGATCGAGCTTGAAGGCTCCGACAGCCTGGATAATCCTAGCGCCGTCTTCAAATAACAAACAAGGCGGGCCGCCTCCCTTTCGGGATGCGGCCCGATTTCCCGCATGACAGAACGCCCTGCCCGTCGCCTGCTCGCGGTTTCCGCCGCGTTCACCGTCGCGGCAGGCGTTTTCGTTCTGGGGAGCGCGCAGTCGCAGACGCGCGGCCGCGACGACCTCTCGGACAAGGACCTGAAGCGCGTGCAGGCCGTCACGGCCCTGACGACGGATTTCTCCAAGGCCGAGCCTTACGAGGCGATGTCCGCCGGTGCTGCGACCTCGCTTGCGAAAATCGACCGCAACAGCTTTTCCCATTTTTCCGAAAACATCACCTTCGAGGAGCGCGAGACCTTCAAGCTCGGCAATGCGCTGTTCCAGAAACTCTGGGTCTCCTCACCCTCCTCCACGCAGGCTTCCGATGGGCTTGGGCCGCTCTACAATGCCCGCTCCTGCCAGTCCTGCCACATCAAGGACGGCCGCGGCCATCCGCCGGAGGACAACACGGCGGACGCCACCTCGATGTTCCTGCGCCTCGCCCGCCCGGCGGCGACGCCCGAGGAAGAGGCGGCGCTGAAGAGCTTCCATGCGATGAGCCTGCCGGATCCGATCTACGGCCGGCAATTGCAGGACCAGGCCATTCCGGGCCTCAAGGCCGAGGGCCGCATGGTCATCGCGTATACGGAGCAGCCCGTTACGCTGGCCGGCGGCGAGGTCGTGTCTCTCCGCCGCCCGACCTATTCCGTCGCCGACCTCGCCTATGGCGACCTCGATGCGACGACCACGCTCTCGCCGCGTGTGACCCAGCCCATGCTCGGCCTCGGCCTGGTCGAGGCCATCCATGCGGCGGACATTTTCGCTCTCGCCGACCCCGACGACGCGGATGGAGACGGCATCAGCGGCAAGGCGGCGATTGCCATCGATCCCACGACGGGTAAACAGGCGCTCGGCCGGTTCGGCTGGAAGGCGCAGTCGGCCACCGTGCGCCAGCAGAGCGCCGACGCCTTCGCCTTCGATATCGGCATCTCGACGCCGGAAGTGCCGTTGCACCAGGGCGATTGCATGCCGGCGCAAACCGCCTGCATCGAGCGCCCCGATGGCGTGCAGAAGCGGCTGGGCGACGCGGAAGCGCCGCCGCCGGTCATGGATCTCGTGACCTTCTACGCCGAAAACCTCGCCGTACCGGCGCGGCGCAAGGCGAGTTTCGCCGAGACACTCGAGGGAAAACGCCTGTTTTACGAGACGGGCTGCATTTCCTGTCACCATCCGAAATTCGTGACGCGGCGCGATGCCGCCAACCCGGCGCAGGCCTTCCAGCTCATCTGGCCCTATTCCGATTTCCTGCTGCACGACATGGGCGAAGGCCTTGCCGATGGGCAGCAGGTCGGCGTTGCGAGCGGACAGGAGTGGCGCACGCCGCCGCTCTGGGGTATCGGCCTTACAAAAACCGTCAACGGCCATACGTTCTTCCTGCATGACGGGCGCGCGCGCTCCCTCACCGAGGCCATTCTGTGGCACGGCGGCGAGGGCCAGAAGGCACGCGACCGCTTCGCCGCGCTGGAAAAACACGACCGCGACGCCCTTCTGACCTTCCTGGAGAGCCTCTGATGACCCAGCGCCCGTCTTTCCCTCGGTTCGGCTCCCTGCTTGCCGCCTCCCTCCTGTTTGCAACGAGCCTGCCGGCATCGGCACAGGAAGGCAGCGCGCCCGCCGTGCCGGCGCTGACCGGAGAGATCGTCACCGGCATCATGACGCGCGCCATCGACGACGTGATCCGGCCGGGCTACCGGACCTTCGAAGCCTCCGCCGGCAAGCTCGCCGAAACGACCACGGCCTATTGCAAGGCGCCCTCCGACGAGGGCCGCAAGGCCGTCGATGCGGCCTTCCGTCAGGCCGTCACCGATTGGGGCCGGATCGAAATCGTGCGCATCGGCCCTGTGATCGACGACAACCGCTTCGAGCGCATCCTGTTCTATCCCGACCGCAAGGGCACTGGCCTGAAACAGGTGCAGGCGCTGTTGCAGAAGGCGGACGAGGCGGATGCCGACGCCGCGACCATGGGCAGCAAGAGTGTCGCGATCCAGGGTTTTGGAGCCATCGAATTCGCCCTTTACGGCACCGGCTCGGACGCCATCTCAAAGGAACCGAATGCCTTCCGCTGCCGCTATGCCGCTGCCGTAGCCACCCATATCCGGACGACGGCCGGCCAACTCGCCGCCGCCTGGGATGCACCCGACGGTGTGCAGAAGGACTGGAAACATCCCGGCCCCGACAATCCCGTCTTCCGCACCAGCAAGGAGGCAATGACGGCGCTGCTCGGTATTCTCGTGCATGGCACGGAGGCGGTGCGCGACCAGCGCATCGAGACCTTCTACCGCAATGGCGGCATCGCCCGGCCGAAATCGGCGGTGTTCTGGCGCTCGCACAATACCTGGACGTCGATCGAAGCCAATCTCGAAGGCCTCCAGACCCTGTTCGACAAGTCCGGCATGAGCGACCTCATCGATCCCAGCATCGCCTCGGTCAACGGCAATATCGATTTCATCCTGAAATCGCTGCGCCGGATCACCCCGACCATCGAGACCGACATGGAAAAGGCGGTGTCCACGCCGGAAGAGCAGCAGAAGATCAACTTTCTGCTCGTCAACACGCGCGAGCTGATCCTTGCCTTCGACGGCGGTTATGGCGGCGCCATTGGGCTCGGCTCCGGCTTCTCCTTCTCGGACGGCGACTGATGCGCAAGCCGGGCGGCCAAAGCGCGCTTCTCGACCGGCGCACCTTCCTGCGCATGGCGGGTGCAGCCTGGGCGGCGACGCTTGCCCCGCAGGGTGCCTTCGCGTTGGCGCAGACCGACGCCGTCTTCGCTTCCGGCTACAAGGCCCCTGACGGCAGCTTCGGCATTGCGGTTCTTGCCGAAGACGGCAGCGTGATCGAGCGCACACCGCTGCCCGCCCGCAGCCACGGCATGGCTTTTTCCCCCGCCACGAACCATCTCGTCGCCTTCGCCCGCCGCCCCGGCACCTTCGCGCTGGTGATCGACCGCAGCGGCAAGCAGCAGCCGATAACCATCGCCGCCGCCGAGGACCGGCACTTCTTCGGCCACGGCTGCTTTTCGCCCGATGGCCGGCTGCTCTATGCCAGCGAGAACGATTTCGACGCCAATCGCGGCGTCATCGGCCTCTATGATGCGCGGGACAACTATCGCCGCATCGGCGAATACCAGACCTACGGCATCGGCACGCACGATCTCTCGGTCAGCGACGACGGCACATTTTTGATCGCCGCCAATGGCGGCATCGAGACCCATCCGGATTTCGGCCGCACCAAGCTCAACCTCGACCATATGGAGCCCTCGCTCGCCTTGATCGACGCTGCGACCGGCGCGCTTGTCGAGCGTCATGCCCTGCCGGAAAAGCTGCGCCAGCTCTCCACCCGCCATATCGATCTCGACGAGAAAGGCCGCATCTGGTTCGCCTGCCAGTATGAAGGCCCGCGCAACGACCTGCCGCCCCTCGTCGGCCATTTCGGCAAGGGTGAGGACCTGACCTTCCTGTCGCTGCCCGAGGAGACCACGATCGGCCTCGCCAACTATGTCGGCGCCATCGCCGTCAATCGCCGCGAAGGTCTTGTCGGCCTGACATCGCCGAATGGCGGCCGCTTCGTCGTTCTCGATGCGAAAACCGGCGGGGTCCTGCGCGACGAGAGCGTAGTGGATGCCGCCGGCATCGCGCGCGCGCCGCACGGCTTTGCCGTTTCGTCCTATGACGGCGACTTCGCCGGCCGCCGCGACGATGTCGCCTGGGACCAGCACATAACCAGCCTGATATCCCGGAGCGCATAGCCTCTGGACGGTTGCAGCAAGCGCGCTAGGTCAGGGACATGAACAACAAGCCCCTGGTCTATATCGCCTTCCTCATCCTCGTTCTCGGCGGCGGCCTCCTGATCGGCGCGCATAATGTGCCCGGCGACTGGTATCAGTCGCTCGCCAAACCGTCGTTCAATCCGCCGAACTGGCTGTTTGCCCCGGTCTGGAGCGTGCTCTATGTCGTCATCGCCATCGTCGGCGCGCGCACCTGGCTTTCGCTCCGCCGTTCCATGGCCATGCGGCTCTGGTATGCCCAGCTCGTGCTCAATTTCGCGTGGTCGCCGATCTTCTTCGGCCTTCAGGATCCGACCTCGGCCCTGATCGTCATCCTCGGTCTTCTCGTGACCGTCGGCGGCTTCATCTTCGCGTCCTGGCGGCAGGACCGCACGGCAGCCCTGCTCTTCCTGCCCTACCTCGCCTGGGTCGCCTTCGCGACCGCGCTCAACGGCGCAATCGTCGCGCTGAACTGAAAGGCGCTTGCAGTGCAGCATGCACCGTGCAAACGTCGGTCCATTCCTTCGGGCCGCGCGCCCGCATCATGTGGGCCTCATGACAGACTTTCCACCGCCGGATTTCGCCGGCCGCATCACCAGAAGTTTCGGCCGCCAGCCGGCCATGACGCTGATCGGCGCCGAGCTGACCCGCGTCGAGCACGGCACGGTGGAAATCGAGCTGCCCTTTGACGAGAAGCTGACGCAGCAGCACGGCTTTCTCCATGCCGGCGTGATTTCCGCCGCCCTCGACACGGCCTGTGGCTACGCCGCCTATTCCGTCATCGATGCGGATGTCTCCATTCTCACCATCGAGTTCAAGATAA
Source organism: uncultured Shinella sp. (assembly GCF_946479415.1). The sequence continues at coordinate 2,156 of NZ_CAMLFY010000147.1, read as the reverse complement.
ATCTCATGTCGCCGGGGCGGGGCGAACGTTTCCTGTTCCGCGGCGAGATCACCAAGCCGGGCTCCAACATCATCGTCGCCGACGGGCGCGGCTATGCCATTTCCGATGGACCCGCAAAGCTCATCGCCTCGATGACCAGCACGATGATGGTGGTGCGCGGCCGCGAGGACATTACCGAATGAGTTTTGCCCTCAAGACCGTCGGCACGAAGCGCATCCTCTATGTGATGGCCGCCAACCCCGAATACGGCCCGCATCTCAAGGCCCGCATCACGCCGCTGATGACCGGCGTCGGTCCCGTAGAGGCCGCCGTGCAGCTGACGCTGGCGCTCTGCCATCTGGCGGCGGATGGCAACCTGCCCGACTATGTCGTATCGCTCGGCTCCGCTGGCTCAGCAACGCTCGAGCAGACGGAGATCTATCAGGCAATCTCCGTGTCCTATCGCGACATGGATGCTTCTCCGCTCGGCTTCACCAGGGGAGCGACACCCTTCCTCGATCTGCCGGTCGAGGTTCCCTTGCCGGTCCGCATTCCCGGCATTCCCGCCGCGCGGCTCTCCACCGGCGCCAACATCGTCTCGGGTGCCGCCTATGCCGGCATCGACGCCGACATGGTGGAGATGGAAACCTTTGGCGCGCTGCGGGCCTGCCAGGCCTTCGGCGTTCCCCTCATCGGCCTTCGCGGCATTTCCGACGGCAAGGCCGAGCTCACCCATATCGGCAACTGGACGGAATACCTTGATGTCATCGACGAAAAGCTCGCCGCTGCCGTCGATCGTCTGGAGGCCGCCATGCTCGACGGAACCATCGCCCTGAAAGGCTGAAAATCCGGCCATCCCCCGTTGCGCGGCGAAGAGATATTCTTTAAAGGCTCGCCATGACCCAGACAGCCAATCCCGACAGCGTTCTCATCATCGATTTCGGCAGCCAGGTGACCCAGCTCATCGGGCGGCGCGTGCGCGAAGCAGGCGTCTATTGCGAGATCATCCCCTTCCAGTCGGCGGAAGAAGCCTTCCACCGCATGCAGCCGAAGGCGATCATCTTCTCCGGCGGCCCCGCCTCGGTGCTCGACCAGGGCAGCCCGCGCGCCCCGCAAGTGGTCTTCGATTCCGGCCTGCCGATCCTCGGCATCTGCTATGGCCAGCAGACGCTCGCCACCCAGCTCGGCGGCACCGTCGAAGGTGGCCACGCCCGCGAATTCGGCCGCGCCGATGTGGAAATCCTCAAGGCCAGCCCGCTGTTCGAAGGCTTCTGGGAGGTTGGCAACAAATACCCGGTCTGGATGAGCCACGGCGACCGCGTCACCGTCGCGCCCGAAGGTTTCGAGATCATCGGCGTTTCCGAAAACGCGCCCTTCGCGATCTGCGTCAACGAGGCGAAGCGCTACTACACCACCATGTTCCACCCGGAAGTCGTGCACACGCCCGATGGCGCCAAGCTGCTCTCGAACTTCGTGCACAAGATCGCCGGCATCAAGGGCGACTGGTCGATGTCGGCCTACCGCGCCCGCGCCGTGGAAGCGATCCGCGAGCAGGTCGGCGACAAGCGCGTCATCTGCGCCCTGTCGGGCGGCGTCGACAGTTCCGTCGCGGCCCTTCTCATCCATGAGGCCGTCGGCGCGCAGCTCACCTGCATCCTCGTCGACCACGGCCTGATGCGCAAGAACGAGGCGGCCGACGTCGTCGCCATGTTCCGCGAGCACTACAATCTGCATCTCATCCATGTCGATGCCGTCGATCGTTTCGTCGGCGAGCTGGAAGGCGTTTCGGATCCCGAAACCAAGCGCAAGATCATCGGCCGCCTGTTCATCGAAGTGTTCGAGGACGAGGCCAAGAAGCTCGGCGGCGCGGAATTCCTCGCCCAGGGCACGCTTTACCCTGACGTCATCGAAAGCGTCTCCTTCACCGGCGGCCCCTCGGTCACGATCAAGTCGCACCACAATGTCGGCGGCCTGCCCGAGCGCATGAACATGAAGCTCGTTGAACCGCTGCGCGAGCTCTTCAAGGACGAGGTGCGCGTGCTCGGCCGCGAGCTCGGCCTGCCGGATAGTTTCATCGGCCGCCACCCCTTCCCGGGTCCGGGCCTTGCCATCCGCTGCCCCGGCGGCATCACCCGCGACAAGCTGGAGATCCTGCGCGAAGCCGACGCGATCTATCT